>JAZQFP010000078.1:0-6986 GCA_045539555.1 Candidatus Ornithomonoglobus sp.
TGTCTAATTTATATAATTTACTGATGTCAATATATAAAATATAGAAACTATATAAAACACCTGATAGTAATGCAAGTAATAAACCAATTTTACTAACATTAAAATTTATATCAGCAAACATAAATATACCTGTTGTTACAAGTAAAACAGAGCACAAGGTTAATCTTGATAGTTTTTTTCGTTGTAATATGCTTATGGTTATAACAATTATTAAGGGGTAAACAAAGTGAAGCGTTGTTGCAAGACCAACTGGTATAAATTCATAAGACAAGTATAGCAGTAAAATCGGTATAGCTCCGCCAATAGTACCCAACAACAAAATGTCTCTAAACTGTCTTTTAGTTAATTTTAAGCTTTTTTTGTCCGCTTTTATCATAATAAACAACAAAGGTAAGGCAAGAAAACATCTTAAAAAAGATAATGTTATTCCATTAAGACCGCCTCTATAACTGATTGACGAAAGCAATGGCATTATTCCATAAAAAAAGGCTGATAGAAATAAAAAAAACTTGCCTTTTGACATTGTTATCACTCCGTTCACGGAAAAGGCAAGTTTATATTACTTACTTTCCGCTATTTTGTATAAAGTATTCCCATTATATACAGGAATCATACAGATAGCAGTTTTATTCACTTATATTTTTAATCTTTCGCCAGTACTCTTTTGCTGACTGTTCTAATTTATTATCTCCATACTCATAATACTTTTTATTTTTTATATTGTCAGGTAAATACTGTTGCTCAACATAATGATTAGGATATGAGTGTGGATACATGTATGAAACGCCATGGCCAAGTGATTTTGAACCACTATAATGAGCATCTTTCAAGTGCTCGGGAATATCCCCTGTGTCCATCGTTTCAATATCTTTCAGGGCTTCATCAATGGCACAAACTACACTGTTTGACTTAGGTGCAGTTGCAAGAAGAATAACTGCCTGTGTCAAAGGAAGTCGCGCCTCAGGGAAACCCAACTGTAAAGCAGAATCAACACATGCTTTTACAATAGAAACTCCCTGTGGATATGCAAGACCAATATCTTCTGAGGCTATTGCAAGTAATCTTCGACAGATACTGGGTAAATCTCCCGCTGAAATCAAACGTGCAAGATAATGAATTGCAGCATCAGGGTCGGAGCCTCTCACCGACTTATGAAAAGCAGAAAGGATATCATAATGACTGTCTCCGTCCTTATCATATCTTAGTGCTTTCTTCTGTGAGGCTTGTTCTGCCAGCTCTAAGGTCAATCTTACTTCTCCTGATGAAGTTGGCTTCATTGCCATAAAAATAGCTTCAAGGGAGTTTATGGCCTTTCTCACATCACCATTTGATGCGTGAGAAATATGGTCTATTGCACCATCTTCAATGTTAAGCGTATAACCATCAAACATTTCCTTTGAAATAAGTTCTATGTTTCTCAATAACGCTTTTTTTATTTCGTCAGCAGAAACGGGCTTAAACTCAAATACAATACTACGGGATAATACTGCATTATATACATAAAAATGCGGGTTTTCCGTTGTACTTGCAATCAATGTGATTTTCCCGTTCTCCATAAATTCAAGCAATGACTGTTGTTGCTTTTTATTAAAGTGCTGAATCTCATCAAGATATAAAAGCACACCCTCGGGAGCAAGAAATGAATCAAGAGTTGAAACAATATTTTTAATATCCGCAACAGAGGCCGTAGTTGCATTCAATTTATGTAATGTTTTACCAGTCTTTGATGCAATGATATTGGCAATAGTTGTTTTTCCTACACCGCTTGGACCATAGAAAATCATATTGGGAACTTCATTATTCTCAATAATCTCTCTAAGGAGTCTGCCCTCTCCTATCAGATGCTCCTGTCCCACAACATCATCAAGGGTTTTGGGTCTTACTCTGTCTGCTAATGGAGTTAGCATCAATTATTCACCTCAAGTTTTTTTGAAACCTCGTCCATAAGATTGTTTACTTCTTCAACAGAAATTGTTGTCATATATGAACGATTACAATCTTCAATCTTGTCAAGTTTTTCTTTTGCTGATTCATAATCACCAAGTTTAACATCAATTTGAGCCGCATGATACCATGCTTCAACAAATTTAGGATTATTTTCTAATACGGAGTTTGAAATCTCTTTTGCTTTTTCATATTCCCCGCGATTATAATAACAAATCAACAAATTATCACATATATCTCTGTCATCCGAAGCATATTCATACGCCTCCATACAGAAATCAAACGTTTCCTGAGACCGAGGATTATCCAAAACTTTGAAATAACCAAGAAGACCATATAAGGTCATACTTCGAAATCCCTCATTATATAACGCGTATGCATCTTCCAGTGCCTCAGAAAGATTATCCTGTTTATAATAGCATAAACATCTTTGTAAAACTGCCCGTCCCCGAAGACTATTATCTAAGGGTTTACTTAATATGTTATTAAGTATCTGCTCAGCTTCCTCAAACTGACCTGTACGCATAAGAATATATGAATACTCTATTTTCACATCATCTGTTGCAGTAGGTTTTGAAGCCGCTTTTTGCAATATATCTCTTGCAGTCTTGTAGTCTCCTTCAAAGGAATACTTACGACTCCTGAACTGCATAATAACAGGCATTTTTTTTGTAATAAAATAAATTAAAATAAATAATGTTAGCGCTATTCCCAATAATATACTTTTAGTATAAGTAAAGTAAACTAATGCACATATTACAAGCGCAATTAAAATATTTTTCATTAAAACACCTTCAAATTAGAATTCGGCAGTACCTACTGTTCTTGGGAACGGTAAAACGTCGCGGATATTCTGCATACCAGTAATATACATTACCGCACGTTCAAAGCCTAAACCGAAACCTGCATGTTTGTTTGTACCATACTTTCTTAAATCTAAGTACCAGTCATAATCATCGGGATTTAAGCCCATTTCATTCATACGCTCAACAAGAACATCGTAGTTCTCCTCACGCTGTGAGCCACCAATGATTTCACCGATTCCAGGTACAAGAACATCCATAGCTGCAACTGTCTTCTTATCATCATTAAGTTTCATATAGAAAGCTTTGATTTCCTTAGGATAGTCAGTAACCATAACAGGTCTTTTGAATACAGTCTCTGTAAGATATCTTTCATGCTCTGTCTGTAAGTCTGAGCCCCACTCTACTTTATATGCAAACTCATCGTTGTGTTCTTTTAGAATTTCTATTGCCTCAGTATATGTAACATGGGCAAATTCGTTTGAAACAACATTGTTTAATCTCTCTAAAAGACCATTATCAATAAAGTTATTAAAGAATTCCATCTCGTCAGGAGCGTTCTCCAAACAATAGTTTATAATATATTTTAGCATATCCTCTGCAAGACGCATATCGTCGCTGAGGTCTGCAAATGCAATCTCAGGCTCAATCATCCAGAACTCAGCCGCATGACGCGTTGTGTTTGAATTCTCGGCTCTGAAAGTAGGTCCGAATGTGTATACATTTCTAAATGCCATACAATATGTTTCAACATTAAGCTGACCGCTTACTGTAAGGTTTGTACCCTTGCCAAAGAAATCCTGTGAATAATCAACATTGCCATCCTCTGTCATAGGAAGATTATCCATGTCAAGAGTTGTTACTTTGAACATCTCTCCTGCACCCTCGCAGTCGCTACCTGTAATAATGGGTGTGTGAACATATACAAAGCCACGCTCCTGAAAGAACTGATGAATTGCGTAAGCAATCATTGAACGAACACGGAATACCGCTGCAAATGTATTTGTACGGGGTCTTAGATGTGCAATTGTTCTTAGATACTCAAATGAGTGTCTCTTCTTCTGCAAGGGGTAATCGGGAGTTGATGTACCTTCAATAATTACCTCTGTTGCTTTAATTTCCATAGGCTGTTTTGCACCGGGTGTTAGTTCCAGTGTACCCTTAACTGTAAGTGATGCACCTACATTAAGCTTTGCAACATCTCCATAGTTAGAAAGCTTGTCTGCTTCTACAACCACCTGAATACTGTTAAAAAAGCTACCGTCATTAAGCTCGATAAAACCAAAAGCATTTGATGCTCTTACAGTTCTTACCCAACCTGAAACTGTAATTTCCTTTCCCGAATAACTTTCCATATCTCTATATAACGATTTAATTACTGTGTTCATTGTAATTGTCCTTTCAGTTGAATTTATATTAAGTTTATGCCATTTTCACGGCATGTTTTAATCATATCATCAGGCCATACGGACTGTTGAACTTCGCCAACGTGAGCCTTGTTAAGCATTGACATACATAATCTTGACTGTCCAATTCCTCCGCCAATTGTATACGGCAATTCCTTATTAATAATTTTTTTATGAAAATCAAGATTTAATCTGTCAAGGCAATCTGAGGCTTTAAGCTGTGTCATTAAAGATTCTTCATCAACTCTTATACCCATACTCGAAAGCTCTAATGCACAATCAAGAACGGGATAATATATCAAAATATCAGCATTAAGCTCCCAGTCATCATAGTCGGGTGCTCTTCCGTCGTGTTTTTCACCTGATTTAAGTACCTTACCTATCTGCATGATACATGCCGCGCCGTGCTCTCTTAAAAACTTATTCTCGCGTTCCTTGCCTGTATCATTGGGATACATATCTTCAAGCTCCTGAGTTGTAACGAATACAATATCCTCGGGATATACACTCTTAATAGTCTCATACTCGGCACAAACTTTTTTCTGTGTACGACGCATAGCCTTATATATCTTTTTAACAACATCCTTTAATGTATCAAGGTTTCTGTCTTTTTTATCAATGACAGCTTCCCAGTCCCACTGGTCAACATACATTGAATGTAAATTGTCAACATCTTCATCTCGGCGGATGGCATTCATATCTGTATAGATACCCTCGCCAACATCAAACTTATATTTACCAAGGGTTAATCTTTTCCATTTAGCTAAGGAATGAACAATTTCAAGATTTGCACCGCCAATACATGGCGCATCAAATGTAACAGGTCTTTCCACACCACTTAGGTTATCATTAAGTCCTGATTCAGGACGGACAAATAAGGGTGCTGATACACGCTGTAAATTCATTGCGGCAATCAATTCTCTCTGGAATGTATCCTTTATGAATTTAATAGCCGTTTCGGTTGTTCTGCCATCAAGGGCGGAACTGTAATCTTTTGGAATGTATAATGCCATTTCCTTATACCTCTTTCCCACTTGTATATTTAATCAACTATTTCTATGTTATCAAGCTGAGCACGAAAATTCTTACGAAAATCAGCAAGATATTCTTCTCTTAAATTCTTTTGCTCCTCTAATTCCTCAGGAGTCAGAGCCGTCTCTCTCGACTTTCTTGAAAGCTCATTTATTCTCTCAATTTTTTTCTTATCCATAATACCTCTTTATACTCTCTTAACAGTCAAATAACGCCGTAACGGTAACGGCGTATCTGCTCGTTTTATTTTGTAGTAATAACAACTGTGTAGTTATCGTGATCCCACTCTACTTTTGCCCCTAAGTTTTCAGCGACAAATCTAACGGGTACAAATGTAAAATCATTTGTTATTTCTGCTGGAATGTCTAAATCTACTTTCTCTCCTTTTACGAATGCATAAGGTAAATCAATCTGCATTCCAACATCTATAAAATCATCCTCAGTTTCAAGGTATGCCATAACATTCCTTGTATCAGGGTCCCAGCCTACTGTTGCACCCATTGCCTCAAATATAGCTCTGAAAGGCACCATTGTGAAATCATTCTTTATATATGGATCCGCTTCAAACTCCATTTGAACACCGTTAAATGTAACCTTAGGCGTATCTGCTAAAACGGGTGATGTTAATGAAAATATCAATATAAATGTGCTTAACAATACGACAATCTTTTTCATTAAATTTTACCCCCTCGTATATATGTATTTTTACCGAATTATTTTACCATAATTGTGCAATAGTGTCAAGCAAATATAGTAAAGTATCCTATTACCAGAATTGCAAGAATTATTCTATACCATCCAAATGACGTAAAGCTGTGTTTCTTAACAAAATTCATAAGGAATTTTATAACAACTACTGATACTAAATAAGAAACAACCATTCCAATAGCTAAAATAATAAGCTCGGTACTGTTTATCATGCCATAATCAAGAATGTGAGATGTAATTTTAAGAATACTTACACCTACCATTACAGGAATTGCAAGAAAGAAAGAAAATTCTGCCGCAATTTCTCTCGAACAACCAACAAGCATTCCGCCTAAGATTGTTGAGCCTGAACGGGATGTTCCAGGAACAATAGACAAAACCTGAAATGCTCCGATTGTAAGAGCAGTCTTGTATGTCATTTCATTCATATTTGTAATCGTTGTTTTCTTACCATACTTTTCAATAATAATAAATGCAATACCATATATAATTAACATGGCAGATACAACAACCCAATTTTCAAAGCTCTCCATGAAATCATTAAGCAACAAACCTATTACTGCCGCAGGAATACATGCAACGATTACCTTAAACCACATACTCCATGTTTCCCGTTTCTCCTGTGGCTTCTTTTTGCCTGAAAACGGGTTTAACTTATTAAAGTATAAAGTTAACACCGCAAGAATTGCACCTAACTGTATCACATATAAATACAGCTGTGATGATAAAAACGAATTGTCGTTTTTCATAAATTCGTTAATCAGTATAAGATGTCCTGTTGAACTTATGGGTAACCATTCGGTAATGCCCTCAATAATACCCATAAAAACCGATTTTATGTATTCAATCATTTCTCTAAACTCCTAATATGATTTACGATTACATCAGCACTGCCCTCAATGCCAAATTTGCTCGTATTTATGCATATATCATAGTTTGACATTTTACCCCAGTCGCGATTAGAATAATAGCTATAATATGTCTTACGCTGTTTATCTGACTTCGTTACTTCCTCTTTTGCCTGTTTTTCATTAATCTCAAACACATCCATATCACGCTTAATTCGGAAGCCCATATCAGCATATATAAAAAC
>JAZQFP010000079.1:0-9899 GCA_045539555.1 Candidatus Ornithomonoglobus sp.
ACCGCGGAGATTATTATACTTCGTCCCATTGTGGGGCGGAGTTTTTTATTTTGTCCCGAAAATAAAAGAAAGGAAAATTGAAATGAAAGAACAGTTACAATCAATCAAAGCCTCAGTAGAGGAAAGATTAAAAAGTGCAGATACCCTTGAAGCTCTTGAAGAAATCAGAATTCAGTATATGGGTAAAAAAGGTGAACTTACTGCGGTACTTAAAGGTATGGGTAAGTTGACACCGGAAGAGCGTCCCGTAATTGGTGCTCTTGCAAATGAAATTCGTCAAAATCTTGAAAAAGAGATTGACGAGAAGAAGACTGCATTAGAAAGTGCACAAGAGGCAGCAAAGCTTAAAGAGGAAGTAATTGATATTACAATGCCTGGTAAACGTAGTGATGCAGGAAAATTACATCCTATGACACAGGTTATGAATTCTCTTAAAGAGATATTTATGGGCATGGGTTTCTCAGTTGCAGAAGGCCCTGAGGTTGAGTATGATTATTATAACTTTGAGGCATTGAATATTCCTAAAAATCACCCTGCCCGTGATACTCAGGATACATTCTATATTGAGGATAATATTGTTTTAAGAACACAGACATCACCTATGCAGGTGCGTGTAATGGAAAAGACAAAGCCGCCAATAAGAATCATTGCACCTGGCAGAGTTTACAGAAGTGATACACAGGATGCAACACATTCACCCGTGTTCCATCAGATAGAGGGACTTGTTGTTGATAAAAACATAACAATGGCAGACCTTAAAGGTACACTTGAAAGATTTGTAAAAGAACTTTACGGTGAGGAGACAAGAGTTCGTTTCAGACCACACCATTTCCCATTTACAGAGCCGTCAGCAGAAATGGATTACAGTTGTTTTAACTGCGGAGGTAAAGGTTGTAGCGTATGTAAGGGTGAGGGTTGGATAGAAATTCTTGGTTGTGGTATGGTACATCCTAAGGTTTTGGAAAACTGTGGAATTGACCCTGAGGAATATACAGGCTTCGCATTTGGTATCGGTCTTGAAAGAATAGCTATGGGTAAGTTTAGTATAAACGACCTTCGTTTATTCTTTGAAAACGATATGCGATTCTTGGAGCAGTTCTAAATCTAAAGGAGGGAATGTAATATGAATTTACCAATGAGTTGGCTTGGTGATTACACGGATATTACAGGTGTAACACCAAAAGAATATGCAGATAAAATGACAATGTCAGGCTCTAAGGTTGAGGGCGTTGAAAACCTTGGCAAAGACATTGATAAAGTGGTTGTAGGTAAAGTTTTATCATGTGAGGACCATCCCGATAGCGACCATTTACATGTATGTATGGTAGACGTTGGAGAGGGTGAACCTATTCAGATAGTATGCGGTGCACCCAATGTTAAGGCAGGTCAGAAAGTTCCAGTTGCTTTGAATGGTTCAACTTTACCTGGTGATATTAAAATCAAAAAGGGTAAGCTTCGTGGCGTAATGTCAAACGGAATGATTTGTTCTCATGAGGAGCTTGGTATTGAGGCGTCAAGATTGGGTTACGAGCCTGAGTACGGAATCTTGGTTTTGCCTGATGAAGCAGAAATAGGAAGTGATGTTAAGGACCTGTTTGGCCTTAATGAAAATGTAGTTGAGTTTGAGATTACATCAAATCGCCCCGATTGTTTTTCAATCATTGGCTTAGCAAGGGAAACTGCTGCAACATTCAAGAAAGATTTTAATGTCCCCGCGCCTACATTTACAGAAGCTGGCGGGGACATAAATGAAATGCTTTCAGTTGAGATTGCAGACAAGGATAAATGTAAGCGTTACTGTGCAAGAGCAGTTAAGAATGTTAAAATTGAGCCATCGCCCAAATGGATGCGTGAGCGTCTTGAAGCGTGTGGTGTAAGAGCTATCAATAACATTGTTGATATTACTAACTATATTCTTCTTGAATATGGTCAGCCTATGCACGCATTTGATATTCGTGATATTGCAGGTGGCAAGATTACAGTTCGCCGTGCAACAGAGGGTGAAACAATTAAGACTCTTGATGAGCAGGATAGAACACTTATTACAGATGATTTGGTAATTGCCGACAATGACCGCGCTATTGCAATTGCAGGTGTTATGGGAGGCTTCAACTCAGAAATTAAACAGGATACAACAACTGTTGTATTTGAATCAGCGATGTTTGATGCAGCATCTGTTCGTTTAACTGCACAGAGAGTAGGTCTTAGAACAGAGGCGTCATCAAGATATGAAAAGGGTCTTGATTATCACAATACAGTACCAGCAATAGAACGCGCATGTCAGCTTGTTGAAGAGCTTGGATGCGGTGAAGTTGTTACAGGTATGATTGATTGTATGGGTAATGTTGAGAATAGTGTTTCTATCTCTTGGAGACCTGAGAAAATCAATTCATTCTTAGGAACAGATGTTTCTAAGGAGGATATGTTGGATATTTTTGCTCGTCTTGGTATTGAGGTTGATACTGATAAGATGATGTTATATCCGCCCTCATGGAGACCTGATCTTTTAGCAGAGGCAGATATTGCAGAGGAAGTTGCGCGTTTCTATGGATATGATTTAATTCCGACAACATTAATGACAGGTGCAACAACTTGCGGTATTCATACACCTGAGCAAAAGCTTGAAAGACAAATTTCTGATATATTAACATCACAGGGAATGTATGAAATATACACATATAATTTCCAGAGTCCGCAGATGCTTGACAAGTTAAATGTGTCAAAGGAATCACCTTTAAGAAATCAGGTTAAGATTTCAAACCCCTTAGGTGAGGACACATCTGTTATGAGAACAACAATGGCTGGTAGTATGCTTGAAACTTTATCAAGAAACTATAATTACCGCACAAAGACTGCAAAGTTGTTTGAGCTTGGCCGTGTTTATATTCCCACAGAAAAGGGAAAACTGCCTGACGAACCAAGAACATTGATGCTTGGAATGTACGGCGAGTGTGATTTCTATGATATTAAGGGTGTGTGTGAAGAGATGTTTGCACAGCTTCACATTACAAATGTGGAGTACGAAAGAGTGGAGGATAACCCTGTATATCATCCAGGCAGAAGTGCAAAAATCACAGTTGACGGCAGCTTAATGGGTGTAATAGGAGAAGTACATCCCGCTGTATTGCGTAACTTTGAGATTGGTACAAGAGCATATATGGCAGAGCTTGATTTTGCAGTTATATTTAATGCTACTAACCGTAATGTTAAGTACACACCTCTTACAAAATATCCCGCAGTAACACGAGATTTCTCAATAGTTGTTGACAGAATGACTCCCGTTGCAGATATTGAAAAGGTAATTAGAAAAGCAGGTGGAAAGCTACTTACAAAGCTTGACTTAAATGATGTTTATACAGGCTCACAGATTCCCGAGGATAAGAAGAGTGTAATGTATAAGGCAGAGTTTAAGGCTCCTGACAGAAGTTTAACAGGTGAAGAAGCTGACAACCTACATTCAAAGATTGTAAAAGCTCTTTCAAACGAATTGGCTGCGGAGTTAAGATAATGATACAGTATCAAGATTTTGCCTATATATATGATAGGCTTATGCATCAGGATATTGACTATGATGCCTGGTGTGATTATATTGAAAATATGTTTGATTCACACGGTGTATCGCCCGATACACTTTGTGAACTTGCATGTGGCACAGGAAATATAACCTCACGCCTGAGTGAACGTGGTTATAAGATGACAGGTGTTGATATAAGCTCTCAAATGCTTAGTGTAGCTGATTCAAAGACGGAGGGTGTCTCGTATATTTGTTCAGATATGTCAAAGCTGGATTTGAAAGATACTTATGATGCATTTTTATGTATGATAGACGGGCTGAATTACCTTATAACTCCTAAGGGTGTTATTAACACATTCAAAACTGTAAAAGAACATCTTAATGAAAATGGTGTATTCATATTTGACATAAGTTCACAGTATAAGTTGAGGGAAATAATAGGCAATGAAACTTTCATTCACTCGGAGTATGATGTTTTCTATTCATGGGAGAACAGGTTTATTGAAAAGTACAACCTGTCAGATATGCTTCTTAATTTTTTCGTCCGTGATGGAGAGAAGTACAGACGTTTTGAAGAGAGACATCTACAAAGAGGGTGGAGTATTAAAGAAATGAAAACAATGCTTAAAAAAGCGGGTTTTACAGATATAAATGTCTATAATGAATTAACATTCGATGCTCCTCATGATCAAACAGAAAGACTTGTGTTTGTATGCCGATAAGGTGCAGTTTTTACCAATGAGTAAACATTTTGTTAACTATTGATGTATTTTGTTGAATTAAATTTATTTTGTGATAAAATGGAATAAATTAAGGAATTGAGAATATATTGATAGTAATGGAAAAATGTGAACGGAGGTATAATATGGACAGACTTACAAGGCGTACAGACGGTGGAAAAATAGTATTGAACAGAAATTCATTTCCTGAGTATGCTGAGGAAACTCTGCAAAGGGAAGTGGCTGCATTTCCGCCGTTTATGAGAGTAATGGAAAAACTTTATGAATATGAGGAAAACAACACATCAAAAACTGAACTATAAAAAACGACCGTTATAAACGGTCGTTTTTTATATAATATTTAATAATCGTGTCATAAATCTTGAAAATTTACCCCGTGAAGGCGCGTTGAATACAACACCAGTCTCTGCAAGTTTATTTAGAAGTTCTTCGGGGACAGGTGAAGTATATTCAATTTCAATTTCATAATCGGTGGTGTCAAGATAATCGTTTTTATCAAGGCAAACTTCCACGCCGTTGCAGTACATACAGGAATTCCTAAGAGTTGTAAGGTCTCCTATGTATGAGGTTGAAACCTCAATTCCTGTCATTTCCTTAATTTCGGTTGCGGAGAAATTCTGTGGGATACTGTTTATTTGAAATTCACTTTCTTCGCAGATTTGTAAAGGGCTGTTTGAGTTAGTGTGCTTTTTTACCTGGATAACACTTTTATCATCAATAGTGCGGACGCGGAAGGTTATTCCGTGTTTTTTTAATTCCCCTGATTTATCGGTATAATAGTGATTTGTCTGAGAAACTACGGAGTCCCATGAAAATATGTTAATTAATGTTTTATATTGTTCATAGGAAAGCATAGCTTTTAGTTCTGTTTCAATCATATTTTGACTCCTTATATAAACTGGTTACGGTCCTTGTCATATCGATAACCAATTAAACTGCATTTTTCAATTATACTGTCCTGATTTAGTTCCATATCATTGCAAAGGTCGGTGAGTGATGAATAATAATCTCGAAGCTTTGTATTAAGAAAGCTTACTAAAATGGCAGGGTCATTAGGTATATTCATAAGTAATATCTCCTTAAATCAAGTAAAAAAATACCCACTCTTTTGAGTGGGTTTAATATGGAGCGGAAGACGAGATTCGAACTCGCGACGTTCACCTTGGCAAGGTGACGCTCTACCACTGAGCCACTCCCGCATATTGAGTTGCCTTAACAACAATAGTCATTATAGCACACCTGTTTTTATTTGTCAACACTTTTTTTCAAAAAAAATTATGGTGCAATAATCTGCACCATAACTGCTTATTTTGTTGTTGAACCAAACCCACCGTTTCTGATACCATCCGCATCATCGTCAAGAGTAATGCCGTATTCAACAAATATACCCTGAGAAAAACCGTCTCCTGATTTTATAGTTACAGTCTTGCCCTCATTTGAGTCATTAGTAATTCTGCAGAAGATGTGGCCCTCATTATCACTGTTATAGTAATCGCTGTCAATGATACCAACAGTGTTGTTGAGTTGAAGTCTGAACTTAAAGCCAAGACCGCTTCTTGGATAAATTTTAAGCACCCAGCCATCCTCTATCCAAACACGGATTCCTGTGGGAATTTTAACTGTTTCGCCTGGTGCAAGTGAAATATCGCAAGGAGCAAAAATATCATATCCGGCAGAACCTGTTGTAGCACGGCGGGGAAGTTTGATGTTGTCGTAGACCTTTTTGGAATCGCCACCGTTGGGGAAATCACTTTCAAATGCTGCTTTGAAGTTCTCAAAACTTACCTTTTCAAATTTAGCAATTTTTTTCATTGTGTAAACCTCTCATTATTATACATTATGGTATTATTATACTATACCAAAGAATAAAAATCAAGGGAATTCATTTAATTGAAAAAATACGTGTTTTTTATTGCTTTTTAATATGCTATATGGTATAATTACTCTATGTAAGCATATTAAGGAAGTGAAAAATCATGAATGAATTGCTTGTAAAATGCGAGTTGGCAAAAAAAGCATCACAGGAGATTATAAAAGTTTCCTCTGAAACAAAGAATGAAGCACTAAAAGCTATTGCCCAAGCATTAGTTGACCGTAGCAGCGAAATAATAGAAGCAAACAGAATTGATATAGAAAATGCAAGAGCTAACGGTACAAGAGAGGCTATGATTGACCGTCTTACTCTTACTTATGAAAGAATAGAGGGAATAGCTAAGGGCGTAATTGAGGTTTGCGAACTTAATGACCCTATTGGAGAGATTATATCTCAATGGGATAGACCTAATGGCCTCATAATTGGGAAAAAGCGTGTACCCATGGGTGTTATTGGCATAATATATGAAGCAAGACCAAATGTTACTGTTGATGCAGCGGTATTGTGCTTAAAAACATCTAATGCGTGTATTTTACGCGGTGGCAGTGAGGCGATTAATTCAAATAAGGCAATAATGAAGATAATGCAGGATGCAGCTTATAAATGTGGAATTCCTGAGGGAACATTGAATGTTATTGAAGACACAACAAGGGAGACTGCAACCCAGCTTATGAAAATGAATGGGTATATTGATATGTTAATACCCCGTGGCGGAAAAGGCCTTATAAAGAGTGTTGTTGATAATGCAACAGTTCCTGTTGTTGAGACGGCGGCAGGTAACTGCCATGTATATGTTGATAAAGATGCTGACCTTGATATGGCAGAGAAGATTGTTATGAATGCCAAAGTACAGCGTCCCTCAGTATGTAATGCAGCAGAGACGTTGCTTATTCATAAAGACATTGCAGAGATTTTTATTCCGCAGATTTTTGCTAAATTACAGGATAAGAATGTGGAAATTCGCTGTGATAAAGCATCAAAGAAAATATATTCCCAAAATGTAATTGATGCGACAGAAGAGGACTATTTTACAGAGTATAATGATTATATTCTTGCGGTCAAAGTGGTAAATTCTCTTGATGATGCGATTTCGCATATAAATAAATATAACACAAAACACTCAGAAGCAATTATTACAAAAGATTCTGCCTCGGCAGAGAAGTTTCTAAATGAAGTTGATGCTGCGGCAGTATATGTAAATGCATCAACAAGGTTTACAGACGGCTTTGAATTCGGCTATGGTGCAGAGATAGGCATAAGCACTCAAAAAATGCACGCAAGAGGCCCTATGGGGCTCGAAGCGCTTACATCCGTCAAGTTTGTCATTAATGGAAATGGGCAGGTCAGAGGGTAATTTTGCCCTTTATAGAGGAGATTGCTATGAAAATTGTAGTTGCAACTAAAAATTCCAATAAAATCAAAGAAATCAGTGAAATCTTTTCACCTCTTGGATTTGAAGTTATTTCACAGACAGAGGCAGGTATAGACATAGATGTTGAAGAAACAGGAGATACCTTTGAGAAAAATGCAAGATTAAAAGCAAAAGCAGTTTCTCTTATCTGTGATGATTATGTTCTGGCAGATGATTCAGGACTATGCGTTGATGCTCTTGACGGCAGACCGGGAGTAATGAGTGCCCGATATGCAGGAGAGGGTGCATCAGATATGCATAAGATTATTAAGCTTTTGGGCGAAATGGAGCATAAGACAGACAGACGTGCAAAGTTTGTTACAAGTATGGTATTTATTTTTCCCGACGGAACAGAGATTGCCACAAGCGGTGAGGTTCATGGTAAGATATTAGAATCACCTGAGGGAGAGAACGGTTTCGGATACGACCCGATATTTTACAGTGATGAACTTAAAAAGTCATTTGCAATGGCTACCCTTGAAGAGAAAAACAGCGTTTCTCACAGGGGCAGAGCACTAAAAGCACTATATGACAAGTTAAAGGAAATAATGGATAACGAGGATAAAGAATAATGGACGAATATATCGAAGAATTAATGCCCAAAAACAAGGATAAAAATGACTGGATATTCTTTGTATCGGCTATATTGTCGGGTGTGTTGGTAACGGGTCTTATTATATGGCTTATGATATATATGGCACTTGCAAACAATATGGCAACACAGTTTGTGTTGAGCCTTGGACCTTTGGCAATAGCAGGTGTATGGTACGGAGTATATTATATTTTGAACTCTAAGAGTGTAGAGTACGAATATATTGTGATTAATAATAATCTTGATATTGATAAAATTATTGCAAAAAAGACAAGAAAAAGGTTAATTTCTGTTGATATAAAAAATGCTACGGTAATGGCAAAAGTTGATGATACAACTTTTAGCAGCGGACAGTTTCCGTCAAAAGTTAAGATATATGATTACAGTCCACTTAATAAGAATATGGACACATATTACATTGATTGCATGGCAGATGGAGAAAGATGTGTGATTTTATTCCAGCCTACTGCAAGAATGGTAGAGGCATTATGGAAGTTTAATCCTAAGGCGGTAAAGAAAGAGAACATTTAACCGAGAGGTGATTGTATGCATAAAGTATGTTTAGCACAAGAGATGCGAAACATTGACAGAATTACCATTGATTCATATCAGATTCCAGGAATTGTGTTAATGGAAAATGCGGCGTTGTCATGTGTAGAAGCGCTTAAAACAGATTCTTCCATTGATAACAAATCTTTTTGCGTTGTATGTGGCAAAGGAAATAACGGCGGAGACGGCTTAGCTATTGCCAGACATTTATATAATTTCGGCGCAAAAGTAGAAATTTTGTTAGTTTCAGGCAGTGAGTATTCAGGGGATGCTAAAATCAACTATGATATTGCCGAGGCTATGGATATTCCTATGGAAGAAATGGTAAACGTTGATGACTTTACCCATGCAATTTACGGTTGTGATGTTGTAATTGATGCTGTTTTAGGCACAGGTGCAAAAGGCGAAATTACAGGTTTTCTATATGATGTTATAAAGGTTATAAATGAAAGTGGCAAGTATGTTCTTTCTGTTGATGTTCCCAGCGGAATAAACAGTGATACGGGAGAGATTTTATCCATTGCTGTTAAAGCAACAAAGACTGTTACTTTCGGCGCATATAAGAGAGGAATGTTTTTATACCCTGGGGCTGATTATACAGGAGATATAACAGTTGCTCCTATTTCTATTCCTCAAAGCGTAATTGACGGTCAGGGGATAGAAATAAATGTAACTGACTCTGAGTTTGTAAAAGGGATAATAAAAGAGAGAAAAGACAATTCCCATAAAAGCGACTACGGTAAGCTATTAATTATAGCAGGGTCAAAGGGTATGAGTGGTGCGGCTTATCTTTCGGGAGAGGCTGCTCTTAAAAGCGGTGCAGGTCTTGTTACTATTGCATGTCCTGAATGTATCAATAATGCACTTGAATGCAAGACAACTGAGGTTATGACAATGCCTCTTGATGATGTTGACGGATGTCTTTCCTATAACTGCATTTCAAACTTGCTTAAAAAAGTAAATGAAGCGGATGCGGTACTTATTGGCCCAGGGTTAGGTCGTGGCAGAGATATAAGTGAGATTGTAAAAGAGGTTTTAAGAAGAAGCACTGTTCCTGTCATTGTTGATGCAGATGCGTTGTATGCAATATCTCAGGATATGGACATGCTGAAAGAATGTACGTGTGAGCTTGTATTTACACCTCATGCAATGGAAATGTCAAGACTTACGGGAATTGACGTAGAAGAAATAGAAAAAGACAGAATAAATGTTTCAAAAGT
>JAZQFP010000080.1:0-15558 GCA_045539555.1 Candidatus Ornithomonoglobus sp.
ATTTTGCAGATATGTTTTTAGCGGCTTTTTCGCCAATATGACGAATTCCAAGACCAAAAACTAATCTGTATAGTTGATTTGTCTTTGATTTTTCAATTGAATTTTTAAGATTTTCTGCCCATTTTGCACCAAAACCACGTAATTCGGAGGCTTTTTCAAAATCTAAATAATACAAATCACTTGCATCTTTTATTAAATTATTATCTACAAGTTTTTCTATATTTGACGGACCTAAACCATCAATATCCATTGCATTACGAGATACAAAATGTATAATGTTCCTCAATCTCTGAGCAGGGCAGCTAATTCCTGTGCAGCGGTACGCTGCCTCCCCTACCTCACGAACAACTTCTGAGCCACATTCAGGACATTTTTCGGGCATATTAAAGATTGTTTCTTTCCCTGTTCTTTCCTCAGTAATAACCTCTACTACGGCAGGAATTATATCTCCCGCTTTTTCCACAACAACAGTATCATTAATGCGAATATCTTTTTCATTAATATAATCAATGTTGTGTAGTGTAGCACGAGATACGTTAGAACCTGCAATTCTTACTGTATCAAGGATAGCAAGAGGGGTTAAAACACCCGTTCTGCCAACCTGAATTATAATATCCCTTATTTTAGTAGTTTGTTTTTCTGCTGGATATTTATAAGCAATAGCCCAACGCGGAAATTTTGCAGTAACACCCAGATTATCTCTCTGATTAAAGTCATTTACCTTTACTACTGCACCGTCAATTCCAAAACTCAATGAGTCTCTTTCGTCGCCGATTTTATCAATTTCACTTATTACTTCATCTATGCTTAAATAAATATCGTCATTTAAGATTGTCTTAAAACCTTGCTCTTTAAGAAATCTGAGCCCATCAATATGGCTATTTATAGTATATCCATCTATCTGCTGAATGTTAAATACAAAAATATCAAGGCCGCGTTTGGCAGTTATCTTTGAATCGAGTTGCCTGAGTGAACCCGCAGCGGCATTTCTCGGGTTTGCAAATAATGGTTGTTCTGTGTTTTCTAATTCATCATTTAATTTTATAAAGGTTTCATTAGGCATAAAAACTTCGCCACGAACCTCTAAATAAGGTATCTTATCTTTTAATTTAAGAGGTACAGTTCGAATTGTTTTCACATTTTCAGATATATCTTCGCCTGTTACACCATCACCTCTTGTTGATGCTCTATAAAAATTGCCGTCAATGTATTCGATTGAAACCGACAAACCATCAATTTTGTGTTCAACAACGTATTGTGGGTTATCAATTACTTCTCTCACACGCCTGTCAAAATCAACGATTTCCTGTTTAGAAAATGCTTTTTGAAGACTTTGCATAGGCACATCATGTTTAATCTCTGCAAAGGTTGATGCAGCTTCGCCTCCAACACGCATTGTTGGTGAATTTGGCAGCTTAAACTGTGGGAACTCCTCTTCTAACTTCTCTAATTCAACTAATAAGGCATCAAACTCAAAGTCAGAAATCTCTGGGGAGTCATCAATATAGTATTTTTTATTATGGTAATTTAAGGCATCTGTAAGATACTCTATTCTCGCCTTTTTCTCTTCCATAATATCCTCCATATTTATTTGTTAACATAAGAATATTATGTTAATCTATTGTTTTTATCAGGCCACTTCCATAGTATTGAGGCACTTTTCCTGAGATTATGGTTTCAGCTATTGGAACAACTGTTTCGATGTGTTCTCTTTCATCTAATGTATATCCGCGGTAATGCATATTTACACCAATTCTTACTTGAATTTTATGTAAAACCTGATTAATACCCGCGGATTCAAAGGTCTCCTCCATATCGCATGTTACGACGCTTATTGGTATAATAGTAACTGGTATTAAAGGACCTACCGAAGATAAAAGATAATAATTTGTAAGACTGCCTAATGGTATATATAGTTTTGCCGGATAGTCATTATTTAATGTGTTCTGAACCTCAATCATTAATTTTGATGTAATTGTATTAATCTTATATGTATCTGCCTCTATTGTAGTTGTTCCATCTTTTGAAATGATTTCAAAGAAGTCCTTAAACTCTTCTGTCTCAGCTATTTTTATAATAGATTTGTTAACAAGATCAGTAAATGCCGTGTTAGAATAATTTGAGGTTTGTGCTACAAAAGCTGGTTCGGCACGTTTCAAAAAAATATGTAATAATATTAAAACTAATATGAGAACACATAGCAACGATATTATAATTACCGCTGCTGTGTGTTTTCTCCTATACCCTACCCTCATGTGCCTCACCCCCAGCATATATTATGCCTTAGAGTAAGGTTATGTGAGTTATCTCTTTTTGTTTTCTACCTCATCAACTATCATATCAACAAATGCATCAACATCCATACTGCCCATATCTCCTGCTTTACGAGAACGAACGGATACAGCATTAGCTTCTACATCCTTGTCGCCAATAACTACCATATATGGTGATTTTTCAAGTTGGGCCTCACGTAGCTTAAAGCCAAGCTTTTCTGATCTGTCATCAATCTCGACTCTTAAAATACCCTTTGCTTCAAGCTTTTTCTTAACTTCATACGCAAAATCAAGATGACGGTCAGCAATAGGAAGAATTTTAACCTGAGTAGGTGCAAGCCATGTCGGGAAAGCACCTGCATATTTTTCAATTAGCAATGCTAATGTACGCTCATAGCAACCAATTGATGTTCTATGAATAATATACGGGTTCTTTTTCTGCCCATCACGGTCAACGTATTCCATACCAAACTTTTCTGCAAGCATCTGGTCAATCTGAATAGTTACTAATGTATCTTCCTTACCATGAACGTTTTTAATCTGGATATCAAGTTTAGGACCATAGAATGCAGCCTCACCTATACCGATTTTATAATCGATACCAAGGTCGTCAAGAATTGTCTTCATCTTTGACTGTGCTTCATCCCATTGCTCCTCTGTGCCGATGTATTTTTCACGATTGTCAGGATCCCATTGTGAGAATCGATATGTTACATCTTCAAGTAAGCCAAGTGTATCAAGCATATAGCGTGTAAGCTCCAAACATCCTCTGAATTCGTCCTCTAACTGCTCGGGAGTACACATTAAATGACCCTCTGAAATAGTAAACTGACGAACGCGAATCAGACCATGCATTTCGCCCGAAGCCTCGTTTCTGAACAATGTTGAAGTTTCATTCAGACGCATAGGAAGATCGCGATATGAACGACCGCGGTTTAGAAATGCCTGATACTGGAAAGGACATGTCATAGGTCTTAGGGCAAATACTTCTTTATCTTTTTCTTCATCACCTAAAACAAACATTCCATCTTTATAATGGCCCCAGTGTCCTGAAATTTTATATAAATCACTTTTAGCCATTAAAGGTGTCTTTGTAAGCAACCAACCACGCTTCTGCTCCTCGTCTTCTACCCAACGTTGTAATAGTTGAATTATTCTTGCACCCTTAGGTAGAATTATAGGAAGTCCCTGGCCGATATAATCTACTGTTGTAAATAGTTCAAGATCACGGCCCAATTTGTTATGATCGCGCTTCTTTGCCTCTTCAAGTTGTTCTAAATGCTCAGCAAGTTCATCCTTTGTTTTGAATGCAGTACCATAAATTCTTGTAAGCATTTTATTATGCTCATCACCACGCCAATATGCGCCCGTTGCAGATAATAGCTTGAATGCCTTAACTTTTGATGTGTAATTTACATGAGGACCTGCACAAAGGTCTGTAAACTCACCTTGTTTGTAAAATGAGATGGTCTCCCCTTCTGGTAGTTCATTAATTAATTCAACCTTATAGGGTTCGTCTTTCATTAATTCAAGTGCCTCGGCTCTTGGTAACTCAAATCGCTCAATTTTAAGATTTTCTTTTACAATCTTCTTCATCTCTGCTTCAAGATTATCAAGATCCTCCTGTGAGAACGGTGTTTCTACATCAAAATCATAGTAAAAGCCGTTATCAATCGCAGGGCCGATAGCAAGTTTAACCTCCGGAAATAAACGCTTTACAGCTTGAGCAAGGATGTGTGATGCCGAATGGCGAAGTGTTTGTAGTTCATTTAATTCTACTGTCATTTTTATTCTTCCTTTCTGTTGTTTTCGTATTTGCAAAAGAAAAACTCCCAAGCAAATACAAAGTATTTACTCAGGAGTGCAAATTACACGGTTCCATCCTGATTACGGCATTATGCCGTCTCTCAATTTAGTCGTTAACGCAGACTCGCGGTGGATTTACTAAGGTTTTAACCTTTTCTGCCACGGCTCAAAAGTGGTGTTCATTGCTACATCTTATAGGAATGCTCCCAGCCACGACATTCCCTCTCTATATAAGACTTTGTAACAACTACTGTCTTTTTCATAGCCTTAAAATTATAATCTAATTATATCACTCACAGTATTCTTTGTCAAGAGATTTTGAGGCTAAATATGGCGAATAATTGCAATAAAAATGCCTAAAATCGCTCCTGCAAGTACTTGTGTCGGTGTATGCCCTAACAGTTCTTTTAATTTCTTACCTGTATCCTCTAATGCTTCTTTTCCAAATCGTTCTACAATCTTATTTAATATTGCAGCCTGTTCCCCTGCACTTCTTCTCACTCCTGTTGCATCATACATAACAACAATGGAAAATGCAGTCGCTAATGCAAATTCAAAACCCGCAAATCCCATTTCAAAACCAATAGCAACTGCTAATGAAACAGTAAAAGATGCGTGTGAGCTTGGCATACCGCCTGAACCAAACATTCGGGTAAAATCTATTTTTCTATCTCTGAATAATGTGTGAATTACCTTAATTGTCTGTGCAATAAACCATGAAAATACTGCCGTTTGTAATATTCTGTTTGAGAACATATCAAGAATACTGTTCATTATAACCTCTTAGTTGTTTCTATTAATAAGATAATCGGTGAATTCTATTAAGAAAGCTGACTTATCGCCAAAGATTTCAAGCGCATCTTTTGCTTTATCAGAATATTCATTAACTAATTCAACAGATTTCTCTATACCACATAAAGATACATATGTACTCTTGTTAAGATCTATATCGGAGCCGATAGGTTTGCCTAATTCTTCTGCTGTACCAGTTACATCAAGAATGTCGTCTCTAATCTGGAAAGCAATACCAAGATTTATGGCATACTCATCTATTGCATTTATCTGGCTTTCATCTGCACCTGAAATTATTGCACCTATAACACATGCAGATCTTATAATTGCACCAGTTTTCAGAGAATGTATGTACTTTAACGTATCAATTGAAATGCTTTTTCCCTCTGATGCAATGTCGACCACCTGTCCACCTATCATTCCCTCTGTTCCGCTTGAATTGGATAGTACTTGCATCGCTTTAATTAAAATATCACTATCTAATTGGGTCGCAGATAAAGCAACTTCAAATGCTTTATTCAGTAGTGCATCTCCCGCAAGAATAGCAGTACTTTCGCCAAACTTTATATGATTTGTAGGCATACCACGACGTAAATCATCATTATCCATTGCAGGTAAATCATCATGAATAAGAGAATATGTGTGTATCATTTCAAGAGCACATGCAAATTCTTTTACATCTTCCCAATCTTTACCAAAAAGTTTTGCAACTTCAAGCATCAGAATTGGTCGTAGCCTTTTGCCACCTGCCATAAGACTATATCTCATTGCTTCATAGATTTCTGATTGAAGATTATCTACAACGGGAACAAAGGAATCAAGTGAAGAATCAATTAGTTTTATTCTTTCTTCTAACCGTTTTTTCATTCTATTTCACCAAAGTCTTCAAGAGACATTTCTCCGTTACTTGTTTTAGTTAGTATTTTAACTTTCTTTTCTGCTTCCTCTAATTTATTCTGGCAGGTTTTAGCCAGTTTAATACCTTCCTCAAATAATTTAAGAGAATCATCAAGAGTAATATCTCCTGTTTCTAACTGTGTTACAATAGTCTCCAATTCATTCATTGAATCTTCAAAAGTTTTAACTGCCATTATTAATCTCCTTATTTAACTAAACAGTTCACATCTCCGTTATGGAGCTTTAACTTAAATTCATCATTACTATTAAAGTCTTCTGCATCTTTTAATACTCTGCCATCTATATCTGTTGCAATAGAATATCCGCGTAACAGAGTCTTTAAGGGGCTTAAAGTATCAAGTTTTGCAGTAATTTGTGTAAATGCACGTATTTTATTATTTATAATCTCTTTATAATTGCTTTCAAAAGTCTGAATTCTCATATCAAGTTTCTGAGCTAAGTCTCTGATTTTATCCTCAGGAGTTCTCGGAACAAGTCGTTTCAGAGTTGTTTTATAACCCTCAATCTTTGCAGTAACTGATGTTAATGCACGGGTTTTATATATTGTAAGCAATCGTAGTAATTCATCCTGTGAAGGTACGCTTACCTCTGCCGCAGCTGATGGCGTGGGTGCTCTGAAATCTGCTACAAAGTCTGCTATGGTAAAATCAGTTTCATGTCCCACCGCAGAAATAACTGGTATGTGGGATGCAAAGATTGCTCTTGCGACACATTCTTCGTTAAATGCCCATAAGTCTTCAATGCTTCCGCCTCCGCGGCCTATGATTAATGTATCTGCAAGATTGTGATTATTAAAGTATTCTATTGCTTCTACAATACTCTCTTTTGCCCCTACACCCTGAACAAGAGTTGGATAGATTACAATCTCCGCCATAGGATATCGTCTTGTTATAACATTAATTATATCCCGTACCGCTGCTCCTGTTGGAGCAGTTGCTACACCTATTCTTGTTGGATATTTAGGTATCGGTTTCTTGAATTCGTTATTA
This sequence comes from Candidatus Ornithomonoglobus sp., assembly GCA_045539555.1. Lineage (GTDB taxonomy): Bacteria > Bacillota > Clostridia > UBA1381 > UBA1381 > Ornithomonoglobus. The sequence continues at coordinate 6,779 of JAZQFP010000080.1, forward strand.
AAAAGGCCCTCTTCGGAAAGTTGAGCTTTTAATCTTTCAAATTCCTTATATAAATCTCCTATACCGTCCCGCACCATATCTTCTATATATAGCTGATATGTGCCACCTGACTCATATACAGAGATTTTTCCGTGGGCAATTACCATTGTACCATCGGCAGGGTCAAAATCAAGCGTTTGTGCAGCCCCTCGGAACATAACAGCTTTTAACACACTGCTCTCATCTTTTAGGGTTAAATAAATATGTCCAGATGAATGGCGTTTGAAATTTGATATTTCACCTTTAACCCAAATATTATTGAGAACACTTTTGCTGTCCAGTAAACGCTTTATATAATTGTTAACCCTTGAAACAGTACCAATTATTCTTTGTTCATCCATTATTTTTCTCCTCCGCCATATATGCAAGAACGGCAATGCCTACTGCATTATCGCTGGATAATTCCTTTGAAGCAAAAAATACTTCTCCGTTAAGTTCGTTTTCTAAACCGTTTCTTATAATCTGGTTTGATGCAACGCCGCCAACAAGTAATATATTCTTAATACCTGTGTTTGTTATTGCATTGTTAATTGATTTCACTAATACGTCTTTTATGTATGTTAAGACTGTTCTTGCAACAACATTGTCCTTCTCGTCTATACCTTTAAGCAGTTTGGTTTCAACGCCTGAAAGATTAAAATATGAATCTTTAATGCTCATTGGTAATTTTATATAAGAATCTGTTGTTTGTGCAAGTTTTTCAAGCTCAACACCGCACGGAAATTTAATTCCTAAGCTTACGCCGACTCTGTCTATTAACTGTCCTACGCTAATATCTAATGTTCCGCCGATAATTTCATTGTCAAAATTATAACCGTTATAATTTGAGGTCAATATTTCTGTTGTACCGCCTGAAAGATGAACAGAAATAAAAGGCTCGTTTATTAAAGAATATGCCCCACAAGAGTAAATTCCAGCCATAATATGGCCATCCTGGTGAGAAAATTCATATAACTTTACACCTGTTACTGATGAAATTGCTTTTGCATAGCCATGCCCAACAGTAAAAACAGGCATATATGATCCTTCTACGGTTCGTGGTTTTGTACTGACACCAATTACATCTATATGTTTATTATTAGTTGAACTTGCAATAATCTGAGGAAGTTCTTTGTTATGTATAAAAACACCGTCGCTTTGTCTTATTCCTCTCTTGCCTTCCCCTACATCAAGAATCTTTCTTGACAATACGTAAGTATCACCATCAAATGTAGCCGAGGATGTAGTATAATTACTTGTATCAATACCTAAGGCAATCATAGTTTTTTTAATACGTTTCCAAGAACTCCATTGATAAATGAGGGCTCTTTTTCATCGCAATATTTTTTTGCCAGTTCTACTGCTTCGTTAATTGCAACCTTCGGAGGTACGTCATCACAGTATTTCATTTCATATATAGCAAGTTTAAGTATTGAACGACTTGCCTTTGACAGTCTCTTAAATGTCCAACCATCCTTCAAGTTCTGATTTATAAGGTCAATTATCTCTTCCTCATGTTCAAGAATACCGTTTGTGGTCGCAGTTATGTAACCGATATTTTGCTCACACTCAGGAAGTTCCTTTAATAATATCTCTCTTGCCTCTTCCATATTATCTCTCTGTGTTGCAAACTGAAATACCTGTGTAAATACTGCTTCTCGTGCCTGAGATCTGGTTTGTTTCTTCATAGTAGATTCCTTTCAGCGGTTTTTTCTTACTTGATTTTACCATAAAGCCTGTAAAAAATCAAGTATTATGCCTTGTTTGATGATTTTTTCTTGTCAGGTTTATTTCCATAATACTGATACAACCAACATCTTAACATTCCGTTATATATTTTTCGACGCCTGTCGGCTTTTTTGCCAAATTCTTTTTCAAACTCTTCATGAGATGTCAGGATGTAATATGACCATTTATCAAGCTTTGAAAAGTTATTATAAATACTTTTGTAAAGTTTTTTACATTCATCCAAATCAGAAAGTCTTTCACCATAAGGCGGGTTTGTTATAATAGAACCACAAGGTTTTTCTGTGAAAATTTTTGTTGCATTTTCTCGTCTGACCTTAATAAAATTATCAACTCCTGCTTTTTTAGAGTTGTTTATTGTTAATTCTACTGCATAAGGGTCAATGTCTGTTGCAGTTATATCAAGAAGAACATCTTTATGCTCTTCATCTCTCGCCTCATCAATGCAATCTTTAATCATTGATTTGCTAATCTGATTAAAGTCGCTATATGCAAATTCTCTAAATAGCCCAGGAGCAATGTTTCTCTTAAACATTGCAGCCTCAATGGGTATTGTTCCTGAACCGCAGAATGGATCCCATAAAGGCTCTTCAAACTTCCAATAGCTTATCATTACCATTGCAGCTGCAATAGTTTCTCTGAGGGGTGCAAGGTTTGACTGAGCTCTATATCCTCGTTTGTGCAAAGCAATACCTGTTGTGTCTATCATCAGTGTCGCGATATTATTTATAATTGTAAATTGAATCTGGTATGTTCTGCCGTCCTCTGGCATCCATGATATACCATACTTCTCCCCTAATCTGTCGGCAATAGCTTTTTTTATCATAATCTGGCTATTACGATCACTGTTAAGAATAGATCTGATTGTATGTCCCTTTACAGGGAAAGCATCATTTTTTGATATGAATTTTTCCCACGGCAATGCTTTGACTCCCTCATATAGTTCATCAGGGGTTTCACACTTGAAGTCGCCCACTTTAATTAAAACGCGTTCTCCACAGCGTAACCACATATTCGCACGGCAAACAGCATCATAATCTCCGTCAAAGATGACCCTGCCATCTTCCGTTTTTTTAGCTTCATATCCCAGCCGATAAAGCTCTTTTGATACCAACGCTTCAAGGCCAAGCAATGTTGGAACTACAATTTCAAACTTATCGTTCATATTATCTCCTTTTGAATTTCTTTCTTGGCGAAAATTTCTTTGGTGATTTATAAGGATTTGTGCGACGAATAACCTTTGACACTGTATGGAAATTATTATCCTCTTCCCTTACAAAATCAATTCTTCTGGTTAATATATCCGCCGCAACAACAGTAATTCTGATACTGTCGCCAATTTTATATGTTTTATTTGAACGGTTACCCATTACCATATGATTTGCTTCATCATATTCAAAATAATCACCGTTCATCGTTTCATATCTTATGAGTCCCTCACAAGAGTTTTCAAGCATTGCAAACATACCAAAGGATGTTACAGACGTGATTATTGCATCAAAGCTTTCACCAATATATTCCCGCATAAATGCCGCTTTTAACATATCTACAGCATCCCTCTCGGCCTTCTCTGCTTCAATTTCCCTGTCAGTTGAAATTTCAGCTGCATTTTTCATTATTTTTTCGTAATGTTTTCTTCTCTCGTCTGTAAGTTTTCCATTTATAAATTCTTTTAGAACTCTGTGAATTATTAAATCAGGATATCTTCTTATTGGAGAAGTAAAATGGCAATAAAACTTTGCTGCAAGTCCAAAATGTCCATCATTTGTATCACGGTAACAAGCTTTCATTAATGACCTTAACATCATTTTTGAAATCATAAATTCTTCCGCAGTACCCTTAACCTCGTCTGCAATTTTTTGTAATGATTTTGGATGAATTGTTTCGCTGTCAAGCTTACCTTTAATGGAATATCCAAAATTTTTAATGAATTCATTAAATTCAGTTAGTTTTTCGTTACTTGGCGACTCATGAACACGATATACAAAGGGTAACTCGGACCAAAATGCAGTCTGTGCTATTGTTTCATTGGCTGCCAACATAAATGATTCAATTAGTTTGTGAGAATCGCCTCTTTCTACGGATACAATTTCAATGGGGTTAGCTTCACTATCACACATAACCTTTGTTTCAGGAAAATCAAAATCAATTGCACCGCGTGATTTTCTCTTTTCTGCAAGAATTTTTGATAGCTTGTTCATATTATTTAACATTGGAACAATAGCTGAATATTTCTTGCAAAGCTCTTTGTCTCCTTCAAATATTTTATTGACATTATTATATGTCATTCTATATGATGAATGAATAACGGTTTCTGCAATTCTGTTCGATTGAATGTTTCCGTCTTTGTCTATTTCCATAAACACACTTAATGTAAGCCTGTCAACATCAGGGTTTAATGAGCATATTCCATTTGATAATTCTTTTGGAAGCATAGGTATAACCTTGTGGGGAAAATAAACGCTTGTAGCTCGATTTAATGCTTCTTTATCAAGTTCTGTACCCTCTGAGACATAATGGGTTACATCGGCAATATGAACACCTAAAAGCATATTTCCATTTGGCAACTCCTCTAACGAAACTGCATCATCAAAGTCCCTCGAATCATCACCGTCGATTGTAATTATGGTTACATCTCTGAGGTCCTCACGACCGTCAATGTCTGTACTTGAAACGCTATCAGGAATTGACATTACATCATTTTTTACCAAATAAGAAAAATCGTCAAAAAGCCCCTTTTCAGCAAGTAAACCATCAAGGCAACTACCAATACTGTCTTTTGTGCCTAAAACTGTTAAAACTGTACCTATGGGCAGATTTTTCTCTGTATATCTGTCAATAGAAACAAGAACACGGTCATTCTTTTTTGCACCATTCAATCTATCAGGAGAAATAGCTATTTCCGAGAAAAATTCTCTTTTATCAGGAGTAATCATAAATTTATTACCCTTGATTCCCCGAACAACTCCTACTATTCTCTCATTTCCTCTTTTTAGAACACGCACAATAGCACCTTCGCGATGATTTTTACGAGAGGTTTCCCTGTTAACTTTAACAAGAACTGTATCATTGTGATATGCCATATTCAAATTAGATGAATCAATAAATACCTCGTCCCCGTCAGTTAATTTCACAAAACCAAAGCCTTTGTTTGCATTGCAGGATAAAACACCTGATACAATATCTGCTTTGTTGCAAGGGAGATATTTCCCTTTTTTAGTGGAATAAATCTTGCCTTCTATGCACAACTCGTTAATAATTCTATAAAATTCATCTACGTCAGTTTTAGGTACGTCAAGAACCACTATAAGCTCATCTGCTTTTAGCGGTACATAAGTATCATCATTAATAAAGGCTAAAATTCGTTCTTTTCTGTCCATTTGCTTCTCCATATATAATATTCAAATAGAACTCATTCATTTTTGAATGAGTTCTAAGTTTTTAATTATATTCTTTGCAAAATATTGAGGATTATGTTTATTGGAAACTTGTATTTTTATGTCGAAATCGTCATAAAAAGGTAATCTTGATACATACCTCTCATATATTTCGTCTATATCGCTATCCTTTAATAAGGGTCTTGTGGCACGGGCATTGTCCAACCGTTCTTTAATTGTCTCAAAATCAGGAGAAAGATTTACGATTATTCCATTTTTTCGCAGTTCATAAATATTACTCTTGTTAAGAACAACGCCACCGCCTGTTGAAATTATAGTATTATCAGTTTTCGCAACCTCACAAATAATTTCATGTTCAATTTTTCGAAATTCCTTTTCGCCGTATTTAGAGAATATATCATTGATTGTCATACTCATTCTATCTTCAATCAATGCATCTGTATCAACCAGGTTATAACTGGAAAGCAGTTTATTTAATGCTTTTGATATAGCGGTTTTTCCTGATGCCATAAACCCAGTCAGTACTATATTCATACCTTGAATACCTCTTTTCTGATCTCTTCAATTAAATCATCTGTAACCTTTGTCCCTGTAAACAGCTCGTATGCAACTACCCCCTGATGTATTAACATATCAAGGCCATTTAATGTTTTTGCACCCTTGTCTTTTGAAAATTGCAAAAACTTTGTGCAGGGCGGATTATATATTAAGTCTATCGCTGATGTTTTTGATGAAATTATATCCTTATCTTTTATCTCATCAATACTGTCCCATGGATAAATATCCTTTAATTTGCCCATTCCTGCGGTTGTTGTATTGATTACTATATCATATTCTTTCAAATTAACCGAGGTCTCAATCTTAAAACCCGTAATACAGCTGATTTCATCAGCTACAACAACTGCTTTTTCTCTTGTTCTGTTGACCAAAGTGATACTTTTAGGGTTCTCTTTTATTAACCTTAATGTAATTGGCTTAACTACTCCGCCGCAACCAATGATTAGTATATTTGCGTCTTTGACGGAAATACCTGCTTTAATCATAGATAGATAAAGTCCCTCGCCGTCAGTACTGTATCCCTTTAATGTTCCATTATCGTTGACAATTGTATTAATAGAACCTGCCTGTTCTGCATCAGATGAAACGTAATCAAGGTATTTAATCACCTCTGATTTGTGAGGTGCAGTTACATTTATTCCCCGTATATCAAGAGCTCTCATACCTTTGATGGCATCCCGAAGATTTTCAGGGGTAACATGGTAAGCGGAATAAATATAATCATTACCCGTGTTTTGAGATATGTAATTATGAAGCTTAGGTGAAAAGCTATGATCAATAGGATCACCTATTACACCTAATTTCTTTGTTTTTGCGGTTACATTCATATTATCATCCCATTAAAAATTATTATTAAAGCCGTTTAATAATCTTGTAGCATAGGTTGAATCTACTATTTCCCATCCAAAAGAATAGGGTTTCATACCTGATTCCAATAAATTATTATATACGGTTTCATAAGAGCTCATAGGTACAGTTGATGTGAATATCTGATTTTCAATAAAATCATGTACCATAAATTCAATTCCGTCATCACATACTTTGCCAAATCTACAATTTCTTTGTTCGCTCTTTTCGATATCCTGTGAAAGGATCATAAGTTTTATTACTTCAATAGCTTTGTCGTTTAACTGATTATCAAATATCAATATTTTTTCAAGCAATTCGTTATAATCTGTAATAAATCTTAAATTATATCCGTCAAGGTTATCAAGCTCTCCGCTTTCTTTTGAAGCTTCACATATATCCTGATACATTTTCTCTTTTGCAATAACATCATCTGTGGGAGTAAATGAAATCATAAGCTTCTTTTCTTCGTCATGGTAGAGCATTGGATGAGGCATTAAAGCCGTAAACTCGCAAGACGGACAATGAAACATATTTATTTTACCCATAAGCAGGTCATTTTTCAGATCTATACTGTCTTTTGCGGTTATAGAGCTCCACACTGTTACGTCATTCATTTGTGAACATTTAGGGCATTTAACCGACTGTTTCAGATTAACACTCATAATTATTTTTGCCTTTCTAAATTATGCTTTTATTATACTACATTGAGGGCAAATAATCAAGCATATTTTCCTTTAATAGTGGTATATTCTTCATATTTTGAACGTAATATAGAGTACAAGCCACAAGAAAGGACAAGTGCAATGAATAGTTTTAGAACATTCGTTATAACAAAGAAAACTTTATATAAAACATTAGCATTTATTTTAATTGCTGTTTTTTTTGTGGTAATATTATTAAAGATTTCAAAGTCGAAACCCGTACAGGTTTTTTCATATAATGCAAGTGAAATTATTGAGAAAGGAACAATAAATGATGATTTAAGGGAAACTGCCGTGGACATAGCAGAGGAAATTTTAGGCTTTGATGTAACAAACCCCAATGATATAATGAACACCTCAATATCGGCTATGGACAATGCCCCTACCCCCTCTCCTGCTATTACCGTAACACCTGAGCCTGAAACAGAAAAACTACCACTAAAAGAAGAAATTGCAGTAACAGAATTAAAATTAAATAATGCAACAGACTATGATGTGGACTTAAATGAATTATGCAAAGAAAATCTTGATTTTAAGCTTGAATTTAACAAACCCGAGGTGTTAATTGTGCATACCCATACAACAGAATGTTATCAGGGTGATGCAATGAGTGGTGAAAATGAAAGAACAACAAATGAGGCATATAATATGTGCCAGATTGGTGATATAATTGCTAATACGTTAGAGGAACATGGAATAGGTACAATTCATGATAAAACAATACATGACTACCCTACATATCAGACTGCATATTCAAAAGCAATGAAGACAATTGAAAAAAACATCAAAAACAACCCATCAATAAAGGTTGTTCTCGATGTTCATCGCGACGCTTATATTTATCCTGATGGAAGCAGATTAAAAGTCAGTACCGAAATTAACGGACAGAACGCAGCACAAGTGATGCTTGTTTTAGGCACTGACAGTTTAGGACTTGAACATAATAATTGGCGTTCAAACCTTAAATTTGCAAGTAAGGTTCAACAAGCCGCTCAACATCTGTATCCAGGTTTAATGAGACCGATTAATCTTCGTCGTGAACGGTTTAATATGCATATGACAATGGGGTCATTGCTATTAGAAGTTGGAAGCAACGGGAATAGTTTAACAGAGGCAGAAATATCCGCAGAATATATCGGAAATGCTATCGCAACAGCTTTAATTAATGGTTAACTTCTTTTTGCTGTCCTGCTGTACCAGAAGAACTCCCATAATAATTAATACACTTCCAAGAAGTTGCGCCATAGAAATGTGTTCTCCCAAGAAAACCGCACCTAAAATTGTAGTTGTAATAGGCTCTCCCGCAGAAATTATACCTGCCGTCGCCGCCCCTTCATATCTTATTCCTGCTTGAAGAAGCGGCATAGCTCCCAAGGTGGTCAGGAATGAAATGATTACTGAAATACTCAATGAAAATGGCGAGAAATTAAATGAAAGTCCGTTAACAATAACACCAAATATGAATATTATACCGCTCATAATTGTCATTACATAAAAAGTCAGGACTATG
>JAZQFP010000081.1:0-29226 GCA_045539555.1 Candidatus Ornithomonoglobus sp.
CCCAAGATTTTCCACGTTAACTGGTTCAGAAAGGACGACGAGGGCAACTTCCTATGGCCAGGCTTTGGCGACAATATGCGTGTTCTTCTATGGATACTTGACCGTTGCGACGGTAAGGTTGGCGCTAAGGAATGTGCAATCGGTTATGTTCCCAATGCGGATGACATTGATATCACAGACCTTGATATGACTAAGGAGGCTCTTGCAGACCTACTTACAATCGACGCTAATGAGTGGATGAAGGACGTTGAGGATCCTGAGACAGGTATCAAGAAGTACTTTGAACAGTTTGGCGATCTTCTACCTCAGGAGATGGCAGACGAACTTGCTAAGCTTGAAGCAAACCTTAAAGCTGAGCTATAATTAAAGCTAATATTAAAAGCCCCGAACTTTCGGGGCTTTTATAAACCTTATAAAAGGAGTGATAATATGCTAAGGAAACTAACGTTGGCTATGGTACTTGTTGTTGCTCTTGTAACAGGATGTGGCAACAAAGTAAATGACCCTGACAGTATAACAGAAGGGTACAGAATGGCGAAGGTTAACGGCACATTATATTATGACACAGGCAGAGACAGTGAGGTTGAAGCCCGTTGCGGAGTAATGGACGGCAACCTTACAAAATCAGGTGAGGCAGATATAATTCCCACAGAGGATGGCATTTGCAACTTTGACGGCGCAAACGGTTGGCAGGTTGGCACAACAGAGGGTGAGATTGAAATCTGCATTGACGATAACTGGGTAGTATTTCAGGCAATAGATGACCCTGAGGCAGATTTTAGCAAGTTCAAATACTGTAAGTATATGCAGGGCACATTACCCAATGCAGAAATTATGGATAAGATGCTTGTCCTTACAGATAACAGAGATGCTACATATAACGATGTTATGTCATATTATCTTAGCTCACAGATACAGGAAGACATATATTATACAATATATCTTGCAAATGAATAAAAAAATGAGCCTATGTTGGCTCATTTTTTTATTGCTTCTTCAAAGTATGCTTTTATTTTTTCAAAGCTTTCCTGACTAAGACAATGTTCAATTTTACAACTGTCTTCGTATGCCGTTTTTTCGTTAACTCCTAACGCAATTAATGCCTCGGCAATTAAATCGTGTCGGTCATATACACTTTCTGCTATCTTTAAGCCTTTCTCTGTAAGGTCTAAACCTCCGTCGGAATCAGTTGTTACATAACCCTCTTCCCGTAGGTTTTTCATAGCAACGGATACACTTGCTTTACTAAAACCAAGCTCGTGTGCAATATCAATACTGCGAACATATCCGTTTTTCTTTTTTAGCATAAGAATTGCTTCAAGATAGTTCTCAGCAGATTCCTTAATAATCATTTCATACCTCTTTTATCAAAAATATCTCGTATATTTACAGTATATCATACTAAGGTGGTTATGTCAAACACTTAATCGGTTACAGTATATCCCTGCTCTTCAATCGCTTTTTTTAGAATTTCATAGGGAACGTCATTGCTTAATTTAACGGTAGCAGTACCGTTTTCATGACTTGCATGAGCCTCAATAACACCATCAATTTCTTCAAGTGCTTTTTTTACATGGGCTTCGCAATGCATACACATCATACCATCAACTTTTATTACCTTTTCCATAGTTTTAGTCTCCTTTTTGATTTTCCTGTCCTTTTTAGCTGAATATATTTTTGCAAAATTTAGCCGTAATGCATTTGTTACTACAAAAAAGCTTGACAAACTCATTGCAGCGGCGGCAAACATAGGATTAAGTTTAATCCCGAAGAAAGGAATCAGAACACCTGCCGCAATAGGAATACCGATTACATTGTATATAAACGCCCAGAAGAGATTTTCGTAAATGTTTCGCAATGTGGAACGGCTAAGGCGTATTGCAGCACAAACATCTAAAAGGGTGTCTTTCATCAGAACAATGTCTGCCGATTCTATGGCAATGTCTGTACCACGACCAACGGCAATGCCAATGTCTGCTACTGTGAGAGCAGGAGCGTCGTTTATTCCGTCTCCAACCATTGCAACGGCACCCGTTCCTTTGAGCTCTTTTATAATATTTGCTTTTTCATCAGGCAGAACCTCCGCAAACACACCATTAACGCCTGTCTGCTCCATTATAGAATTTGCGGTACGTTTATTATCGCCCGTGAGCATTATAACACGAATACCCATGTTTTGTAATTCTTTAATTGCCTTAGGGCTGTCAGGCTTAATTGTATCTGCAACTGCAATTATACCCATAAATTGCCCATCCTTTACAAAGAACAGGGGAGTTTTGCCATGTTGTGCTAAACTTTCTGCGGTTGCATTTACGGAATCAGGCAGGGTTGCAATTTCTGATACAAACTTCGCATTTCCACCTCGAATTTCGGTGCCGTTTGATTTTGCACTCAACCCGTGCCCTGAGACCTCCTTAAAATCTGTGATTTCCAATTCACTAACATTTGTTGCAAAATCAACAACTGCCATTGCCAAAGGGTGTGAGCTCATCTTTTCAAGAGAATATGCAAGTGATAGAAGCTCACTTTCCGCTATGTCCTCGCAGGGAATAACATCTGTAACCTTAGGAGTTCCTGCGGTTATTGTGCCTGTTTTATCGAGGGCAACGGTTGAAATCTTGCCCGTAGTTTCAAGAGCAATTGCAGTTTTATAAAGAATACCATTCTTTGCGCCCAAACCGCTTCCAACCATAATGGCAACGGGTGTTGCAAGTCCTAATGCACAGGGACAACTGATTACAAGTACAGAAATAGCCCGTGCAAGTGCAAAGCCTACTGTTTCACCTGCAAATAACCATACAATAAGAGTGATAATTGCAATGCCTATAACGATTGGAACAAATACACCTGATACCTTGTCTGCTGCTTTTGCCACGGGGGCCTTGGTAGCTGACGCATCACTTACCATTTTAATTATTTGAGAAAGAAGTGTATCTTCGCCCACCTTTTGAGCTTCACACTTAATATATCCTGACAGATTTACAGTTGCCGTTGATACAGTATCACCAATACTCTTATCCTTGGGAATACTCTCGCCCGTAAGCGCCGATTCATTAACTGTGCAACTTCCCTCTGTTATAATACCGTCGGCGGGTATGCTCTCACCGGTTTTTACTATAAATATATCGCCTTTTTGTATTTCCTCAGTGGGAATTACTATTTCCTTTCCGTCACGGACAACTGTTGCCGTAGGGGAGGATAGTTCCATAAGTCCCTTTATTGCGTTGGTTGTTTTGCCCTTTGAACGCGCTTCAAGCATTTTACCCACGGTTATAAGGGCCAGAATCATAGCAGAGCCCTCAAAGTACAAATCGTGTAAATAGTGTGCAATGTTATCACCCCTCATTTGTGCTAAGGTCATTGCAAAAAGAACATAAAGGCTATAAACAAACCCTGAACCTGAGCCTAATGCAACAAGAGTGTCCATATTGGGTGATTTATTTATAATTCCTTTTATACCATTGACAAAAAAGTTTTTGTTAATCACCATTACAATAATGGTAAGCAATAACTGTATCATGCCGATGGCAATATAGTTCCCGTCCAGGAAAGAGGGAAGAGGCCATCCCCACATACCGTGGCCCATTGATATATACATTAAAAATGCAAGAAAAACTAACGATGAAATAAGTCTTCCCCGTAATGCCTTAAATTCTTTATCTTCATCAGGCGTTCTTTTTGTGTTCTGCCCTTTGACATTAGCCCCATATCCTGCTTTTTCAACAGCGGATATAATACTTTCATTAGAAGCATTGCCCTCAACAGTCATTGAGTTTGTAAGAAGATTTACCTGGCAAACATTAACGCCATCTATTTGTGATACTGCTTTTTCTACCCGTGCGCTACACGCTGCACAGGTCATACCTGTAACAGTAAATTGTTCCTTTTTCATAATTATCCTCCTTTCAGAGTTTATACTATTATTATATATCCCACAAAATCGCTTGTCAATCAAATTAATTACCAAAAATTCAAGAAAAACCTCTTGACAAAAATAGTTAGTTATGCTAAACTAACTATGATAAATGACTATTATTTAGAAAATATGGCATAATTTATGGTGTTTTTCAAATAGACTATGTCATAAGATAAAATTTCGGGTGATATAGATGAACTTAAAAGAGGCAATAGAAGGTAAGGAATACATTATTAAGAGCATTAAAACTGATGATGAGGAGCTTAATGATTTTTTGTTTTCATTAGGGTGCTATGAGGGTGAGCCCATAACCGTTGTATCACATTTAAGATCGAGCTCCGTAGTATCAATTAAGGACGGAAGATATAATATAGATAATCAGCTGGCAGAGGCAATCATTATTTAATAACTATGCTAAAAGCCGCTGATTAAAATTTTGAAAAAGAGTTAGGTTAAACTAACCACATATTACAGGAGGAAATAAGATGAGAGTAGCTTTGGCGGGAAATCCCAATAGCGGAAAGACCACTATGTATAATGAACTTACGGGTCGAAGTGAAAAGGTAGGAAACTGGGCAGGAGTAACAGTTGAGAAAAAGGAATATTCTGTAAAGAAGATGTATTGTAAAGGTCAGGATGTTGTTGCAGTTGATTTGCCAGGTGCATATTCTATGTCGCCTTTTACATCAGAAGAGAGTGTAACAAGTTCATATGTTAAGAACGAAAAACCTGATGTAATTATCAATATTGTTGACTCTACAAACCTGAGCCGAAGCCTGTTTTTTACAACACAGTTAATGGAGCTGGGTATTCCTGTGGTGGTAGCATTGAACAAGACAGACATAAACAAAAAAAAGAAAACTAAAATTGACACAGAATTACTTTCAAAAAAGCTTGGATGTCCTGTCATTGAAACGGTTTCAACATCAGCTGACGGTCTTGGTGCAGTAATGAAATCTGCTATGGAACAGAAAGGAAAGGGTCAGGAAGCACCTTATAAAGAAGACCAGAAAAATCTTGCGGATAAGCAGTCTGCAAGAATGGCAGACAGAAAACGATATGAGTTTGTAAATGCTATTGTAAAAGAAGTAGAGGTAAGAGAGGTATTTACCAAGGACAGAAATTATCAGGATAAAATTGATGCCTTTTTGACAAACAGGTGGTTGGGTATTCCCATATTTGCCGTTGTTATGTTCCTGGTATTTGATATTTCACAGTCAACATTTGGCCCGTGGCTTGCAGATACGCTTGTTGCATGGATAGAGATGTTTCAGGCGTGGGTTGGCGACCTTATGGTAAATGCACATCCCCTTTTATATGCATTGTTAGTGGATGGTATTATCGGTGGTGTAGGTGCAGTTGTAGGCTTTTTGCCTCTTGTAATGGTAATGTATTTCCTTATTGCATTGCTTGAAGACTGCGGATATATGGCAAGAGTTTCAGTGGTGCTTGACCCCATATTTAAGAAAGTGGGTCTTTCAGGCAAGTCAGTAATTCCCTTTGTAATAGGCACAGGTTGTGCTATTCCTGGAATTATGGCGTGTCGTACAATTCGTAATGAACGGGAAAGACGCGCAACAGCTATGCTGACACCATTTATGCCTTGTGGTGCAAAACTCCCCGTTATTGCACTTTTTGCGGGTGTATTTTTTGATGAGGCGTCATGGGTTGGAACACTTATGTATTTTGTTGGTATTGCCCTCATATTCTTTGGCGCATTACTTGTAAACAAAATAACGGGAAATTCAAAGAAAAAGTCATTCTTTATTATGGAATTACCTGAATATAAGTTGCCAAGCATAAAACGTGCCTTTATGTCAATGCTTTCACGCGGCTGGGCGTACATAGTAAAAGCTGGTACAATTATCCTTGTTTGTAATACAGTTGTGCAGATTATGCAGTCATTTGATTGGAGTTTCACTCTTATTGAGGAGGGAATGGAGCATACATCAATTCTTGCATCAATCGCATCGCCTTTTGCAGTTTTACTCATTCCCCTTGGCTTTGGTGTATGGCAGATGGCGGCGGCAGCTATAACAGGCTTTATAGCGAAAGAAAATGTAGTTGGAACATTGGCAGTATGTTATGGCGTAACAAATTTCATAGACACAGAAGAATTGGCACTTATAGGTGGTGCAGGTGAGGTTGCAGGTATTTTTGCATTAACAAAGGCAGCAGCATTGGCATGTTTAATGTTTAATCTGTTCTCGCCCCCGTGTTTTGCAGCCATAGGTGCAATGAATGCAGAAATGAAAGATAAAAAGTGGCTATGGGGTGGTATTGCTTTGCAGATGGGAACGGGCTATACCATAGGTTTTCTTGTGTATCAGATAGGTACGCTTATCACAACAGGAGTAGTTGGAGAAGGTTTCTTTGGAGGACTTATTGCAGTAGCAGTGATGATAGCCATTGTAGTATATATGTGTAACCGTAAAGAAATAAAGGTAAAATAAACTATGGAAAATATAATTATTATTGCAATTCTTGTTGTGATAATCGGCGGAGCGGTTGGGTATATTATAAGGTCCAAACGCAAAGGGAAAAAATGTATTGGCTGTCCATATGCAGACAGTTGCAGTAAGAAAAATTGTGAATAAAAAAAGCACTTGCTTATGCAAGTGCTTTTTATTATCTTAATAATTCATAAACCTCGTGGCGTAGTTCGTGGTCATTGTCAAACAGACCTCTGATTGCACTTGTGCGGGTTTTTGCACCACGGGACTTAATTCCCCTTGCCGTCATACAGCTATGCTCACCGTCAACGATTACAATAACATCCTCTGTTCCGCAGACCTTTTGCATTATTTCTGCAATGTCTGAACAAATTCTTTCCTGCAACTGTAATCTCTTTGCTACCATATCACAAATTCTTGCAATCTTTGAAAGACCGATGACTTTGCCGTTGGGGATATATCCAACATGGCATTTCATATTATACATAAGTGCCATATGATGCTCACAATAACTGAATATTTCGATGTCTTTAACAAGGACAAGGTCGCGGGAGTCTTCCTTTTCAAAGCATTTATTAAACATCTCGGCAATCTCGTCATTGGTATATCTCATACCTTCAAAGACCTCAGCATACATTCTTGCTACACGGTCAGGAGTTTCAATTAACCCTTCGCGGTTCGGGTCATCGCCAAGCTCTGTTATTATAGTGCGAATTGCATCAGCAATTTTATCGTGATTAAATTCCTTTTTCATTGTAATTACCTCTTATTTCTGTTATAGATAATCATAAGTCCTTTAAGGAGTAAATCATTATCATATATAATTTCCTGCTTACACAGGGGAATAACGGAACTTGCAAGGCCTCCCGTTGCAACAACGGTACATTTCTCGCCCAGCTCCTCTTCAATTCTTTCAACGCATCCGTCAAGGCCTGACGCGGTATAATATAGAATGCCATTTGACATACATTCTGCGGTATTTGTGCCGATAACACGCTTTGGCATATCAAGATTTACCTTAGGCAACTGTGCCGCACCGCTTGACAGGGCATCAAGAGATGTATTCATACCAGGAATGATAAGAGTACCAAGATAGTTTGCCTCTTTGTCTATGACAGAAACAGTTGTTGCAGTACCCATATCGATTATTATCTGGGGTGTGGGATAGAAATTAATACCTGCAACGGCGTCAACTACTAAATCTGAGCCTAGCTGTGCGGGGTTATCAGTAAGAATACGAAGCCCTGTTTTAAGCCCAGGTCCAACAATAATGGGAGTGTGGTTTGTTAGTTTTTCCACCGCCTCTTTCATAGAGGGTGTAACCGCAGGGACAACAGAAGACATAATAGCGCCCTCAATTTCATTAACATCTATATTATGAATTTCAAGAATGTTCTTTATCTGAATTGCATATTCTAAATCTGTTGCATTGTGATTAGTGGAAACTCTTTCATTAAAAAGAATTTCTTCGTCTTTGAAGCAACCGATTACAATATTTGTATTACCAACATCTATTGCAAGTACCATATATCTCGCCTCCAATATATCCATTGTATCATAGTATAGGTTATTTTGCAAGAAAAAAAGGGGTTTTGTCCGTAGACAAACCCCTTATATTTGTTAAATTAGCAAATACCCTGAGCCATCATAGCGTCAGCAATCTTCTGGAAACCTGCAATGTTTGCACCTGCAAGTAGGTTGTAACCTAAACCATATTCCTCTGATGCCTTAGCAGCACTGTCATGGATATTAACCATAATGTTTTCAAGCTGAGCATAAACCTGATCAGGTGAGAATACTGTATGACCTGCATTCTGACCCATCTCGATACATGAACAAGCAACACCACCTGCATTTGCAGCCTTTGAAGGACCAACTACTACGCCGTTCTTCTGTAAGTATGAAAGAGCATCGTTTGTTGTGGGCATGTTTGAACCTTCGCAAAGGAACTTACAACCATTAGCTACCATAACTTCTGCTTCCTTCATTGTGATCTCGTTCTGAGTAGCACAAGGAATATATAAATCAGCCTTAACGCCCCAGGGCTTCTCGCCGGGGAAGAACTTAGCATTGGGGAACTTCTCTGCATAAGGTGCACAGATGTTCTTGCCTGATGCTCTT
Source organism: Candidatus Ornithomonoglobus sp. (assembly GCA_045539555.1). Classification (GTDB taxonomy): domain Bacteria; phylum Bacillota; class Clostridia; order UBA1381; family UBA1381; genus Ornithomonoglobus. The sequence goes on from JAZQFP010000081.1 coordinate 8,491, forward strand.
AGCTCTAATAGGTAATCTTCCTTCTCACCAGCTGTTACGCCGTCGGGATCATATATGTAACCATCGGGACCTGAAATTGTAATAACCTTAGCACCAAGCTGGTTAAGCTTCTGTACTGTACCCCATGATACGTTACCAAAACCTGATACAACAACTTCCTTGCCCTTTAACTCTTCGCCAAAGTGTTTTAGCATTTCTCTTGCAAAGAATACGATACCATAACCAGTAGCCTCTGTACGACCGTTAAGACCGCCGTATGCAAGACCCTTACCTGTAAGTACGCCCTCGTATACGTTCTTTAATCTCTTATACTGACCGAACATATAACCGATTTCTCTTGCGCCTACACCAAGGTCGCCTGCGGGTACGTCTGTTTCAGCACCAATGTGGCGGAATAGCTCTGTCATAAATGACTGACAGAATCTCATAATCTCAGCGTCTGACTTACCATTGGGGTCAAAGTCTGAACCGCCCTTGCCACCGCCGATGGGTAGACCTGTTAAGCTGTTCTTGAAAATCTGTTCAAAACCAAGGAACTTAATAATTCCAAGATATACGTTAGGAGCAAATCTCAAACCGCCCTTGTAAGGACCGATAGCACTGTTGAACTGAACTCTGAAACCTCTGTTTACCTGTACCTTGCCGTTGTCGTCAACCCAGGGCACTCTGAACATTATCTGTCTCTCAGGCTCAACCAATCTTTCAAGTAAAGCACTTGCCTCGTATTCCGGGTGCTTATCAAGTACCGGAGCGATTGATGTCAATACTTCTGTTACAGCCTGGATAAACTCGGGCTGCTCACTGTTTTTCTTTTCAAGTTCACTTAGAACTCTCTCTACATAAGACATTTTTATTCCTCCTTTAGACGGCATAATTGCCATAAAATAGTCTATGTATCTGACCAAAATTTATTATATCACTTTTGTTTTTTCTCTGCAATAAAAAATAGTAAAAAAATTCACGGCAAAATGTTAAAAATTAGGGAATAAATGTCGTAATTTTTTGTTTAATTCATAAATTGAAAGATTTGGCAAAAACAATAACGAAGATTTGGTAAAGATTTATATTGACAAAATTTACAGGAAAGAGTAAAATATATGTATATTACTTTATTGACAACGGAGGTAGATTATGGATAAGATTATTCCAGTAGCTGTCCTTATATGTGCAGTAATTGCGCTGGTTTTTGCGGCAGTTAACTTCTATGCAGTTAAGAAAAAGCCTGAGGGCACAGAGCAGATGGCAGCAATCAGTTCTAAAATCCGAAAGGGTGCCATGGCATATTTGAAGAGACAGTACAAGACAGTAGGCATATTCTTTGCAATTATGTTTGTAGTTCTGCTTATTCTTTCACAGTTAACAGAACTTACAGTATTTGTACCTTTTGCATTCTTGACAGGTGGTATTTTCTCAGGTTTGTCAGGATATGTTGGCATGAAGATTGCAACTTATGCCAATTCAAGAACAGCTAATGGCGCAAGACAGAGCCTTAACCGCGGTCTGAAAATTGCATTTTCATCAGGTGCTGTTATGGGTCTTACAGTTGTAGGTCTTGGTTTACTTGATATAAGCGTATGGTATATTTTGCTTAAATTTGGTTTCAACTTACCTGTTGAAGAAATAACACCAGCCATGCTTACATTTGGTATGGGTGCATCATCAATGGCGTTGTTTGCCCGTGTTGGTGGCGGTATCTTTACAAAAGCTGCTGACGTTGGTGCTGACCTTGTAGGTAAGGTTGAGGTAGGTATTCCCGAGGATGACCCCAGAAACCCCGCATGTATCGCTGATAACGTTGGTGATAATGTCGGCGACGTTGCAGGTATGGGTGCCGACCTTTATGAGTCATACGTTGGTTCAATCATATCATGTGCAGCCCTTGGCGTTGCAGCAGGTCTTGGCGTAAACGGTGTATTTGTTCCTATGCTTATCGCAGCAATTGGTATTATTGCATCAATTATCGGAACATTCTTTATAAGCACAAAAGAGAATGCTACACAGAAAACTCTTTTGGGCTCATTAAGACGCGGAACATATATAAGCTCAATTCTTGCAGCAGCAGGTTCAGCAGCATTGATCTTTGCATTGCTTCCTGATAATTCAAATGTTATCTGGGCAGTTATTTCAGGTCTTCTTGCAGGTGTGTTAATCGGCTTCTTTACAGAGTATTATACATCAGATACTTATAAGCCCACAAAGGAACTTGCAGGTGCATCAGAGACAGGTTCTGCAACAATTATTATTAACGGTGTATCATTGGGTATGCTATCAACTGCGATTCCCGTTATCATTATTGCAGTTTCAATCATTATCAGCTTCTTTACAGCGGGCGGTGCAGACAGCTTTGCAAGTGGTCTTTATGGTGTAGGTCTTAGTGCGGTAGGTATGCTATCAACATTAGGTATCACACTTGCAACTGATGCGTATGGACCCGTTGCAGATAATGCAGGTGGTATTGCAGAGATGTCAGGTCTTGAACCTGAGGTTAGAGAGAGAACAGATGCTCTTGATTCACTTGGTAACACAACAGCAGCAACAGGTAAGGGCTTTGCTATTGGCTCAGCCGCATTAACAGCTCTTGCACTTATCGTTTCATACACAGACGAAATTGATAAGCTTGGTGTAAAGCTTGACTTATCAATTACTAACCCCGCAGTTCTTATTGGTCTTTTAATCGGTGCTATGCTACCATTCTTATTCAGTGCATTGACAATGAAGGCAGTTGGCCGTGCAGCACAGAAGATAGTTGTGGAGGTAAGACGCCAGTTCAGAGAGATTACAGGTTTGCTTGACGGAACTGCTGAGGCAGACTATGAGAGCTGTGTTGATATTTGTGCTAAGTCATCATTAAAGGAAATGATCCTACCCGCAGCATTGGGTATTGTAGCACCTATCGTTGTAGGTCTTGTATTGGGATGTAACGGCGTTGTAGGTATGCTTGCAGGTGCACTTGTATCAGGCTTTGTTTTGGCAATTATGATGTCAAACTCAGGCGGTGCTTGGGATAACGCTAAGAAGTATATTGAGGCTGGTAACTACGGCGGCAAGGGTAGTGAAAACCACAAGGCAGCAGTAGTCGGCGACACAGTAGGTGATCCTTTCAAGGATACATCAGGCCCCTCAGTTAATATTTTGATTAAGCTATTAAGTATGGTTTCAATCGTATTTGCAGCACTTGTTGCAAGTGGAAACCTGTTCCAGTTCTTAGGAATGTAAAATAAAATAAAAAAATAACCCTTTCACATGAAAGGGTTATTTTTTTATTACATACTTTCAACAACTTCAATACCAAGTAGTAACAGAGCTGACTTAATAACTGAGCAGGTAACATCTACTATTGCAAGACGCGCCTTTTTAGTTTCCAGGTCTACATCCTCACGCATAATGGGGTTGGTGTTGTAGAACTTATTAAATGCCTTAACAAGTGATGTTACATAGCGGTTTACATAGAAAGGCTCGTTCTTGTCTGCCGCGTCCTTAACTGCATCGCCAAAGCCGTTTATAAGCTTAACCAATGTATAAGCATCATCTGTTGCCGCCTTAGACAAATCAGCATTTGTATAGTCAATATCATTGGCTTTTCTTAAAATGCTCTTGCCTCGTGCATAACCATACATACAGTAGGGTGCACTCTCACCGTCAAAGTCAAGCATTGTATCCCATGAGAACACAATATCCTTTTCTCGTGAGTTCTTTAAGAATGTGTATAAAATAGCACCAATACCGATTTTTTTTGAAACATCATCAATATCGTCAACCTGAGAGCCGTTATTTTCAATTATTGAGCGGGTCTTTTCAATTGACTCGTTTAGTACATCCTCTAAGAATACAACATCGCCGTGGCGTGTTGACATATTCTTGCCAGGAAGTTTTACAAGACCGAAGCCCACATGAACACAGTCCTTGCTCCACTCCCAACCAGCTCTGTTCATTGTTTCAAATATCTGTTTGAAGTGCAATGACTGAGGCAAACCTACAACGTAAATATTCTTATGGAAATCATAAGTTCTGTGGCGGTAAAGTGCTGCTGCAATATCGCGGGTAGCATAAATTGTTGCACCGTCAGACTTTAATATAATACACGGGGGCATATTCAAATCTGACAAATCAACTACCTGAGCACCCTCACTTTCTGTAAGAATATTGGCGTTGCGTAGCATATCTACAACCTCATCCATTTTATCTGAGTAGAAAGCCTCGCCGTTATATGAGTCAAATGATACGCCAAGCATATCATAAACACGCTTGAATTCAACTAAGCTCTGGTCTTTGAAATATTTCCATAGCTCTGTTGTTTCAGGATCGCCGTCTTCAAGTTTTTTGAAATACTCACGGGCCTCATCTTCAAGTTCAGGGTGCTTTTCTGCTTCCTCATGGAACTTAACATATATTTTCAAAAGCTCGTTTATGGGGTCTTTTTCAATGGTTTTAGCATCACCCCAACGCTTGTATGCACTTATAAGTTTACCAAACTGTGTACCCCAGTCGCCTAAGTGGTTAAGGGACTGCACATCATAGCCTAAAAACTTATAAATTCTTGCCAAAGAGTTACCAACTGCGGTGGAAAACAGATGTCCTATATGGAAGGGCTTTGCAATGTTGGGTGAAGAATACTCAACAAGTACTGTTTTGCCATTGCCAAGGGTTGATTTGCCCCAGTTTTCTCCTGCCGTCTTTGCACTTTTCACAGTGTCTGTGATAAAAGCGGTACGGTTAAAGAAAAAGTTAAGGTAACCGCCAACGGCATCAACTTTTTCAATAAGCTCGTCGGAATCAAATTCTGCTTTAAGCTCCTGTGCAATAATCGGGGGAGCTTTACGCATTACCTTAGCCAAGGGGAAGCAGGGGAAAGCTAAATCGCCAAGCTTTTCATCAGGCGGAGTTTCTACTGCTTTTGCCACGGTTTCATATTCAAGGTTTGTAATGCCGACAATTTTGTTAATTATATGTTCCTTAAAATCCATATTTGCCTCTCTTAGTTAGATGTATAACGGGTGCTTTTCACAAAGTGCCTTAACTCTTGCGCGTACCTCTTCACAGTTGCCCTCAAAGTCTTTGATTGTAAGGGCAATAAGCTTACCAACTTCAATCATATCTTCCTCTTTGAAGCCTCTTGATGTTGATGCGGGAGTACCAATTCTGATACCGCTTGTAATAAATGGGCTCTTTGTATCAAAGGGAATAGCGTTCTTGTTGACTGTGATGCCAACCTCGTCAAGCATCTTTTCTGCCTCTTTACCTGTAACGCCTGTATCAGTTAAGTCAACAAGCATTAAGTGGATATCTGTACCGCCAGAAACAAGCTTTAATCCCTCACTGACAAGTTGGTTTGCAAGAGCCTGTGCATTCTTTGCAACCTGCTCCTGATATGCCTTAAACTCGGGTTTGAGAGCCTCGCCGAGGCATACGGCCTTTGCAGTAATTGTATGCATAAGAGGGCCGCCCTGAATTCCAGGGAATATTGCTTTGTTAAAAGCTTTTGCAAGTTCTTCGTCGTTTGTAAGGATAAGACCGCCACGGGGACCTCTTAAAGTTTTATGAGTTGTTGTTGTAACAACATGTGCATGTTCCATGGGTGAGGGATGAACACCTGCGGCAACAAGACCTGCAATGTGTGCCATATCAACCATTAAGTATGCGCCAACTTCGTCTGCAATCTCGCGGAACTTCGCAAAATCAATTACTCTCGGATATGCTGATGCACCTGCCAAAATCAGCTTGGGTTTACATTCAAGGGCAAGACGGCGTACCTCATCATAATCAATAGTATTTGTGTCTTCTGTTACACCGTACGGTACTATGTTAAAATACTTACCTGACATATTAACGGGTGAGCCGTGGCTTAGGTGTCCGCCGTGTGCAAGGCTCATTGAAAGCACTGTATCGCCAGGTGTAAGTAATGCAAAAAATACTGCCATATTTGCCTGTGCACCAGAATGGGGCTGAACATTTGCATATCCTGCGCCAAATAATTCCTTTGCACGTTCGATTGCAATGTTTTCAACAACATCTACGTGTTCACAACCGCCGTAGTAACGCTTACCAGGATAGCCCTCTGCGTATTTATTTGTAAGGGGGGTGCCGTTAGCCTCCATTACAGTTTCAGAGACAAAGTTCTCTGATGCGATTAGCTCTATTTTATTTCTCTGTCTGTCTGCCTCGTCCATTACTGCGGCAAACACCTCAGGGTCATTGTTTTTAAGTAGTGTAAATTCTTTCATTCTATTTCCTCCGTAAAATATATAAAAATATTTCGCTATGTTATATTATAACTATAATTTGCGATTATTTCAAGGGTTTTTGAAGAAAAAACTGTGATTTTAAGGGGTTTTTGCTATATTGACACTAAATTTTATGTATGTTACAATGAATTAGAGGTGATGGATATGACAAGAAAAGAAAGAGCAGGGCTTATCCTTGATGTATTAAAAAGAGAATATCCTGAGGTTAAATGTACTCTTAATTACACCACACCCTTAGAAATGCTTATGGCAACTCAGATGTCGGCACAGTGTACCGATGCCCGTGTTAATATAATAACTGAGGAACTTTTTAAGAAATATAAGAATGTAGATGATTTTGCTGATGCAGACTTTAACGAGCTTTGTGAGGATATCCGTTCCGCAGGTTTTTACAGAAGTAAGGCAAAGAATATCATACTCACAGCACAGAGGATAAGAGAGGCTTACGACGGACAAGTGCCCGACACAATGGAGGACTTATTAACATTGCCAGGAACGGGCAGAAAAACGGCAAATCTTGTTTTGGGTGATGTTTATAAAAAACCTGCTATTGTTGTGGACACTCATTGTATACGCCTTACTAATCGTATGGGACTAACAACAAATTCTGACCCAACAAAGATAGAAAATGATTTAAGAAAAATTTTACCGCCTGAGGAAAGCCTTGGTTTTTGCCACAGAATGGTTTATCATGGCAGAGCCGTATGTACGGCACGAAAACCCAAATGTGAAAGTTGTGCGGTAAAAGAAATATGTAAGAGAAAAGGAGTGTAAAAGCACTCCTTTTTTAGTATAAAATTTTCCTTGTCTGCCAAAGATAAAACAGAAATCTTTGATAAAGGAGAGATAATATGAAATGCTATATTGAAATAACTGACATAAATGCCCGTGAGGTTTTAGACTCCCGTGGAAATCCTACTGTTGAGGTAGAGGTAATGACCGATGAGGGTATAGGCCGTGCCATTGTACCCTCAGGTGCATCAACGGGTGAATATGAAGCTCATGAGCTTCGGGATGGGGACAGAAAATTTTACAATGGAAAAGGGGTTACAAAGGCAGTTCGCAATGTTAATAATATAATTGCAGATGAACTTGTAGGAATGAATGTCCTTGACCAGAGACTTATTGATGATGTCTTAAAGGTTGCAGACGGGACACATAATTTGCATAAAATGGGAGCTAATGCAATATTAGGTGTATCTCTTGCATGTGCAAAAGCGGCGGCGAGTAGTTTGGGGTTGCCTCTTTACAGATATATCGGAGGTGCAAATGCTTCAAGATTACCTGTCCCTATGATGAACATCTTAAATGGCGGTGCACACGCTAATAACAATGTGGATATTCAGGAGTTTATGATTATGCCCGTAGGTGCTTCAACTTTTAGTGAGGGACTACGGTGGTGCTGCGAGGTTTATCAGGAATTAAAGGGGATATTAGGTTCAATGGGCAATACTACATCAGTAGGAGATGAGGGTGGTTTTGCACCTAATCTTAATAATGATGAGGAGGCTATTGAACTAATCTTAAAAGCCATTGAAAGCGCAGGGTTTAAGACAGGTGAGGAATTTATGTTAAGCCTTGATGCAGCAGCATCAGAATGGGCAGAAGACGGCGAATATCATATGCCCAAATCGGGAATAAGACGGACAACGGATGAGATGATTGATTACTGGTGTAATCTATGTGAAAGATATCCCATATTCTCCATTGAAGACCCGTTAGGTGAAAATGATTATGAGGGCTTTACACGCCTTACAGAGAGAATAGGGGATAAGGTGCAGATTGTGGGAGATGATTTATTTGTAACGAACCCTGAAAGGCTACGGGACGGAATAGAAAAAGGTGCGGGAAATTCAATACTTGTAAAAGTTAATCAGATAGGAACCTTAACTGACGCCCTTGACGCTATCGAGATTGCCCATAAAAACGGCTATACTGCCGTAGTATCTCATCGTAGCGGAGAAAGTGAGGATACAACAATAGCAGATCTGGCAGTTGCAGTAAACGCGGGACAGATTAAAACTGGTGCCCCGTGCCGTGGAGAGAGAACGGCAAAATATAACCGACTGCTGAGAATTCAGGAGGAGTTAGGCGATACTGCCACTTATGGAATATAAAAAAAGCTGAGCATAAGCTCAGCTTTTTTGTTTATTTATTAATTTCCGACGCCTTGTCGCGCCACAACCGGTACCATGTTTTCTGTCCATGCATACAGTAAATAATTACTTAGGTAATTGTATTTTTCTAATGTTACTGTAAGGGGACCGTCAGATGTTACCTTTCGGGTTGTTATGCTATTAAGTTTGCCACGCGCATCCTTTTCAACAAAGAATACTGTAAATGGCTCTGACATGATAATGTTATCAACATTCAATGTAACTGTTATATTTTTATCGCTGTCAACTTCTGTTGAGGCAAGTTCAAGCTTAAACTCGTCAGGAGCCTCCGTTGGAGCTTCTGTGGGAGCCTGTGTAGGAGCCTCCGTTGGAGCCTCTGTGGGAGCCTCCGTTGGAGCCTCTGTGGGAGCCTCTGTGGGAGTTTGTGTAGGAGTCTCTGTGGGTGTTTCACCTGACTCACCGTCAATGGTAAACTCAACTTTTCTTACGGCGGTTGAAATACCTGCATTCATAGATGTATAACCTATATGCATAAGGTATGTTCCTGCGGGTGCGCCTGATTTCATGGCAAATCCTGCCGCTGTGTCAAGAAGCTGACCTTCCTTTGCCTGTCCTATATACCATATTTCATCGTCAGTAAAATTGTCGTTATTCGATGTAATAAGTACAGTATAAACTACATCTACACCTTCGCCTGTTGCAGTAACAACACCATTATTATGCTCTATGTTTATGGCGCCGTCAGGATTGGGAATAGCTGACGGTACAGGAGCTTCGGTAGGTGTTTCCGTAGGGGGTACAGTAGGTGCTACTGTGGGGATTTCCTCAGGAATTTCAAACTCCTTTGCCCCAGGCACATAACTGCCCTCGTAGAACAGTACATTATTAAGGTATGTTTTGTCGATTACTGATTTACTCTGAATTGTAAAATCACAGGGCACATAAGTTCCGGATGTAATCATAGTAGTGTTTGTATCAACAAGAGTATCATCCATATAAAGCTTTGCTGTGCCGTTGGTAATATCATATTCAATGGCAAATCTGTGCCAGCGATTTGCAGTAACGGCAGGTGAACCTGTAAGCTCAACCTCGTTCCAGCTTCCACTGACAACATTTATAGCAACAACTGCACCTGTATTCTTTATTCTCATACCATATCTGTCATCAGCGGTAGGAATAATATTAAGCTCATCATTTGTGCCTGTTTTATAAACCTCAAATTCAAGAGTTGCATGTTTTACAGCTGAGTTTGAGCCCCATCCATATCCGGCAAATAATGACATAGGCGCAGTACTGGTTCCGCCTGTTACTTTTACGATTTTATCGCCTGATACAAGTCCTGCATTGGTACCTGCAACAACTTCATATGCACCTGCGGGACCAAACACATCGGTTGTGGTACTGCTACCATTAAAATGGTATTGATTTATGTAGTTTATATCTCCGGCAGCTGCATTTGCAACAGTAGTAAGAGATACCGCAGAAGTTAATGCCATTGCGGTGGCAAGAATTAAAGATATAAAAGATTTTTTCATAATTCTGTCTCCTTTCTGTTATTATAATGCAAATGTGCTGTGTGCCGGAATTGTGATTGCCGCACCGTTCACACGAAGATAAAGTGTCTGATCTGTGTTATTTGTGATAGTGTCGTTATTATAGTCAACAACTGCCGCCTTTGTAGCTTCTACATAAGTATAGATCTCGGTATTTGTTGCAGCCCATACATCATCACGAGCACCAATCTTTTCCAATCTTTCCTCCATATCGTCCCAGCGAATCTTGTTTGTTGCATCGGGCTGATAGGATGCATTGAATTCTCTTGTATGACCCCATACAAACATCAGATCAAGTTCGCCATCCTCGGGTAATGCAAGGAATTTGTCAAGGTATAGGTCAATATTGTCGTGATGACAAGTAGTCTTCCATTCATACCAGTTTTCGGGAAGCTTAAAGTCATGACGTTCGGTTGTAGGTCTGACATACTTAATACCCATTTCCTTCATGGCAGTCAGTATATCATTATAATCTGATCTTTCCACAGGATCCAGATATGGCCATACAAAGCCTTGACAGTCTGTTCCAAACATTGTCTTCATATCAGTCATACTCTGGCGGATGTCGGCAACTACCTGGTCATATGTCATAGGGTTAGTAACCACACCGTCGAAGGTTTCGGGTCTAACCAAATACATACGCGGGTGTGTATATGAATGGCTTATTACCTCGTGGTTTTTGTATATATTCTTTGATCTTTCAACAGCATTTGTATCAATAGCACCGTTAGAATACAAGAAGCTTGTAACAATGTTAAATGTACCCTTTAATCCGTTGTTGTCAAGCATACCGATAAATTTCGCATCCTCTGCGGGAATCCAGTCATCATAACTGAATGTAATCGCCTTTTCCCTGAAACCGGGATAAAGCATTGTAACGTCTGTAATATCAGTATCATTCATAACGCTGATTTCTGCGATTTCTGTAAGAGGCTTCATATCTGTTTCAGACCATAGATAAGCTCTCATCTTACCATCCTCTGTATCCGTTGAGGTAAGTGTTACATTAAGGGGTGTTTCACCTTTTGCACATGATACTTTTGAGGTCTTTATCTTAACAGGACGTTCCCCGTCGAATTCTGCCAAAATCAGGCGGACATCAATATTTCGGTTTACATAGTTGGTAACATCAACAGATACTCCGATTTCAGCGCCTGTTACATATTTCTCACACTGTGTTGCACCGTCAACTGTAAATGAAAGCTCGTCTGCTACAAGGTTGGGTGATTCCAAAGTATAATACATTGTGTTGATTCCATCAGAAAGTGATAAAATCATACCCTTTGAGGGATATGCGTTGTCAGCAACTACGGTTGTTTTATCGCTTTGTAAAATCTTTACGGTAATGGCACCGGGAACTCCTGCTTTAGAAATCATTTCTCCTGCAGTAAGGCCCTCATAACCATATACCTTATCTTCAATTACAGTGTATGATGAAGGGTTAAGTGATAGCTCTGCATTGTCGTAAACCAAGATATTGTCAATATATGATGTACCTACGGCCGTGAAGCTTGTCTGCATTTTGTATACCTGCTCAATACCTGAAAGCAATGCTTTTTCTCCTGCAAATATCTGGTCGATGTAAAGAGATGCTTTTGAGTTCTCAATATCAATCATCAGCATGTAGTTATGCCATTTACCGATTTCGGGAGTTATGCCTGTGTACACATAGTTGCTGTCAGAATTAAGTGCACAGATAGTAATTTCACCTGTTTCGGAACGGCCAACAGTTACCCAGGAATCATAGTTGCCTGAACCGCCCTGCTTGCGGTATGCTGCCTGAATAATATTTTCGCCCTTTGCCTGCTCTGAAAGGTAGTCATAACTGTAAACGATTGTACCCTCAGTTGCTGTTGCAATGATTTCGTTGACATCAAGCTTGTTACCGTTTGCACTTGTGAGTTTCAGGCTCCTGCCTGTGTCGCCTGTACGCTGAATAATCTCCGCGTTATTATCCTCATAACCTAAGTTAATGTGGAATTTGTTGTTTGCAACGCCATATTCGTAAAGTGTACGGTATGTGCCTGTATCCAAAGAGTATCCATCTTCAAAATCTACGTTCCAGAACTCGTTATTTTTTGCTTTGCTGGTACCCTCGATTTTTATTGAATTTGATGTTGCAAGTAATGTGCCGTTTTCATCAAAAGCCTTTGCTACGTAGTACATGGGATATGTTTCGATTGTAACTGCCTGTGCTCCTTCGCCAACTTCTGTATAGGTTACACCGTCTCTTGAAGCGTAAACTGCAGTTTTTGCAACACCTTCTGGCACAAAAACGGTAGGTGTTACCAATGCCTTCATACCCGCAGCAAGTGATTTGCCTGCGGCAGCTGATGAAATTGAAACATTAGGCTCGTATTTTGTTACGCAGAAGTTGTCTGCCCAATACTCTGTTCCCTTTGATGAATCTGTTCCTGCCTGTAAAGAGAATTTATGCAAACTTGTAATGGGAGTAAGTATTTCGCCTCCGCCAAGGTATACGCCATCAACAAAACATGCAACAGTCTGTTTTTCCATATCTATCACATATTCTAAGGTATACCATGTATTTATCGAGACAGGTATAAAATCAGTGCCTGAGCTTTCCATCTTAAGCTTTCCGTCTGTTGTAAGAACAGCACGGGGAAGCCAGAATGTTTCGCCTGCTGTGGCGGTATTACCTACAACAGAAAACTTTTTCAGTGTGTTAAAGTCTTTTGCTAAAATATCCAACTTCACTGAAATTACATTGCTGTCCGCAGTCATTCTGAATTCGTTAAACTGTGTCTGTGAACCTGCTATCTGGTTAATGTGAACAGAGTTACCGTGAGCTGCGTCATATTGCTCTAATTCAATGGAGTTTGATGTTACGCCTAAGTGGGCACGTAATGTGTCGTTATGGACGTTTTTCATCTCCGATGCACCATCTTTGAAAATTTTGGAAAGACGGTCTGCTGCTGTTTCAACTGTAAGACTGTTAAAGTTAACATTCCATATTTCCTCTGTTTTCACATTTGCAGTGGCTGCGGGAACTGTATATGTAGCAGTTGCAAGAGTGCCTCCGCTTGAGTTCTTTGCTGTTGCGGTTACTGTCTGCTCCGCTATGGCAAGTGGGATAGCGGCAGACGGTGATCCTGCGGAAGCCGTGGCAACAGTTTCGCCTCCTACTGAAAAATCTACCGTTGCAGCCCCTGACGGTACTCCTGCGGCGGTTACTGTCAGCTTTTGTCCCTTAAGTGCTGTGCCAAGCATATTAGGTGCTGACAGGCTCATTGATGCTGCAAAGACAAAACTCTGGAATGTTGAGATTGTCAAAATTGCAACAATCAATGATGCAAAAAGTTTTTTTGTTTTCCTGTAAAACATTCATTGAACCTCCTCTTATTTGAAATTTTACATTCCTATTACTATTATAACATATTTAAGGCGGGGGGGTAGTGAAAATATTAAAAAAGGTGAATAAATTAGTAAAAAATAAAGCCCATACCGCTTATGTGCGATATGGGCTTTATTTATCTTGATGTTCTGCCGTAGAGCTGTGTTATCTGTGAAATTCTCTTTGCAAGAGTCTTCGTTAATGCACCCTTTGTGATCCTCCATTGCCAGTTTCCATAGGGAACGGCAGGGGTGTTCATTCGGGAATCGGCACCAAGCTCTAAATAGTCCTGCATTTGTATAATGCAAGTGTCGGACACTGTTGCCATTGCTGTTCTTATAAAGGTGTCAATAAATTCGCTCATATCTGTTGAATTGCAACCAATAAAGTCTTTGCAGAACTTTAAGGTTTCTTTGTCAAGCTCTTCTATCCACGCCTTTGCGGGAGCATTGTCATGAGTACCTATATATACAACAGAGTTTTTGTCGTAATTATAAGGAAGGTAATCACTTTCTTCCCGTGGGTCAAATGCAAATTCCAGAACCTTCATACCAGGAAAACCTGAATTTTTCAACATTTCCTTAACGGAGTCTGTCATAAAGCCTAAGTCCTCGGCAATTATGGGAAGCTTTCCAAACTTATCCGACAAGGCGTTAAATAACTCCATGCCTGGCCCTTTTTCCCAATGCCCATTACGGGCAGTTTTATCACCGTAGGGGATAGTATAGAATTCGTCAAAGCCACGGAAATGGTCAATACGAATAACGTCATAAAGTTTTTTTGCAGATTGCATACGGTCTATCCACCATTGGAAATTGGTTTCTTTGTGCCGTTGCCAGTTATAGATAGGGTTACCCCAAAGCTGACCGTCGGCGGAAAAGCCATCTGGTGGACATCCTGCAACAGTTTTTGGGTTAAGGCTCTCGTCTAAATCAAACAAATCAGGAGATACCCAGACATCTGCACTGTCCATTGCAACATAAATTGGTAAATCGCCTATTATTTCAACATTATTTTCTTTTGCATATTCCTTTAACTTTTTCCATTGGCAACAGAATTCATATTGAACAAATTCCCAGAATTCCACGTCATCCTTATGACTTTCCTTAAAGAGCCATAAGGCATGAGAATCACGCATTTTTAATGGCTCATCCCATTCTAACCAACATTTGCCATTATGCTCGTCTTTAATTGCCATAAAGAGAGCATAGTTTGATATCCAACGTTCATTGTCATCGAGAAACCTGTTAAAATCGGTTTTATCCGTGGACTTAAAGTTATTATACGCTTTGCGTAAAACTTTGAACCTGTTATTATAAAGCTTCTCATAGTCGACCTTTGTTGTGTCATCTCCCCAATTAATTTTTGAATAGTCTGACTTTGAGAGAAACCCTTTATCCGAAAGAACATCAAAGTCTATAAAATATGGGTTACCTGCATGGGTAGAAAAGGACTGATAGGGAGAATCTCCGTAGCTTGTGGGGCATACGGGTAAAATCTGCCAATAATGTTGTTTGCTGTCTTTTAAGAAATCTATAAATTTGAATGCTTCCTGTCCCATAGTACCGATACCATAAGGAGATGGCAGGGACGAGATATGCATAAGTATTCCGCTTGCTCGCATTTTTAACCTCCAATTTCTAATGTAATTATTATATCAAGCCTAATAATGATTGTCAAACAAAATGGTTAACACATTGTAAACTTTATTAAAACTACTTGATTTTTTAATGGGTTTATGTTAGTATATACAAGAACGAAAAAGAATAAACTATCTATATGAAAGGAAGATTATATATGAAAAAGTTTTTAGCATTATTGTTGGTTTTGGTAATGGCAATATCAATATCAGGCTGTGGTAAGGATGAGGTTACACAGGACACAGGCCTTGTTGATGAGAATGGCAATGTTATAGCAGGAACAACTATTGAGGGTGCAGGTCAGGAGGTTAACCTTGACGCCGTAGAGGGAGACACTCTTACAGTAGCAGAAAGCGATTCAGAGAATAAATTAACAGCCGACAGCTATGTAGTGTCAATAGATGAAGCAAAGGTAATTGATTACAACGACCAGAAAAATATAGTTGTTACTTTTACTTTCAAGAACAAAGGCAAAGAATCAATAGCATTTGATAACATCATGGTTGCAGATGTATATCAGGGAGACAAGACACTTATCGGTAACGTTGTTCAGGGCGTTGAGGGAATAAATATTCTTTCAGCGGTTGAGCGTATAGAAAAGGGCGACACAACCACAGTTCAGAAAGTGTTTAAGCTACTAGATGAAGAAACCCCTGTAAGAGTTGTAGTATATGAATACAGCAATATGGGAGCAGACTTTATCGAAAAGACATTTAATTTGAAATAAAAAAAACACGGTCTATTGACCGTGTTTTTTTATTCGCTTACAATGTTTTGTATCCATACACCTTTTCTCACCAGAGCATAACCGATTATACACTTTATCCAGTCGGCTACTTGTACCAATGCGAAAATGTATACGGCAGAAATGGATGTATATCTGCTTAACAAGAAAGCAACAGGTACAGAGATAAGCCACATATATAGACTGTCAAAAACAAATGTAACAATAGTCTTTCCGCCTGAGCGGAGCGTAAAGTAGGTGGCATGTATAAATGCCATTTGCGGCATAAATATTGCCTGTGCTAAAATAAACTGTGTTGCAACCTCTCGTGCCTGTTGGTGCGTGTTATATAAAGACGGGAACAGGGGAGCGATGAGTGCCATTAGTATTGCAACTCCAAGGCAGCTTAAAACGGAGAATAAAATAAGTTTTGAGTCCGCGTCTTTTGCTTCTTTGAGTTTTCCTGCACCGAGTAACTGGCCTACGATTATTGCTATTGCATCACCTAATGCGATAAATACAATACTAAACACATTATAAATTGTGTTTGCAATATTAAGCCCTGCAACAACGCTCAGGCCTCTGATGGAATAGCTTTGTGAAAGCATTGCCATACCGCCTGACCACATGGTCTCGTTTACAAGTAAGGGTAAACCCTTTATAAAGAACTTCTTAAACAGCTTAAAGGGAATAAGAAGTGTGCGGTAAAGCCCTTTAATATATGTGTGTATATGACGATGCAGGTGAGACCAGATAATTACATATCCTGCCTCAACATACCTTGCAGTTATTGTAGCAATAGCAGCACCCGCAACTCCTAATCGTGGAAAACCCAGTTTACCAAAGATAAGGACATAGTTAAGACTAAGGTTTACTATAACGGCAACTATTCCTGCTTTCATGGGAACAACGGTTTCGTTACACTCGCGAAGAGTACTTGTATAAACTTGAAGCATCATAAATGCGGGGAAAGAGAGCATTATGAGTTTCATATACTGTTTACCATACCTCAATGCTGCCCCCATATCGCCACCGTCTGCACTACCTTTCAGGTAAAGAGCAATCAGGTTGTCGCCGAAGAGCGAAAAAATTACCCATGCAATAATGGTAATTGTTGTGCCTATCCATATCTTAAAACGGACAGTATGACGGATACCTTCGTCATTCCCCTCTCCGTAATACTGAGCGGTAAATATACCCGCACCTGCAACACCGCCAAATATACAAAGGAAATATATCATTATAAGCTGATTGGCAATGGCAACGCCTGACATCTGTTCTGTGCCAATACGACCTACCATTATATTATCCAACAGGCTTACAAAGTTGGTTATGCCGTTTTGTATCATAATGGGAATGGCAATTGTAAGGGTGTGCTTTATAAAAGCCTTATCCCCGACCATTCTTTTTAATGTCGAAATCATAAATGTCTCCCTTATTTATAGAGCCTGAATTTTACAAGAGTATTATAAATTCTCTCTCCCTTGGGAAGAAGCAGAATATCATTCTTATCCATAACCTTTGATGCTAAAATTGCAATGATATATACAACTGCTGCCACACCTATTGCAACAAGTGTTGAAATAAGATTTCCCATATAGGATGTACCAAAAACAAAGGTTAGTCCAAAATAAATACCAAGGGCAGTAGCTGCCATTATAACCCCACAGAACAACGGTTTTACAATATACTTTTTAAGTGTAAACCTTATGGGAATATATTTAACAAGAACAACAAAGTTAACGATGAATGCCACCGCCTGACAAACTATTGACGAAATTGCGGCACCATAAATATTAATCTCGGGGATAGGTATCAGGATAAGGTTCAATGCAACCTTAAATACGCATCCTACCAAAATTGCAATGGCAGGTGTCATAACCTTGCCGATGCCTTGAAGCGCACCTGTTATAGTTTGTGTTAAAGCACTGAATACCAATGCTACTGCCATTATACTAAGCAAATCTGCACCGTCAGGAGCGGCGGGGTAGATTATGTTATAAATAGGCTGTGAAAGAACCATATATCCAATGGCGCAGGGGAGTATCAATAAAATTGACACAAAGAAAGAATAAGATGTTTTCTCAGACGCTTCTTTTGTGTCGCCCTTTGCAAGAGCTCCTGCTATTGATGGTACTAAAACAGTTGCAAAAGCAAGGTTAAGAGCTAAGGGCATATTAAACAGCGTATCACTCTTTGATAGCATTCCCGAAAGGGTTACTGCCGCGGTATTAAGCTCCTGTGAAGTTGGGTTTGCAACAGCTTTTAAGGTGCTTATTGCGGGTATACCATTAGAGAATGCAAGTTCAATTCCGCGGGTTATGGTAGCCAAATCAACTACTCGGTTTACGGCAGTTATGATTGACGCCAATGACATAGGAATGGAAAGCATAAGTATCATTTTTACAAGCTTTCCTGCGGGGGTTGCCGTGCCTGTGGGCTGAGATAATGCAATTTTATCATTTATTGATTTTCTGTTTCTCAGATAGAAGATAAACAAATATCCAAGGGAAAGCATAGTCGCAACAGAACTTGCAACATTGGCCCATGCTGCCATAATTTCAGGCGGGGTGATTGACATATCCCCATTATAAAGCATTGTTACATTTGTAAAAAACTTCATTACCTCAGGCATTACACCTACTGTAAGAACTACAAACACAATAGTAAGACCACACTTAAACACCTGTTCAAGCATTTGCGAAAAGCTTGTTGCTCTCATATCGTTAAGTCCCTGAAAATATCCACGGACAACAGATGATATGCAAACAAAAAATAATGACGGTGCTAATGCACGCATTACATATTGTGCACCATGCATATTCATAACCTTGTCGGCAATAAAGTCTGCGCCTATATATAAAATTGCAGTAGCAACAAGACCGATTACAGAAAACAGTTTTAATGCAGTTTTGAAAACGCGGTGTGCGGCGGCATAGTCATTTAGTGCAGCGCGTTCTGATACCATCTTTGCTATGGCGTTGGGGATACCAACGGAAGAAATCGCAAGTAGAACAGTATAAACCTGAAAACCTGCATTATAAAAACCGTTACCAGCGTCTCCAAAGCCCTCTATATTAGTTATTACCATTCTATACACAAGGCCAAGGACTTTGACCATAATCTGTGCAAAGAGAATGATAGCAACATTACCCATAAAAGAACGAGTCTTCTCCTGTTTCGTATTATTCATATTAAACCTCTCAATTTAACAGTACAAACCTTTTCTATATTATTATACCGCCCTTTCCTGCAATTTTCAAGTATTATTTGGCATATGCACCTTTTTTTCGCTTAAATACTTGACACAGACGGGTAAAAATAGTAAAATATACTAGATTAAGTGTGATTATTTGAAGGGACTGATATATATGATAATTACCTCATCACCTAAGGGTACAGAGGACTTATTGCCACAGGATAGTTACAAGTGGCAATACCTTGAAAGAAAGTTCAAGGAAACGGCAGATTTATATAATTACAAGGAAATACGCGTTCCCACATTTGAGCATACAGAGCTTTTTGAGAGAGGAGTAGGAGATACTACTGATGTTGTTGAAAAGCAGATGTATACTTTTAATGACAAGGGTGGAAGAAGTATAACTCTACGCCCTGAGGGTACAGCATCAGTTGTCCGTAGTTTCTTACAGAACAGTTTGTATGCATTGCCGTTGCCTATGAAGGCATTTTATAACATTGCATGTTTCAGATATGAAAATAAGCAAAAGGGCAGACTAAGAGAATTCCACCAGTTTGGTGTTGAGGCTTTTGGTGCACAGAGTGCAACAACGGATGCAGAGGTTGTATCTCTTGCGATAAATTTCTTAAACTCCGTGGGCTTAAAAGATTTATCAGTTAATATTAACTCAATCGGTTGCCCCCATTGCAGAAAAGCATATTCAGATGCATTAAAGGAATACTTGAAAGCAAGGTACGATGAGCTTTGCGATACATGTAAGGGCAGATTCGAAAGAAATCCCTTGCGAATTATCGACTGTAAGTCAGAGGTGTGTCAGGATATAGTAAAGGGAGCACCTACATTACTTGATTATATTTGTGATGAGTGCCGTGAGCACTTTGACGCGTTTAAGGCATCTCTTGATGCTATGGGAATTAAGTACACAGTTGATTCAGGTATTGTTCGCGGTCTTGATTATTACACAAAGACAGTGTTTGAGATTATAAGCGGTGAATTTACAGTTTGCGGCGGCGGCAGATATGACGGCCTTGTTGAAGAGCTTGGCGGAAAGAGTACCCCCGCAGTTGGTTTTGGCTTAGGAATTGAAAGACTGCTTCTTCGTCTTCAAGAGACAGGGGTGGACATTCCTGAGGCAGAAACAGTTAAATTATACATTGCACCCATGGGCGACCGTGCAAAGACAGTCGCACAGGCACTTGTTTATAAGTTAAGATGTGAGGGCGTGGCAGTTGATACTGACCATATGGACCGAGGACTAAGAGCAAGTATGAAATATGCCGACAAGCTTGGTGCACAGTATACTGTTGTTCTTGGTGATAATGAGATTGATACAAATGAGGTAAGCGTTAAGAATATGGCAACGGGTGAAACAGTTACCGTAAATATTGATAACCTTGCCCAGTACTTGAAATAAGAGAGGGACAAAAAGATGGATACAATGAAAGGCTTAAAGCGTACAAATTACTGTGGCGACACAGAGGGTATAGGCAAGACCGTTGTAGTAGGCGGATATGTGCAAAAAATTCGTGATATGGGTAATCTTATCTTTATTGATTTGAGAGACCGTACAGGAATTGTTCAACTTGCATTTGACGAGAACACTGACCCTGAGGTATTTAAGAAAGCACACACTTGCCGCAGCGAGTTTGCAATTATGGCAAAGGGTGTTGTTCGTGAGCGTGAGAGCAAGAACAAGGAAATAAAAACTGGTGATATTGAAGTTTACGTTGACGATTTAAGAATTCTTGCAAAGGCACAGACACCGCCTTTTGAGATTACAGATAACACAAATGTAAACGAGGAACTAAGACTTAAATACCGTTATCTTGATTTAAGAAGAAACGTATTACAGAGAAATATTATTATGCGTTCAGAGATTGCAAAGGCAGCGCGTGATTATTTCTTT
>JAZQFP010000082.1:0-3811 GCA_045539555.1 Candidatus Ornithomonoglobus sp.
ACCAATATCCTTGCCGTCAAGAATTTTCAAGGCATCATTTGATGTCCACAAGCTTAAAGTTTCAGGGTCATCAAGGGGTATTGTCTTTGCATCCACTCCTGTTAAGTCTTCAAGCATTCTTATTACCGTCGGGTCATCGTGGCCCAGCTCGTCAAGTTTAAGAAGATTTGTATCTATTGAGTGGTAATCAAAATGAGTTGTAAATATGTTTGAATTAACATCATCTGCGGGGTGCTGTACGGGACAGAACTCGTGGATACTATTTGTATAAGGCACAACAATAATACCGCCTGGATGCTGACCTGATGTTCGCTTTACTCCCTCGCATCCCTTTGCTAAATGCTTCATCTTTGCATTACGCATTGTGATGCCTTTTTCCTCGCAGTATTTCTTTACATAACCAAAGGCGGTTTTCTCCGCTACTGTGCCTATTGTTCCTGCACGGAACACAAAGCCCTCGCCGAAGAAAGTCTCTGTATATTTATGAATTGTACCCTGATACTCGCCTGAGAAATTAAGGTCAATATCAGGCTCCTTGTTACCCTTAAAGCCAAGGAAGGTTTCAAAGGGGATGTCATGGCCGTCCTTACGGTATTTTGTACCGCAGACGGGACAATTCTTGTCCTCCATATCACAGCCTGACATACCAATATCCGAGCTTAAAAACTCCGAGTGCTTACAGTTAGGACATACATAATGTGCCTGTAATGAGTTAACCTCAGTAATGTCTGAGAGATATGCCACAAAGGATGAACCAACAGAGCCTCGTGAGCCGACTAAGTATCCGTCCTGATTGGACTTTCTCACAAGCTCCTGTGCAATTCTATACATTACGGCAAAGCCGTTATCAATAATTGATTTTAATTCTTTATCAAGTCGCTTCTGCACAATTTCAGGCAAGGGTGAGCCATAAATCTCCTCGGCTCTCTTAATTGAGTCGTTACGGATACCCTCTGCCGCCCCGTCAACCACGGGCGGACATTTCTTCTCAGGGATAGGTCTTACATCTTCTATCTGGTCTGCAATAAGGTTTGTGTTTGTAACAACAACCTCATAGGCCTTTTCCTTGCCTAAGTAATCAAACTCTTCAAGCATTTCCTGAGTTGTACGCATATATAAAGGTGCCTGATTATCCGCGTCCTTAAAGCCCTTATAATGCATAAGAATTTTTCTGTACTCTGCACCCTCAGGGTCCTTAAAATGAACATCACAAGTAGCACAAACGGGTTTATTAAGCTTTTCGCCTATTTCTACAACACGGCGGTTAATGTCTCTTAAATCTTCGTCTGTGTTAATCTTTGGATGACGGTCGCTCGTTTTCATATAGGCATTGTTGCCTATGGGCTGAATTTCAAGATAGTCATAAAATTCTGCTATCTCCAAAAGTCCTGCTTCGCTTACGCCGTCAGTTATTGCAGTAATCAGTTCTCCCGCCTCACAGGCAGAGCCGACTATTATTCCCTCTCGCTTTTCTTCAAGTAATGATTTGGGAATTCTGGGCGTACGGAAGAAATATTTTAAGTGGGACTGTGATACCATTTCATAAATATTTCTGACGCCCTTTTCATTTTTGGCAAGTAGAATTATATGGAACGCCTTTGTCTTTGTTGACGCAGTTCTTATATCAAATTCCTTGTTGTAGTTTTTAAGCTCTGTCTTGCCGTTTTCATTAAGGGTTTGAAGCATTTTAATAAATGCCTGTGCCGTTGCCTCCGCGTCATCTACTGCACGGTGGTGATGGGCGTTTATTACATTTAAGTGTTTGCACAGGGTGTCAAGTCTGTGATTGGGTAATTCACTATACATACACCTTGCAAGAATAAGAGTGTCAAGGTATGGTAAATCGAAAGACCTGCCACAACGCTTTGCCTCCGTCTTCATAAAGCCCATATCAAAGTTGGCATTATGAGCTACCATTACAGAGCCACGGCAGAACTCAATAAAGTCGTCTATCTGCTCACTGAATGTCTTTGCATCCTTTACCATTGAATCGGTAATTGAGGTTAGCTCTGTTATTTTCTTTGGAATTTTACATTCAGGGTTTACAAAGGTTGACCATCGGTCTGTAATTTCACCGTTTTTAATTTTAACGGCACCTATCTCGATTACACGGCAGGTGTCTTTGTAAAGTCCCGTACTTTCTATATCAAAGACCACAAAGGATGAGTCTGTTGTTTCATCACAAATATCATATACAATCTGCTTTGTATCATCAACAAGATAGCCCTCTACACCGTAAAGGACCTTGATTTTTTTATTGTTGTCCGACGCGTGCATTCCGTCAGGGAAGCTTTGAACAACTCCATGGTCAGTTATTGCAACTGCCTTGTGTCCCCAGTAAACTGCACGGTCAATTAAGTCCTTTGCAGATGACACCGCATCCATCTGCGACATCTGTGTATGCATATGAAGCTCTACTCGTTTAACCTCGGCATTGTCCTGTCTTACGGGGGGTGCGGGAATCATAGCAATATCATTTGCCATAATAACCGTCTCATTTGCATAGTCATCAAACTTTGCAACACCACGGCAGACAAGATACATTCCGCCCTTTTTTAGAGACTTCTTTATAGGCGGGAAAAGGTTTTTGAATTTCTCGTCATCCTCACCCTTGTTTACAAATACTTTAACAGTAATAGCGTCTGTATTGTCTGCAATATCAAGGGTAACAATATGCATTTCCTTACCCGCTTTTGTTGTTATCTCCCTTTCATCCGCGTCAAAAACACGGCCAGAAATTGCAACTCTGCCCGAGCCGTCATGAATAGATGAAATGGAAGCAATTTCCTGATCGCGTATAGTTCTACCGTAAAGCATCGTATCTGCTGTCGCACGGCCGATAATTTCAGTTTTTGCCACCTCTCTGCCTGACTTTGGCAGAGTATATATCATTACATTCTGACCGCCTTTTATGTATTTAGGGTCAGTTTGAATTTCAACTTTAACATTGCCTAAGGCTTTTATAACCTGATCACGGGCAAGTTTTTTTGTAACCTCGCCCACCTCGTTGGCAAGTTTAAGGGTTACTTGTCTATTCGATTTTGAAACTACAAGGTCTGTTACACATAGCTTGTCCACAGTAGCATTACCGCTATTACCAAACACGGTACTGAACTCTATCATAAACCTGCCTCCTTTCTAAAATCTCGTTGCCACAGGCAACATATCACACCACAAGGCATATCACAAATCCCGCCAGGGATTTATATCACTAACACAACGAAACAATTATACCACACTTTTCCCCTTTCTTCAACCCCAAATTACAAAGGTGTACCCCGAAAGGTACACCTTTTTGTACTAGATTTAAGTATTTGAAAAATTTGTCATTTTGGCTCTTGAATATTATTATGTTATTTGATATAATATTTATATACTTTTTTAAGGAGGATACAAAGTGGCTAAAGTATTAAACGGAACAAACATTGACAACATGCCCTGGCAGGACAGACCTGAGGGTTCAACAGAAGTGGTTTGGAGATATTCCAATAACCCTATCATTGATAAGACTTTTATCAAAAACTCAAACAGTATTTTCAATAGTGCCGTTGTTCCCTTTGAGGGCGAATTCAGAGGTGTGTTCAGAAGTGATTCTAACACAAGATGTCAGTTCTTACACGTTGGTAAGAGTAAAGACGGTATTAACTGGGAAATCGAGGACGAGCCCATTAAGTTTGAATGCGACATTCCCGAGGTTAGCACATTTGAGTTCGGTTACGACCCCAGAGTTGCTAAAATTGAAGATAAATACTATGTAGTATGGTGTATCGGCTACAAGAAAAAGCCTACACTTGGTATTGCATGGACAAAA
>JAZQFP010000083.1:0-4269 GCA_045539555.1 Candidatus Ornithomonoglobus sp.
TTTGATGAGGAAGTGATCTCAAATGGCGATGAGATTTACTATATTGAGAATGAAGGACTTGGAAACATCCCTATACTTAACTATTACATAAGACAAAGGAATATGATAGCAAAGGTAAAAAAAGCAATTGGCAATAAAAAATTTGATACTGCTTATATTCATGCCAATGCTGCGTACAGTGTTCCTGCTGCAAAAGCCTTGGGAATAAAGAATATTATAATGCATTCCCATGAGGCTGTAAGTGATTTTAAGGGAAATGAAAATAAGTCAAAAATCACCTCTTTTATATGGGAAAAACGTGTTAAAATGTATAATAAGCTGGTTTCCCATAAGTTAGGGGACAGTCTTAAAGCAATAACTGCTAAGTTTGGGGATAATGTTGTTAATGATCCAAAGCTGATGGTAGTTCATCCGCCTATAAATATGGACAAGTTTAATCCTGACAACTATGGCAATAATGAGCTTAATATTGAAAGTGATAAGTTTAACATGATACACGTAGGTAGATTATGTGCGGTTAAGAATCAGAAATTTTTGATTGATATATTAGGCGAGATTATTAAAGGAAAAGACAGTCATTTGTACATAGTAGGTGAAGGTGAAAAAGACAAGGAAATGCTTACAAAGTATGCCCGAGAAAAAGGCGTTACGGACAAAGTTACATTCTTAAATGGAGATACATCACCAGCGATTTATAAAGCTATGAACTGCTCACTTTTACCGTCATTTTCTGAGGCATTTGGTATGGTTGCAGTTGAATCTCAGATAATGGGTGTACCGTGCTTTGCGTCAACGAATGTTCCAAAGGATGTTGACGCAGGAATGTGTAGATTTATTGATTTAGACAAGGGTGCAGAGTATTGGGCAAAAGAAATATTATCTTACGACTATGAAAATTCAAAAATTGATAATGCGAAAATAAAAGAATTTGATATAAATAATATTATTGAACGACTAGAAAAAATATTTGACAATTAAGTTATTATATTAGAAGGTGAAATAATGAATCAAAACTCAAGAGCTGTTAATGTTCTGAGGAATATGGTAGGCGGAGTAGGCGGACAGATATTCTCAAGTCTTATTCAGTTTGTCTCCCGTACATATTTTATCATGATACTGGGTGCCGAATACCTTGGTGTAAACGGACTATTCAGTAATATTTTAAGTATGCTTTCCTTGGCAGAGTTGGGAATAGGCCCTGCAATTGTATTTAGTATGTACAAGCCTATTGCTGAGAATGATGAGCTACATATTGCCAAACTTATGAATTTCTATAAGTTAGCATACAGAGTAGTAGGTATTGTTGTAGCGGTAATAGGCGTATCATTAATTCCTTTTCTTGACTTCTTTATTAAGGACTCATCGGGAATTGAAAATTTGCGTATTATATATTGTCTTATACTTGCAAATACGGTAACATCGTATTTTTATGCATACAAAGGTGCAATCTTTAATGCAGACCAGAAATCGTATATTGTTGTACTAATAAGAAATATCTTCCTTGTAGTTCAGGGTATAGCGCAGATTCTGATACTTGTAGCAACAAAGAGCTATTTGCTATATCTTGCAATCTGTATTGTTACGACTTTTACAGGTAACTTTATTCAGGCAAAATATGCAGATAAGAAATACCCGTTCCTTGTAAAACATAAGAAAGAAAATATTGATAAAGAAGAACGACAGGGTATATTTAAGCGAGTGCAGGGAATGGTAATGCACAAACTTGGTGGTTTTGTTCTGAACAGTACAAGTAACATGATTATTTCAAAGTTTGTAGGACTTCTTGCAGTTGGAATTTACTCAAACTATGTAATGATTATAAACCTTGTAAAAACATATGTGAGCTTTTTCTCAAGAGCCATGAGTTCAAGTGTGGGAAACCTTATCGCAAAAGAAACAAAGGAAAGAAGCCATGAAGTATTTAACGCTGTATTCCTGTTATATTTCTGGATATATGCGATATGTTTCATTGCTTTCTGGACAATATTTACACCATTTATTGAATTATGGATAGGCGAGGAGTTTTTGCTGGGAAATATTACATTATTTTTGGTAATACTAAACTTCTTCTGCGCAGGACTTCAGGAGTGTGTAAACACATTTACTAATGCAACAGGACTTTTCTGGGAAACCCGTCATAAGCCGATAATTGAATGTATAATAAACCTGAGTGTATCAATTATATTAGCTCAAAAGATTGGTTTACCGGGCGTATTTATGGGTGCACTTGCGAGTTTTATATGTACCTTCTGGATAAACCCGGTTGTGATTTATAAAAAGCAATTTGGAAGAAGTTCATTTACATATTTTATGAGATTTTTCTTGTATGTAGCTCTCGCAATTTTAGTTGCCTTGGGCACGGAATGGCTATGCAGTATGATTTCGACAGATGCAACTATTTTGAATATAGCATTCAGAGCTATAGCATGTGTGATTATACCCAATGCAATATTTCTTACAATGTTTGGTTGGACAAAGGAGTTCAAATATTGTTTTGGACTTTTCAAAAATATAATTAAAAGGGGAAAGAAAAAATGAGTATATTTGAGGGAAAAACACTTCTAATAACAGGCGGTACAGGTTCATTCGGTAATGCTGTACTAAACAGATTCTTGGATACTGACATTGGTGAGATTCGTATCTTTTCAAGAGATGAGAAGAAGCAGGACGATATGCGCCACGAGTATCAGATAAAATATCCTGAATCAAGTAATAAGATTAAGTTCTACATCGGTGATGTACGAGACCTTGCAAGTGTTAAGAATGCAATGCATGGTGTAGATTACATATTCCATGCGGCGGCATTAAAACAGGTGCCCTCATGTGAATTCTTCCCCGTAGAAGCGGTTAAAACGAATGTATTGGGAACAGATAATGTTCTTACAGCTGCCATTGAGGCAGGAGTTAAAAAGGTAATCTGTCTTTCAACTGACAAGGCAGCATATCCTGTAAATGCTATGGGAACATCAAAGGCAATGATGGAGAAGGTTGTTGTTGCAAAGTCAAGGACAGTTGCACCAGAGAAGACAACAATCTGTTGTACCCGCTATGGTAACGTAATGTGTTCACGCGGCTCAGTTATTCCTCTATGGATAGAGCAGATTAAGAGAGGCGAGAATATCACTATTACAGAGCCCTCAATGACAAGATTTATAATGTCATTGGAAGAGGCGGTTGACCTTGTACTTTATGCATTTAATAACGCCGAAAGTGGCGATATTATGGTACAGAAAGCTCCTGCTTGTACAATAGAGGTACTGGCACAGGCTGTAAAGGGTTTGTTCGATAAAGAGAATAAATCAGACATTAAGGTAATCGGTATCCGCCACGGCGAGAAAATGTATGAGACATTACTTACTAACGAAGAGTGTGCAAACGCTATTGATATGGGTAATTTCTATCGTGTTCCCGCAGATAAGCGTGATTTGAATTATGATAAGTATTTCAAAGAGGGAGACGAAAAGCGTAACCCATTGACAGAATTTAACTCAAATAATACAGATTTATTGAATGTTAAGGCTGTAGAAGAAAAACTTCTTGCTTTGAAGTACATTCAGGGAGAACTTGAAGCGTAAATTTCATAGGAGGGAACCATGAAAAAAATAGTATCTTTAATTTCAGCTATTTGCATAATGTTTTCGTTAGTTGTTACAGTATCTGCAAAGAGTGAGTTTGTAGTAGAGGACAACAGACTTGTTTCATACACAGGCAATGCGAAGAATGTTGTTATTCCTGCACAAGTCGATGGTGATGAGATTATATTTATTGATAGATTTGCATTTAACAGTAACGATTATATTGAAACTGTAACAATTCCTGAGGGCGTTGAAATAATAAATTCAGAAGCATTTAAGAATTGTTATAGCCTTAAAAAGGTAGTAATTCCTGAATCATTAATGGATATATGTGCATACGCATTCTCAGGTTGTTATGAACTTGAGCCCGTAGAGTTGAAGAGTGAATGGACAACTATAAATGCTGATGCATATGTTGATGCGGATGCAGGTATGCCTGTTTCATTCTTTGCTGTGAGTGATTACACTATGGATGGTGGCACAATTGTTGCATATAACGGTACGGATACGGAGCTTGTTATACCTGAAACAATTGACGGTGTAACTGTTACTGCGATTGGTGAAAATGCATTTAAGGATAATACTTCAATTACATCAGTAACTATGCCTGATACCATAGAAACAATAGGAAAACAAGCCTTTTACAATTGTTCGGGTATAAACAAATTAAAATTATCCGAAAATCTAACACAGT
>JAZQFP010000084.1:0-2384 GCA_045539555.1 Candidatus Ornithomonoglobus sp.
TCAGATTCACGAAGTTCTTCAAAAAACAAATAAAAGGTAATCCACAAGGATTACCTTTTTTCTTTTGTATATGTAAACTATCAATCAATACCAAAACTTATGAACAACGCTCTATCCACATGTTTCATCATATCCATATCAAGCTTACCTATTTTTTCTCTTAGTCTTCGTTTATCAATAGTTCTTATCTGTTCAAGTAAAATAACCGAATCTTTATTAAGCCCATATTCCTCTGCCGAAATTTCAATATGTGTCGGCATTTTTGCCTTGTTGATTTTACTGGTAATTGCAGCGGCAATAATAGTTGGACTGTATTTATTCCCAACATCATTCTGCACAACTAATACAGGTCTTACTCCTCCCTGCTCACTACCAACAACGGGGCTCAAATCGGCGTAATAAATCTCTCCCCTTTTTACTGTCACTCTTTATTCACACTCCGTTAGCTGCTCCTCTGCGGTATCCAATGCTTCATTGTCCGCCTGAGTGCTTAAATTTGCCTCTTCAAGATTAATTGCAGACATCTCAATATAACCCTTTATAAGCTCTTTTTCAATGTCCTTTGCTCTCTTGCCGGTGTGTGACAAAGCCTCCAGCTCCTTTCACGATTTATTACAGAAGATACTCAACTACACTTATGGTCTCACCGTTATGTTTATAAACACGCGGTATTCTTCGGCTTAGCATACAAACAATTTCATAATTGATTGTGCCGAGCCATTTTGCAATGTCATCAACTGTTACAGCACCGTCACCAAAGATGAGGGCTTCGTCACCTCTTTTAATATTATTGACACCTGTAACATCAATCATACATTGGTCCATACATATTCTACCTGCAATCGGATATAATTCTCCGTCTATGGCAATTTTTGCATTACGTGCAAGTTGTCTTGAATATCCATCTGCATAACCGATGGGAACTGTGGCTATTGTTGCCTCGCCATCGGCTATGTATTCCTTGCCGTAGCTGACTCCTCTGCCCGGCTCAATCTTTTTAACATAAGTAACAGATGATTTCAATGACATAACATATCTTAAATCAAGTTTTGTCTTATCTACATCATCGGACGGGTACATTCCATACAATATGACACCTGGACGAACCATATCAAGATGATACTCAGGGTACATCATTATTCCAGCACTGTTACAAATATGCTTAATCGGAATGTCTATTCCGCGGTTTTTTAATGCATTACAGATTTTCATAAATCTTTCAAACTGCATACGGGTATATTCGCCGTTTTTCTCATCAGATGTTGAAAAATGTGAGAATATTCCCTCTATATCAAGCATAGGTAATTGGCTTATCTTTTCAATTTCAGATAAAACCTCATCATTCTCTGAATCATCTATAAAGAAGCCAATTCTTGACATTCCTGTATCCAGCTTAATATGAACTTTTACTGTTTTATTCAGCTTTATCGCCGCATCTGACAATGCTTTTGCCATAGAAAATGTATAAACATTAGGAGTAATATTGTGCTTAACCAGCTCCTCCGCCTCATTTTCCATACTTGAACCTAATATTAAAATAGGTACATCGGGATAAAATCGTCTAAGCTCAATTCCCTCATATAAAGTAGCAATGCCTAAACGGTCCGCACCGTTTTCAAGTAGTGCTCCTGCACACTCCTTAACGCCGTGTCCATATGCATCAGCTTTCACAACAGCCATAATCTGTGCATTTGGGTTCGTAATTCTGCGAATTTCTCGCATATTATGTGCCAATGCATCAAGATTAATTTCTGCCCACGTTCTGTTCTCCATTAAAAATTACCTCGTATCTATGTTAACATAAAATATTAGTTTTGTCTACTTGTAATATACGGCAAAAAGCTTCACTAAGACTTTCGATAATATTAGTTGCACTCATATATTCTGTGCCGTATTTTGTTTCTGCTATATCACCTGCGAGGCCATGAATATATGCTCCCGCAGCCGCGGCATAGGTGCATTCTGTCCCCTTTGCAATCAACGCAGAAATAATTCCCGCAAGAACATCTCCGCTTCCTGCTGACGCCATACCTGCATTACCCGTATTATTAATATATTGTTTAAGTGACGGTGATGTTACAATGGTGTGGTGTCCTTTCAGCAACAATACCGCCCCTGTTTCATCAGAAAAATCTCTTGAAATATTAATTCTGTCATTTTCTATTTCTTCTGCAGCAACACCTGTGAGCCTTGACATCTCCATCGCATGAGGTGTAAAAATCAGCTCACAAGTACACTCCTTAAGCACATCCATATTCTGCGAAACTGCATATAATGCATCTGCGTCAACAATTACAGGCACTGTGCTTCTCTTTAAAACCTCTTTTACAATCTCACAAATATCTCTGCCACGTCCCAAACCCGGTCCTATAAGCACTGCATCT
>JAZQFP010000085.1:0-29510 GCA_045539555.1 Candidatus Ornithomonoglobus sp.
CTCAACGGCAGACCTTGACGATATGTTTGATTTGTTCGACATGGAGGAGGACACAGACCATTCAACCGTTGGCGGTTGGGTTGTTGAGGAGTTTGGCAAAATTCCCCGTGTTGGAGATGAGTTTAACTACGGACCTCTTCACGTTTGTGTATCAAAGCGTGATCCCCGTCGTGTTACGGAGGTAATAGTAACAAAGCTTTTCGAGCCCGAAGAGGACGAGGACGAATAAAAAGACAACAGAGAAGGAATGGAAAAGATGTATAAAGTAATAGACGGCGGTGTTTGTGCCGCTAAGGGATATAAGGCAAACGGCCTTAATTGTGGACTTAATAAAAACCGTGATAAAAATGACTTAGGCTTATATATGTCAGATGTACCTGCAAAGACAGCGGGAGTGTATACCACCAATAAGGTAAAGGGTGCACCTATTCTTGTTACAAAGGACCACCTTACTAAAATGCAGAGTATGAGCCGTGCAGTTATTATGAACTCAAAAAATGCAAATACCTGTAACTTTGATGGAGTGGAAAAGGCAGAGGCAATGTGTGAGCTTATTGCAAAAGAGCTTGGACTTAGTGCCAATGAGGTATTGGTTGCATCCACAGGTGTAATTGGACAGATACTTCCCATTGAGCCTATTGCAAATAATGTTAAGGCTTTGGCGGAGGGACTTACATATGACGGTAACGAAAGAGCTGCCACAGCTATTATGACAACAGACACTGTTAAAAAGGAATATGCAGTTGAGTTTGAACTTGACGGCAAGGTGTGCCGATTAGGCGGTATGGCTAAGGGTAGCGGTATGATTCATCCCAATATGGCAACAACCCTTAACTTTATAACAACTGACGCCGATGTTTCAGCGGATATGTTACAGAAAGCACTATCGGAAATTGTTAAGGTTACATATAACTGTTTAAGCGTCGACGGAGATACATCAACTAATGATATGATAATCTTACAGGCGAACGGTCTTGCAGGAAATTGTGAGATAGCAGAGTGTAACGATGATTATGAGATTTTCAAGGGTGCACTTTATGAGGTTATGAGTGAGCTTACAAAAATGCTTGCAAAAGACGGCGAGGGTGCAACAAAGCTTTTGGAATGTACAGTAGCGGGAGCCCCTGATATTGATACTGCAATTATTGTTGCAAAGAGCGTAATTCGTTCACCCTTGTTAAAATGTGCAATGTTTGGCGCAGATGCCAACTGGGGAAGAGTATTATGTGCAATCGGTTATGCCGAGGCAGATTTTGACATAAACAAAGTAGATGTTGACTTCTGTTCAAAGGTTGGAGTATTGCCCGTATGCCGTAATGGTGCAGGTGTTGAATTTTCCGAGGAACTTGCCAAGGAGATTTTAACCGAGGAAGATATCTTTATTGATGTTAACCTTAATGCAGGAGACAGCGTTGCAAAGGCGTGGGGCTGCGACCTTACATATGAATATGTAAAGATAAATGGAGATTATCGTTCCTAAAACGGTGATAAACGGCGTATCTTGCACACCCGACCTCGCTTATGTACAGGAGTACACGGCGTTCAGTCGGATGCACAATCTACTTGTTTCTGACCGTTTTATGGGGTAGGTGTGATATCTACTTGTTTCTGACCGTTTTAGAGTTGGGTGAATAAATCTGTTTTATGGAGTATTTCTATGGATGAGAAATTTATGAGAGAGGCTCTTCGCCAGGCGAAAAGGGCAAAGGCAATAGGCGAAATGCCTGTTGGTGCCGTTATTGTTCGCAACGGAGAGATTATTTCCCGTGGCTACAACAAGCGGGAAACAAAGAAAAATGCAATACTTCATGCAGAGATGATTGCCATTGACGGTGCTTGTAAAAAGCTTGGAGGATGGAGACTCCCAGGTTGTGAAATGTATGTTACTCTTGAACCTTGCCCAATGTGTGCGGGAGCAATTCTCAATTCACGCATAGAGCATATCTATTTCGGAGCATCTGATGAAAAATCAGGCTGTTGCGGGACGAAGCTTAATTTAATGGATATGAACTTGTGTAATGTGAAAGTTCCTGTAACGGGTGGCGTTATGGAGAAAGAGTGCAAGGAGATTATAAAGGAATTTTTCAGAGATTTAAGAAAGAAATAAAGGTGATAAATATGGTAAAAAAATTACTTGCAATAATTATGGCGGGTGTTATTATGACAACATCCACAGTTTTAGCAAAGTCCCAGTTTACAGACATCTGGGGACATTGGGCAGAGAGTTATATAACAAAGCTTGTAAATGAGGGAGTTGTAGACGGGGTAACTGACACAAAGTTTGTACCCAACGGACAGGTTACCCGTGTTCAATATCTTAAAATGATAATGGAAGCCACAGGACTTGAAACAGTAACTCCCCGTAGCAGTGAATGTCTTGATGCAGGAGTAGGTGAATGGTATGCACCGTATTTGCAGAGTGCATTGGATAACGGACTTATTCCCTCTGCTATGATTACAGGATATAAGGAAAGTGTCCAGTACACAGTTGATGATAATGGCCATGCAATTGAGAGCAAGGTTGTATACGAGGGTGCATTTAACGGCAACACACCAATTACCCGTGAGGAAATGGCGGTATTGACACAATACATATATCAGTTCACAAGAACGATTTTGACAAATGATAAAAAAGATATTGTAAAGGTGAAAGGATTTGCTGATGGTAGCGAGATTAGTGATTGGGCTATAATATCCGTTAATCATGCTGTTGCTAATGGGTTTATGGACGGAATGGATAACAATATGTTTAATCCTAAGGATACAGCGACACGCGCTCAGGCAGCAACAGTAATTTCACGAGTTTTAGAGAAAGTAGGAGAGTAAAAGAAATGAATAAGAATGCAGTAAGAATTATATGTCTTGCAGTTGTAGTAGTTATGGTAGTTACATTTGTAGCAGGTTCAATACTTTCATTTATATAACAGAGGGTTTGGACAAACATAAAAACAGGAGGAAAGTCTATGATACCATTTAATAAGGCAAGCGTTACGGAGCTTGAGGAGAAATATATCCTTGAAGCGATGACAAAAAAGCAGTGCGGTGACGGCCCCTTTACGGAGGCGGTAGTGGGTAAATTCCGCGATAAGCTTAATGTCAATAATTTGCTTCTAACCACTTCCGGCTCATCGGCGTTGGATATGACGGCAATTCTTGCTAATCTATGCCTGGGTGATGAAGTTATTGTTCCATCATATACATTTGTTTCAACGGTTAATGCGTTTGCTCTGAGAGGTGCAAAACCTGTTTTCTGTGATGTTGAGAAATCAACAATGAATATTGATGCAGACAAGATAGAGGAGCTTATAACTGAGAAAACAAAAGCAATCTATCCCGTGCATTATGCGGGTGTAATCTGTGATATGGATAAGATTATGGATATTGCTACACGACATAATCTGTTGGTTATTGAGGATGCGGCACAGGCAGTAGGATCAGTTTATAAAGGCAACCGTCCTGCAGGTACAATCGGTGATATGGGTTGTTATAGCTTCCATGAAACCAAAAACTATTCAATGGGTGAGGGCGGTGCCGTAATTCTTAAGGATAACAATTTTTTGCGACGTGCAGAGATTATCCGTGAAAAGGGTACTGACAGAAGTCAATTTATTCGTGGTGAGGTAGATAAGTATACATGGAAGGATATCGGCTCATCATTCCTACCCTCTGATATTCTGGCGGCGATGTTGTACGGTCAGCTTGAGCGTTTTGAGGAGATTATGGAAAAACGTTTTAATGCATGGAATACATATCATGAAGGATTTCTGGACCTTGAAAAAGAGGGCAAGCTAATAAGACCATTTATCCCCGAATATACAACGCATAATGCACATATGTATTACGTAATATTACCCAACAAGGATATTCGTGATAATATGATTACAGAGCTTAAGACGAGGGGGATACAGTCTGTGTTCCATTATATTCCTCTCCATACTGCGCCTATGGGTGAAAAATATGGATACAAGGCGGGAGACTTGCCTATAACAGAAGAATATTCGGGCAGATTATTAAGATTGCCTATGTATGCAGACATTGAAAAGAATGAGGTTGAGTACGTAATAGAAAACCTCAGGGAGTGTTTAAGATGAGTAAATATTCAGTAGTAATCCCTTGTTATAAATCTGATAAAACAATAGAGAAGGTTGTACGTCTTACAAGTGAGGAGTTTGAGAAATTAGGAATAGATGATTATGAATTTGTTCTTGTTAATGATTGCTCACCCGACGGTGGACTTACAAGAGACAAAATTCGTGAGATAGTTGCTAAATACAACTATGTTACAGGAATTGACCTTGCAAAGAATGCAGGACAACATAATGCGGTTATGGCGGGTCTTAACTATGCTGAGGGCGATTATATTATCGCTATGGATGACGATATGCAGACGCATCCGTCACAATTAAGTATTTTGCTTGATGAAATCAAAAAGGGCTATGATGTAGTTTATGGATACTATCCTGAAAAGAAGCATAACTTATTCAGGAATATTGGAAGCTATATTAACTACTGGTCAGTGCGTATTCTTATAGGTAAACCCAAGGAGATAAAAACATCAAGCTATTGGGTAATGCGTAAGTTTGTGCGTGATAATATTATTGAATACAACAATTCGTATACATATTTGCAGGGGTTAATTCTTCGTACAACCCGTAATATATCAAGTGTACCTATCAAACATTATGAGCGTGAGGTGGGAAAATCAAATTATACATTTAAGGCATTAATCAGATTATGGTCGAGCATAATGGGTTTTTCCATTGTGCCATTAAGATTAACAACTTATGCAGGGTATTTTTTCTCAGCAGTAGGAATTATTGCGGCTATAGTAATAGTGATTAAAAAATTGCTGAATCCTGATATGGCAATGGGGTGGCCATCAATGATGAGTGCTATGAGCTTCTTCTTTGGCCTCAGTTTTCTGTTTACGGGACTTGTGGGAGAATATATCGGAAGAATGTTTTTGGGAATGAACCGTGAACCACAGTATATAGTTAAGGAAGTTTTGAAAGGAGAAATTCAAAATGAAGAAAGTACTGATTTTGGGAGCAGGGATTTATCAGGTACCGTTGATTAAAAAAGCAAAGGATATGGGGTTATATACCATTGTTGTAAGCATAAAAGGTAATTACCCCGGTTTTCAGTTTGCTGATAAGGTTTATTATGAGGATACAACCGATTACGAAACGGTTTTGAATATTGCAAGAGATGAGAAGATAGACGGTATCATTACTACAGGAACAGATGTTGCGGTTATAACTATCGGTAAGGTCTGCGACGAACTAGGTTTGTCAGGCTTGTCATTTGAGGCAGCTAAGATTGCATCAAATAAGCTCCTTATGAAGACTAAGTATGAAGAATACGGTGTGAGAACTGCACGTTTTAGAAAGGTTCCGTTTGACCTTGATACAGTAAAGAAAGAGGTATCTCCTCTTAACTATCCCCTTATATTTAAGGCTGTTGATACTTCAGGGAGTCGCGGAATTATACGTGTGGACAGTATTGAAGAATTTGAAGATGCTATGGCGTATACGCAGAGTGCAACAAAGCTTGATTATTTCATTGTTGAGGAGTTCCTTGAGGGTGATGAGTTCGGAGCACAGGCATTTGTATACAGAGGTGAATTACAGTTCATTCTTCCTCATGGTGATTATGTTTTTAAGGGCGACACAGGTGTGCCTGTTGGACATTATGCACCCTATGAAATGGGAGATGATGTAGTAGAGGACGCGAAAGAACAACTGGCAAAGGCCGCAAAGTCAATGGGTCTTGACAACTGTGCCATAAATGCAGACTTTATTCTTGCAAATGGAAAAACTTATGTATTGGAGTTAGGTGGCAGATGCGGTGCAACCTGTCTTGCAGAGCTGACATCAATATATTACGGCTTTGATTATTATGAAAAATTGATTCTTGCGTGTCTTGGTGAGGATGTTTCATTTGAAAGTGATATGGCTGTTGCCAATGCAAGTAAATTGCTTATAAGCAATAAAACGGGTAAAATTATTTCAGAGAAAAACAATAATGAAGATGACGAAAATATTCTTGAGGTGCAGTTTGATTACAATGTTGGCGACGAAGTACAGGAGTTCAAGGTTGGGCCTCACAGAATAGGTCACGTTGTAACAAAAGGCTCCACACTTGATGAAGCAGTAGCTGTTCTTGAAAAGGCATTGGAGAATATTGTTGTTGAGGTTGAATAATGAAATATATAATTGTTGAGAGCTTCCGCAGATTAATACAGATGTTTTTTGGTATGGAAATTTTTGATTTTCCTGTGCTTATGTCTGTAAGGGGGTTTCTATATAAAAGTATATATACGATTGGAAGGAAGCCAACTATCTGCCATGGTGTAAGATTTTCTAAAAGCCACAGACAACTTAAAGGTAGTCTTTCAGTTGGAAATGGAGTCACATTTGGAAAGAATGTTGAGATAGATTATACCGGTGAAGTTGTAATTGAAAACAATGTTATAATTTCGTCGGGAGCAAAGGTTTTTTCTCATTCACATCCTGTTTTCGTTGGATGGACAGAGAATGGTGAGGGTATTCCTGAATTACATAAGGTTGTTATAGAGGATAATGTATGGATAGGGGCTAATGCCATCATATTGCCTCAGGCAGGTATAATAGGTAAAAATGCAGTTATTGGCGCTGGTGCTGTTGTTACAAAATCTGTTGCACCAAACGTGATTGTAGCTGGAAACCCAGCAAGAGTTATCGGGGAGGTTCCCAATGTTTAAGAATAATAGCATAAATTTTATGGGCGATTTAATAGTCGGCGATCAGCCTGTAATTTATGGGTTTGGATTTGACAGCACATGGCATAAAAAAGAATATGAGGGAGTTTTTGACGGAGTATCAGATGCACTTGTGTCTGTAAAGTATAACGTTGCGAATTTTGAGGCCATTATAAGGAAAAGGGATAATGATAACATGTCCGTCAGTGAGTGGTCCATGTGTTGTGGCGAGAACATATGTAACGAGCTTAAACGGGCAAATATCAATATTGTATCAGTTGCAAACAACCATACCATGGACTATGGTCGAAGTTGGTTTGATTATACGGTAAAAATTCTTACAGATAACGGAATTGAAGTTGTCGGATTAAAGGACAAGCCGTATATAAAGATTGATATTGATGGCAAGAAGATAGCGATTATTGCAGCCTCATACCTAAGAATAAACAATCGTGAAGAAATAGGCTATTTTTATCAACCCTCCGAGGAAGACTGGAGAAGAGTCATTAAAGAGTGTAGTGATTGCCAAATAAAAATAGCATATCTGCATTGGGGCAGTGAATTTATTGTAATGCCTACCGAATCTCAGAAAACAATCGCAGAAGGATTAATTAATTTAGGAATTAACGTTATTGTTGGTCATCATCCGCATATTTTGCAAAGTAAAGGACAGATGGGAGATGTGCCTGTTATATATAGTCTTGGCAATTTTGTAAGTGACTATTGGCAGAAGAGATTAAGAAAAACCGAGATAGTCAACTTTGATATGGAGAGAGGCTTTACCTCATTGCCATGCAAAATAAACGATAAAGGATGTCCGGAACTTGTTGCCAATGCTATTCCTATTGAATTGGTCTATAATGAAAATAATGAAAAAGAATCTGTATTTATAAATCGAATGAGAATGAGATTGGAATATCTGATAAAAATTCTATTTAATTTTTACAAGATTAAAGAAAAAAGGAAGTTCCTGAAATGGATATACAGACGTGTAGTATACGTTTTAAGGTACTCATTTGAAGAAATTAAAAATCCTAATATTATATATGAGAAATATAAAAATTAACCGAGAGGGCTTATGAAAAATATAAAGAAATATGTGTTTTTACACGCCTGTATTTTGCTGTTTACATTCACAACGATTTTATCAAAATACGCATCGGTGTATGATTTTTTATCGTTGGAATACATAGGAATATACGCACTTATGGTGATAAATCTGGGAGTATATGCAATTTTATGGCAACAAGCAATAAAGCCGTTTAAGGCTTCGGTTGCGTACTCAAATAAAAGTGTTACAACAATTTGGACATTAATTTTTTCGGCGATTTTATTTGGTGAAGGGATAACAATATTTAATATTATTGGTGCGGCATTGATAATATTTGGTATTGTTTTGGTGACAATGAAAAATGAATAATTACTATTACATAATAATTGCAACAGCATTTTTCTCTGCATTGTCACAGATATTATTGAATGTGAGTGCAGGAAAAACATATAAAAACAGAATATTTGAGTATTTGAATCCTTATGTGATTACATCATATGGGATATTGTTTTTAGTGTTAATGGTAAACACATATTGCATGAGATATATTCCGCTTAAAAATGCTCATGCTGTGGCAGCATCTACATATGTATTTGTGTTAATATTAAGCAGAATTTTTTTGAAAGAAAAAGTTACCATTAAAAAAATTGTTGGAAACATAATAATAGTTCTGGGCATTATCATTTTTGTTCAGGGATAAGGGGGGTTTTATGAAAGGAATTATTTTAGCAGGTGGAAAGGGTACACGTTTGTATCCTATGACAAAGGTTGTATCAAAGCAGTTACTGCCTATCTATGACAAGCCGATGATTTATTATCCGTTGTCAGCTTTGTTGTTGGCAGGAATTCAGGAAATATTAATTATTTCTACACCCGACGACATAGGTATGTATGAGGCACTTTTAGGAGACGGACATAAGATAGGTGTTAAACTTACATATAAAATACAACCTGAGCCTAAGGGCCTTGCACAGGCATTTTTGCTTGGCGAGGATTTTATCGGCGATGATGATGTATGTCTAATTTTAGGTGATAATATCTTCTATGGACAGGCATTCTCAACCATTTTAAAACGAGCAAAGGAGCTTTCAAAGGGCGGTGCTGCCATTTTCGGATATCCTGTTAAGGACCCGAGAGCATTTGGCGTTGTTGAGTTTGACAAAGATCACAAGGCGGTATCCATTGAAGAGAAACCTCAAAACCCAAAGTCAAATTATGCGGTGCCGGGATTGTATTTCTACGACAACAGTGTTGTGGAAATTGCAAAGAACATAGAGCCATCTGCCCGTGGTGAGCTTGAGATTACAGCTGTAAACAATGTTTATCTTAAGAACGGAAATCTTAGCGTTATTGAAATGGGACGCGGTATGGCGTGGCTTGATACGGGAACACCAAAGGGCATGATAAAGGCAAGTGAGTTTGTTCAAACAGTTCAGGATATGCAGGGCTTTTATGTTTCATGTATTGAGGAGATTGCGTGGCGTCGTGGCTTCATTGACAATAATCAGCTCATGGAAATAGGTAATGAGCTTAAAATGACAGAGTATGGTCAGTACCTGTTGTCACTTCTGGAGAATTAAACGAATGAAAAAGTTTACTATCACCAACACAAATATAGTAAAAGGCATTGCCTTAATACTATTACTGTGGCACCATTTGTTCTATTTGGGAAATGATGCAGGATTGTGGTACGGCTTTGGAGATATTGGTACAGCAGTAATCACTAAGACAGCAACTATGTCCAAAGTATGTGTTGCTATATTTTTAATATTGAGTGGATACGGCTTAGTTGTAAGCGAGAATGATCGTCAAAAAGGCGTAGCTGGTACATATGGAAGGATAATAAAATTACTTTTTGAATTCTGGGCAATATATATTTTATTTGTGCCGCTTGGGTTTTTCTTGGGTAACACAACCCCGGCAGAAGTATATGGAGCAGGGATAAAAGGGTTATGCAACTTTGTGAATGATTTTTTAGGGGTCGCAGAATTGGTAAACACGCCTTCATATAACCCAACTTGGTGGTTTATGGGGACAATATTATCCTTTTATGTATTATTTCCTGTGTTGTACTATGGAATAAAAAAATGTCCATACATAGTCCTTACGATGGCTGTCTACATATGTTTTGTTTACGACATGTACTGGTTATTACCGTTTACCGGTGGTATGTATCTTGCTCAAAGAAATCTTATTCAAAAGATTCTATCAGCATCGAACAGAGTTAAATTAGTTGTTTTGACGGTTCTGCTAATTGTTGTTATACCGACAAAATTAATTTTTGGAATAAAGGCAGATATTCTTTTTGGAGTATGGATAGTCTTATCGACTGCGATATTGGTGAAGGAAGAGTGGAAATTCGGACAAGGTTTGGCTTTTATTGGTAAGCACTCATCTAATATTTTCATGTTTCACACTTTTATATTTTCTCAGTATTTTAAGGAAGCGATTTATTGGTTCAAATATCCTCCCGTTATATTAGTTGTACTTCTTGTACTCTGTCTAATAATATCAGTAGGGTTGGAAAAATTAAAATCAGCGACGAGATATTATAAATTATTTGACTTAACAGTTAGTTTTATGAAAAAGGAGAAATAAAAATGAAGATTGTAGTAACAGGCGGAGCGGGTTTTATAGGCGGTAACTTTGTTCACTATATGACGGATAAATATTCTGACTATGAGATTGTTGTAATTGATAAGCTTACATATGCAGGAAATATGTCAACTCTTGAGAGCGTTATGGATAAGATTACTTTCTATAAAGCGGATATTGCTGACAGAAAAACAATTTTTGAAATATTTGAAAATGAGAAGCCTGACATAGTTGTAAACTTTGCAGCAGAGTCACACGTTGACAGATCAATAGAAAACCCCGAGATCTTCCTTGTTACCAATATTCTCGGAACACAGGTTTTGATGGATGCCTGTCGTGAGTACGGAATTACCCGTTATCATCAGGTTTCAACAGACGAGGTTTATGGAGATTTACCTTTGGATAGACCTGATTTGTTCTTTACAGAGACAACGCCTATTCATACGTCAAGCCCTTATAGTGCAAGTAAGGCGAGTGCAGATTTGCTTGTTATGGCATATCATAGAACCTTTGATTTGCCTGTAACAATTTCAAGATGCTCAAACAATTACGGACCGTATCATTTCCCTGAGAAGTTGATTCCTCTTATGATTGCCAATGCTCTTGCAGACAAGAGTCTGCCCGTTTACGGCGACGGAAAAAATGTCCGTGACTGGCTTTATGTTGAGGATCATTGCAAGGCAATAGATTTAATTATCCATAAGGGTAAGGTAGGCGAGGTTTATAATATTGGCGGACATAACGAAAAGGCAAACATTGATATAGTTAAAACTGTTCTTAAAATTCTTGATAAGCCTGAAAGTCTTATTACATATGTTACTGACAGAAAGGGTCACGATATGCGGTATGCCATTGACCCGACAAAGATTCACACAGAACTTGGGTGGTTACCCGAAACATGTTTTGATGAGGGTATAAAGAAGACTGTGAAATGGTATCTCGAAAACAAGAAATGGTGGAAGGATATTATTTCAGGTGATTATGTGGAGTACTACAATAAAATGTACGGAGATAAATGATGACTAGTTTCTTAAAAAAATACTATTACATAATTATACCAGTTGGACTGACCTTGCTCATGATGTTAGGATGCCCGTTGTACTATGACACAGTTGACGATGTGTATATGCAGGAAATGGCGCTTAGTTTTGCTACCAATGCTCATAGCGAACAACTGATATTCTTAAATGTGTT
The DNA here is from genome assembly GCA_045539555.1 of Candidatus Ornithomonoglobus sp. GTDB lineage: Bacteria > Bacillota > Clostridia > UBA1381 > UBA1381 > Ornithomonoglobus. The sequence goes on from JAZQFP010000085.1 coordinate 11,580, forward strand.
TTACGGATACGTGCTGAAGTTTTTGTATGGTATATTACCTGCAATAAACTGGTATTGTGCCCTTTATCTCGTGGTTGCGAACATTGCATATATACCGCTATTTAAGTTGACACAGAGGTACGGATGCCAGATCTTTTCTGTAGGTATATTATCAGGGCTTATGGCATTTTTACTGGTAAGAATATCATTTACTGCTCTTTCTTTTATCTGCGTGGTATCGGCTATTATGTGGGTTTTGGATAATGTTCCAAAGCTTAGTGTAACAAATATAAAGCATATAGCGTTTGCATTTGTGCTGTGCATCCTTGGTTTTGGTATGAGATCAGGAAATACTTTTATATGTATATTTCTTTTATTTGCCCCCGTGTATTTCTTTGCAATTATAAAAAAGCAAAACAGTTGTGGTGTTATCGCAGTGGTACTTGCACTTTTAGTTTGTTCAAATTACGGTGTTAAGTTTGTAAATACATCATATAAAAGCACAATACCGGAAGAAACATATTTTGTTAATTTTAATGAATACAGAGCAAAAGCAAGCGACAATGGAAATGTTTCTTATGAAGATAATGAAGAGACCTTTGAAAGTGTTGGAATTAGTGAAAATGATATAGAGATTTATAAAAAGTTTTTGTATGCAGATAAGAAAGTATTTAATGAAGAGGCTTTAAGGACTTTTATACAAACAAGAGATTTTGATGACAGCTACGATACAGACTTTGTCGGGATTATCATTAATATGGTAAAAAAGCCCTTTGTACTATGGTATATTTTAGCAGCGGTATGTGGTCTTGCTTTAATGAAGAAAAATAGAAAAGAGATATTCACAATATCGATCTTCGTGTTGGGAGCAATAGGATATCTGTTTTTCAGACGTCGTGGAGCGGACCATGTTATAAATCAGATTTCAACAAGCGGTATTATAGTTATTAACTACCTTGCAATGCAGTATTTTGATGGAAGGTTTAGTATCAGAGATTTATGCAAGGATAAAAAGCATATCATGATGACGTTGGTTGCAGTAGGCCTAGTAGGAATGAACATTTGCCTTGCGTGGGGATATCATTTGTTTATTGGTACGTCATATACAAAAGCTGGCGAACCAGTGCTACAGTATATAAATGATACGGATGAAGAATTAGTATATGTAAGTGACGCTGCTACCCGAACTAATTTTATTAATAGACAGCTGACCTTTAATGTCGACGAATGTAAACATGAAAGGGTTTATAATATTTTGGGAGATTGGTTTGTGTATTCATATTACTGGTATGATATGCTGGATGAACTTGGACTTTCTAAATATTCAGACAGCACATTTGAGGCGTTGCTCGATGAAAGAGTTCGATTTGTTGCAAGTAATACTAAAAACATGGATAAAATTGTTACATTCTTCAATGAGCATTACGGCGTTGAAGTAAATTATGAGGTAGAAAAAAAGATTAATAATTCATCATTGGCGATATATAGATTCAATAAGTAATTTATTATATATGTAATTGGAAGGACCGGACAAAATTAGATGACACAAAGAGAAAACATAAGAAACATTGCTATTATTGCCCATGTTGACCACGGCAAGACAACCCTTGTTGATGCAATGCTTGGACAAAGCGGTACATTCCGTGAGAATGAGGCAGTAGATGAGAGAGTTATGGACTCCAATGATTTGGAGCGTGAGCGTGGTATTACCATTCTTGCAAAGAACACTTCTCTATGGTACAAAGACACAAAAATAAATATTATTGACACGCCAGGACATGCTGATTTTGGCGGTGAGGTGGAACGCGGTCTCGAAATGGTAGACGGTGTTTTGCTTCTTGTTGACGCATTTGAGGGTTGTATGCCCCAGACAAGATTTGTTCTGTCAAAGGCATTGGCATTGAATTTACACCCAATTATTGTTGTAAACAAGGTTGACCGTCCCAATGCCCGTCCCTACGAGGTTGTTGATGAGGTGTTGGAATTATTCATTGACCTTGGTGCAACAGAAGAGCAGTTAGATACTCCCGTCATATTTGCATCAGGCAGAGACGGTTGGGCAACTGCCGAGTATGACCCCGAAAACCCCTCTGATGACTTAAAGGAATTGTTCGAGCTTATCGTCCGTGAAATTCCCTGCCCTCAATGTGAGGATGACGGGCCGTTCCAGATGTTAGTGTCAAATATTGATTATGATGATTACACAGGCAGAATTGCTGTGGGTAAGATAGAAAGAGGTAAGATTGTAACCAATATGCCTCTTGCAATTTGCCGTTCTGACGGAAAGACGGGGCATGGCAAAGCGGTTAAGCTTTACACCTTTGAGGGACTTGGCAAAACTGTTGCAGAAGAGGTTGGAGCCGGTGATGTAGTTGCAATATCAGGTATTACCGATATTAACATAGGCGAGACTCTTTGTGCACCCGATTGCATCGAAGCTTTACCTTTTGTAAAGATTGACGACCCCGTATTGTCAATGACATTCAGCGTTAATGACAGCCCCTTTGCAGGACAGGAGGGTAAGTTTGTAACATCCCGTCATCTTCGTGCAAGACTTTACAAGGAGCTTGACTCCAATGTAAGTCTGAGAGTTGAGGACACAGACACAACAGAAGCCTTTACTGTATCAGGCCGAGGTGAATTACACCTTTCAGTTCTTATTGAAAATATGCGTCGTGGGGGTTATGAATTTCAGGTTTCAAACCCCGTTGTAATTTATAAAGAGATTGACGGAGTGAAGTGTGAGCCCATTGAAAGCCTTACTGTTGATGTGCCGTCAGATTATACGGGTGCAGTAATGGATCAGGTTGTAAACCGAATGGGTACAATGACCAATATGAGCCCCACGGCACAGAATTATACAAGGATGGAATTTTTAATTCCTTCCCGCGGTCTTATAGGTTTCAGAAGTGAAATAATGACCGCTACTAAGGGAACGGCTATTGTTAATAGTATTCTTGAATGCTATGAGCCATACAAGGGCGATTTTGCACCGAGAAACCGTGGCACATTGGTTGCATGGGAGAATGGCGAGAGTATTACCTATGGCTTATATAATGCACAGGAGAGAGGAACGCTTTTCATTGGCCCAAACGTAAAGGTTTATGAGGGTATGATAGTGGGTGAGTGTTCAAGAAACGAGGACATCACAGTTAACGTGTGCAAGAAAAAGCATGTAACAAACACCCGTGCATCAGGTTCGGATGATGCATTAAAGCTTGTACCTCCCAGACAGTTATCCCTGGAAGAATGTCTTGATTTCATTGCAGAGGACGAGCTTCTGGAAGTTACGCCTAACACATTGAGAATGCGTAAGCGTATCTTAAAAACTGATTTGAGAGCCAAGGAAGCATCAAGGAAGAAAAAATAATAAAAGCCCCTAAAAAGTGTTGACATTTAGGCGTTTTATTGATAAAATAATAGGAAAATTAGATTTTGTAGAAAAAGGAGGAATGAAGCTTGGCTATGAATGGCGCAGACTTAGCAGTAAAAGCATTAGAAGCCAATGGCGTTAAGGTTATTTTCGGTTATCCAGGTGCCGCAAATGCACCCTTTATCGACAGCGTTTCAAAATCAAGCATTGAGTATGTATTGTCAAGAAACGAACAGGGCGCAGCACATATGGCATCAGGTTACGCAAGAGTTAACCGTGTTGCAGGTGTTTGTACCGCAACATCAGGCCCTGGCGCGACAAACTTGATTACAGCTATTGCAACGGCGTATATGGACTCCATTCCTATGGTAGCTATTACTGGCCAGGTTAAGCGTGAATTAATTGGTAAGGACGCTTTCCAGGAGGTAGATATTATTGGTGCAACACTACCCTTTACAAAGCATAGTTATCTTGTAACAGAGGTAGAGGATATACCCAGAATTGTAAACGAGGCATTTCATATTGCCACAACAGGCAGACCAGGCCCCGTACTTATTGATTTCCCCATGGATGCATTAAAAGAGGTGTGTGATGAGGAAAGCAATCTTGACATTAACTTGCGTGGTTATAAACTTCCAGGCAAGGCTAATGAATCACAGATAAAGAAAGTTTGCGAAGCACTTAAAAAGGCAAAAAAGCCCGTGCTTTTAGCTGGTGGCGGTATTACATTATCAGATGCAACAAATGAGGTTCGTGAGTTTGTTAAGATGACAGGAATTCCCGTTGTTTCAACAATGATGGGACTTGGTGTCATTCCCACAGACGATGATATGTTCTATGGTATGATTGGCTCACACGGCAGACGATGTGCAAACATTATGATGAACCGTTCAGACCTTATAATTGCAATGGGTACTCGTTTAGGCGACAGAACAGTTGCAAACACAGAGGGTCTTGAAAAAGCAAACAAGCTTGTTCATATTGACATTGACCCTGCGGAGATAGGCAAGAATATTCAGCCTTATATTCCCGTTGTTGGCGATATTAAGGATGTAACAGAGCAGCTTATAAAGACAATCGGCAAAACTAAGGTTAATGCTGACTGGAAGAAAGAGGTAGATGATTTAAGAATTGAGACAGAGCCTCCTGTAAGGAAAGAGGATAACGGTTTTGTTAACCCCAGATATTTCTTGCAGAGATTGTCGGAGATTACAAATTCAGATGTTTACCTTACAACAGAGGTTGGACAGAATCAGCTTTGGAGTGCTAACTACTTTACCATTAAGAAGCCTGAGAGCTTTTTAACATCAGGTGGTTTTGGCACTATGGGATACGGTTTACCCGCAGCAATTGGTGCATCACGTGCCCAGAGCGAAAAACCCGTTATTGCTGTTATGGGCGATGGTAGTTTCCAGATGGACCTACCCGAGCTTGGCACAATGAAGCAGTATAACATCCCTGTTAAAATGGTATTGTTCCAGAATGACCGTCTTGGTATGGTACATGAGCATCAGTACTTGCTTTATAATTCAAACTACCAGATGGTTGATATTACAGGCGGACCTGATTTCTGTAAGCTTGTTGATGCTTATGGAATCAAGAGTGGCGTTGTTACGGAGAACTCAGATGTTGACCGTGCAATTAAGGAAATGCTTAACGATAAGGAAAGCTATTTGCTTGTTGTAAACGTATCACCCTTTGAGCCCACAGGTAATGCTCTTAATGAGAACACAATGACCAAGAAGGAGGCGTAAGTATGGAAAAGTATACATTATCAGTCCTTGTTGAGAACAGTGCAGGTGTTCTTTCAAGAGTTGTCGGCTTATTTACACGCCGTGGCTTTAATATTCATTCATTATCAGTTGGACCCACTGCCGATGAGCAGATTTCACGAATTACCATTGAGGTAAAGGGTGATGCTTATATGGTAGAGCAGGTATCCAAGCAGTTGTCTAAGATTATGGAGGTCATTAAAATTAAGACCTTAAAAGATGACGAAATGGTTAAGCGCGGTATTGTTCTTATTAAGATTAAGACAAACCAGAAAAACCGTGGTGAGATTATTGAGGTTGCAAATGTATTCAGAGCCAATATAATTGATATTTCACCCTCAACAATAACTGCTGAGGTAACGGGCTCTGACCAGAAACTTAATGCATTTATCAATATGGTTGAGCCTTACGGTATTGAAGAGATTGCAAGAACAGGTATGACTGCTCTTGAACGTGGTGCAAGTACATTAAAGCTTGACAAATAACAACAGACAAAAATACTTAACCCCATTGGCTGAGTGTTTTTAATAAATACGTATTTATTAAGGAAAGAGGTAATAAAAATGGCAAAATCATTAGGACGCGAAGCAAGAGTTTTCTATGAGAGCGATTGCAATATGCAGTTACTAAACGGTAAAACAGTAGCAATCATCGGCTACGGTTCACAGGGTCATGCACATGCGAAGAACCTTAAAGACAGCGGTATCAATGTTATCGTTGGTCTAAGAAAGGGCTCAAAGAGTGCTGCAAAGGCTGAGGCATACGGTATTCCCGTATACGAGACAGCAGAGGCTGCAAAGAAAGCAGACATCATTATGATTCTTACACCCGATGAGAAACAGGCAAGTATCTATAAGAACGACATTGAGCCTAACCTTGAAGACGGCAATATGCTTATGTTTGCTCATGGTTTCAACATTCACTTCAAGCAGATCGTTCCCCCCGCAACAGTTGACGTTGCAATGATCGCTCCCAAGGGACCTGGTCATACAGTACGTTCAGAGTACGAAGAGGGTAAGGGCGTTCCTTGTCTTGTAGCTATCGAGCAGGATGCAACAGGTCGTGCACTTGATACAGCATTGGCATATGGTGCAGGTATCGGCGGTGCAAGAGCAGCTATCTTGGAGACAACATTCCAGTGTGAGACAGAGACTGACCTATTCGGTGAGCAGGCAGTACTTTGCGGTGGTGTAACAGCTCTTATGCAGGCAGGCTTTGAAACACTTGTTGAGGCAGGTTACGACCCCAGAAATGCTTACTTTGAGTGTATCCACGAGATGAAGCTTATCGTTGACCTAATTTACGCTGGTGGTTTCTCAAAGATGAGATATTCAATCTCAGACACAGCTGAGTATGGTGATTATGAGACAGGTAAGCGTCTTGTAACAGAGGAAACAAAGAAGGAAATGAAGAAAGTTCTTGAAGAAATTCAGGATGGTACATTTGCTTCAAAGTGGATCGCTGAGAACAACAATGGCCGTGCACACTTCATCGCAACTCGTCAGCTTAAAGCAGAGCATGAGCTTGAAAAGGTAGGCGAGGGCATCAGAAAGTTCTACGCATGGAGTAAGGAAGACAAATACGCAGAATAAATAAAAAAGTCGCGTTAAGCGACTTTTTTATTTATTCTGATCTTAACTTAAAAATAATCTAAAAAAATTGTAAAAAATACTTGACACAGTGCATATACTGTGTTATAATATCAAACGAAAACAAGCAGAAACATTCGTTCTCACCGTACGGCTAACGCTTTGCGGTAAATACTGAAAACACCATAGGTGTAGTATTTTGAACGGATGCAATGCGTCCGTTTTTTAATTGTTTAACATCTAAAAGGAGGGGTTTACCATTAGCAAGAATGAGTTACAGGTTAACGAAATGATTCGGGACAATGAGCTTCGTATTATCTCAGCAGAGGGCGAACAGTTGGGCGTTATGAGTGCAAAAGAGGCACAGGATATTGCCAATGAAGCAGGTCTTGACTTAGTTAAGATTTCACCAAACGCACAGCCACCCGTATGCAAGATTATGGACTACGGTAAGTACAAGTTCGAGCTTCAAAAGCGAGAAAAGGAAAACAGAAAGAATCAGAAAGTAGTAAACATTAAAGAAGTTCAGCTTTCACCGTCAATTGACACTAACGATTTTAATACTAAGGCTAAACAGGCTATGAAGTTCTTAAAATCAGGTGATAAAGTACGCGTAAAAGTTCGTTTCAGAGGTCGTGAGCTAACCCATTCAGAAATTGGTGTAACTCTGCTTGACCGTTTCGCAGAAACAGTTAAAGAGTTTGGAACAGTTGAAAAGGGCGCTAAGCTTGAGGGTAGAAACATGATAATGTTCCTATCACCCATCGCACAGTAAATTAAGAAAAGGAGTGTAATACTATGGCTAAGACAAAGATAAAGACTCATAGGGGTGCAGCTAAGAGATTTAACCTTACAAAGAACGGCAAGGTTAAGAAGAACAAGGCATTTAGAAGACACATTCTAAACAAGAAGACAACAAAGAGAAAGAGACACTTGAGAAAGCAGTCATATTGCTCAAAGGCAAATGCAGCTGTAATCAAGAAGCTAATCCCTTACAAATAATTCGGAAAGAGAGGTAGTTAACAATGGCAAGAGTAACAGGCGGAATAGGCACAAAGAAGCATCATAAGAAGATTTTGAAGCAGGCTAAGGGTTACTACGGTGCATTATCAAAGCAGTACCGTTCAGCTAACCAGGCTGTTATGCGTGCAATGGCTAACGCATATATTGGTAGAAAGCACAAGAAGAGAGATTTCAGAAGACTTTGGATCGCAAGAATCTCAGCTGCTGCAAAGATGAACGGCATGAACTATTCAACATTCATGAACGGTTTGAAGATTGCAGGTATCGATATGAACAGAAAGGTTTTATCAGAGATCGCAATCGCAGATCCCGCAGCTTTCGCAAAGCTTGTTGAGACTGCAAAGGCAGCAAGAAACTAATATAGAAAACTATAAACTGTACAAGCATTAGCTTGTGCAGTTTTTTCTTGCAATGAATGGGTGGATGTGGTAGAATGGTAGTATGGTAGAGAGATTATTTGACCCATGGTAGAGAGTTTTAAGGTGATCATATGGTATATGGTGCAATAAGTATAAATGATGAAAAATATTATACATATTTGAAAAAGATTTTTGAAGCTATTGATAACAAGCAAAAAGATTATAATTGGTTAATCACTAATTACGACTGTTATCCTCATAATCAAGAAGCTCTGGAAATATTTAACAATAGAGAATATTGTTGGCTTTCGGGAGAAGAATTGACGGAAATAATCAGAAAAGACGATTTTCAATGGCTGTGGGGAATGTTGTCAGGGTTTGATAACGATATTAAGTTGTCTGAAATTTTGAAGTGCGGTTTACCGTGCGAAGATGATTATAATAAATATTCTAAAAATCCATTGACAATGCAATACCCCTTGTGTAGTATTGAAATTGTTCCCTTTGACAGTGCTTATGTTATGATTTTAAGTAGGAATAGGGAAATAGTAGATAGTTTTATGAAGGTTTATTCATGTAGCGAAGATTTGGAAAAAGCCAATTCTGAATATTGAAAACAGCTAACACGAAAGCGATACGAAATATGAATTTATGGCAGACATTTGAAATATCAAAAACTAAATATAGCAATGAAGGAATATTTTTTCGTTACGAAAAAGGTATTGACGAAGGTTTACGAAAGAAATATATATTGTTCGCAAAATGGCTAAGGGACACATACGTTTTTCCTGTTCCATTGAATGTTTATATTAAGAACTGTGAGAAGGTCAGGCTTATGAACGGAAACTGGGTATATGGTAGCTTTCGCTGGTTTGAAAGCAGGTCGCCGTATATTCGCATTCCTTCTAAGATTGACCCAATATTATATGAAAAGTTTGATAAAGAGGAACTATATGAACAAGTTATATCATCATTGGTCCATGAACTATCCCATTATTATCAGTGGATATTGTATAAAAATCAAGATGATAGAACATCTGAACGTCAAGCAAACTATTTCAGATACAGGATTATAGACAAATTTAATTCTCAATAAAATTCCAGTGAAATGGTAAGGGAGAGATAACATATGAAAAAAAGAATGTTGTATATTGTTTTTGCCTTGTTAATAGTTATCATAGCTATTATATCCATTCTTTCAGACTCAAAAAGCAAAAAGGAAGTAATTTTCGATTATGTTGTAGAAAATGAAGAGATGATTTTAAGTGCCGTTGAGGAAATAAGCTATCTTTCTCAATACATCCCACTTGACTTTAAGGAAGAAATTGTTGCAGTAGATAACCCAGCAATAAAAGAAGATGCGGATGATGTTGAGGGGCTGTGTGTTACGATTGAAGGCTTGTTGGGTTCGAGGATAGAAAAACTGGATAATGAGCACATACAAAAAATTATAAATAGCAATCCCGTAGATGGAGTAGGCATAGATAAAGGAATAATAATTTTTGGGTGCGGGGGCAGAGGCATAGCTCCGTCGAGCCAATATTATTATTTTTATTATTCTACCGAGGATAAGCCTGTTGCCGTTTTTGATAATAGAGTGATTTGTGACCCATCTCAGATGACAAAAGAAAACAATGGGTACAAATATATAGATAGTGGGCATAACATTTTCAGTGTTGAAAAAATAAAAGATAAATTTTATTTTTGTGAAGCGCGTTTTTGAGCTGACATGATACGGATATTGTAGTGATAATTATAAAGTGGATAGTTCTAAGCGCATGCATATAGGTAAGGGGATGATAGAAAATGAAGAAAAAACTAATTGCCGTGTTATCTATAATGATTGGCGTTATTGCGGTCATTTCAATAATAATTTCTATTATGTATCCCATTTGTCTTAAAATAGATTTTAATACTGTATCAAGTGCAAACATCACATATTACGGGGACGGAGTAGACCAGACAATAACAGAAGAACGGGATATAAAAAAACTGGTCAAAAGTCTTAATAGTATCCGCTTTAAGAAAGGCGGCAATATGAGCCATCTATCACAGCGTTCAGGTGTCTTAATAGTAGAGTTGTATGATAACAAGGGCAAATGTATAGAAGATATAAGTTTCTATGAATGGGCATACAGAGACGGAGAGTATTTAATCCCTATGAGAGGGTTTGGTATGGATAGGTTTTACTCATTGTGTAATGACTTATGTGGCAACCCATTTTATGGAGGTAATAAAATTATGAATTTTGCAACATGGTTAATAATTGCGGTTGCAATAATAGTACCAATAACGGTTTATGTGTTTGGTGATAAGAAAAAAACAAATAATCAGGAGAAATAACCATGAAAGATTACATAGAAATAGACAACCTTATCGTTTTTGCCAACCACGGCGTGTATGACGAAGAAAAGAAAATGGGACAGCGGTTTATGATTTCATTGAAATTGTATACCGATATTACCACCGCCGCAAAAACAGATGATATTACCAAATCAATTAACTATGGCGAGGTATGTGAGTTTGTAACAGAGTTCACTAAAACTCACCGTGCAAAGTTAATTGAACGGGCGGGAGAGGAATTGACATACGCCCTTTTGAAAAAATATCCCACCCTTTCAGGTGTTGAGGTACAGTTCAAAAAGCCATGGGCACCTATCGGACTTCCTGTTGATAATGTTCTTGTAAATGTAACGCGTGAAAAAACAGTTGCATACATAGGTCTCGGCTCAAATATGGGTGATAAAAAAGCGCATCTTGATAAAGCAATAGAGAGACTTAACAACGATTACTGCAAAGTATTAAAGGTGTCAAACTACATTGAAACGGCACCCGTGGGGGATGTCCCTCAGGATAATTATATCAATGCCTGTGCAGAGGTGGAGACTGTGCTTCCGCCTTATGAATTGTTATCATTATTAAATGAAATTGAGAGAGAGGCGGGACGTGTCCGCGAAATTCATTGGGGACCCCGAACTCTTGATTTAGACTTGCTTTTATATGGCAATGAGGTGATAAGCACAGAAAAGCTTACTGTTCCACACATGGAAATGGTGAAGCGTGAGTTTGTTCTCAGACCCTTGGCAGAGATTGCACCCTATGCCGTGCATCCTTTGAAATGTAAAAGAGTAGCAGAGCTATTAGAGGAATTAGAAAAATGATAACCCCTGATTATTATAGTAAATTCAAATGTATCGCAGGAGACTGTAAGCACAGCTGTTGCATTGGTGCGTGGGATATTGAGGTTGATGAGGAGACTATGGCGCGCTATCTTACCCTTTCAGGCGAGATGGGAGAACGCGTAAAAAATGCCATTGACGAGGATAATATATTTATCCGTCAAAACGGCAGATGTCCGATGTTTTGTGATGACGGGCTATGTGATTTGGTAAAATGCGGTGCAGGGCTATGTATAACTTGCGACGAGTACCCGCGATTTACCCGCGACTATGACGATTATGTAGAAAAAGGCCTTGCCCTCTCTTGTGAGGCAGCAACGGAGATTATTCTTAATAATAAGAATAAAGTGGAGTTTGTGGGAGAAACGGGAGAGTGTGATGATGAGTTATTTCCTGTATTATATAATGCACGAAAAGAGATTTTTGAAATCTTGCAAAACAGGGAATGGGATATATTAAAGCGTATAAGATTAGCCCTTATTTACGGAATTGAATTAAGAGAGCGAATTAACAATAATGATTTTAGTGTATTCTCATTTACTCCCGAGGATATAGACGGTGAGAGGGAAGATATTACACCTTTCGTGGAGTTTATAAAAACATTACCCGTAACGGATGAAACATTCTACGCTATGCTTGATAATGCAAAACACCCTGACAGTGTTGATAGTATTAAAGGTGAACAATTAGCGGTGTATTTTACCCATAGATATTTTCTCCAAAGCATATTTGACTGCGACCCGTTGGCAAAGTTGAAGCTTATGGCATTAAGCGTGATTACGATACTTTATATGGGTGAGGGTTGTGGTGATATTCTTGATGCTACCCGTATGTATTCTGTTGAGATTGAGCATAATGAGGATGGCATAGATGAGATTTATGACGAGTTTTTGTTCAACGATGAACTGGAAATTGAAAAAATAATAAATATGATGAGATAAAACTGCATAAATTAACTTTGAGGTGATATTTATGTGGAAAAAGATTAAACCCTATGTTATATCCATTGCCATTGCATTAGCAGTTGGAGGTTTGTCAGCATTGCTGACCAAAAACAATATGAATGTGTATGACACAATCAATCGCCCTGCATTAGCACCGCCTATGTGGTTATTCCCTGTGGCGTGGTCAATATTATTTGTATTAATGGGCATAAGTAGTGCTATTGTATATCTCAAAAGGGATGAAGACCCTGAAACTGCAATGACGGCACTTAAAATTTACGGCGGACAATTAATAGTAAACTTTTTCTGGAGCATTATATTCTTTAATATGCAGGCTTATTTGTTTGCATTTATCTGGCTTATAATTCTGTGGATATTGATAATTGCTATGATTGTTGAGTTCAGGAAAATAAGTCCCGTAGCGGCGTGGTTGCAGATACCATATCTTTTATGGGTTACTTTTGCAGGGTATTTGACATTAATGATATATTTATTGAACAGATAAATAGGGAATGAAAAAATGCACCGACCGTTCAATGGCTATGCAAACTAATGGTGGGTACAAAAACCATATTAAGAGTTCTTATATATATAAGAAGAAACTCGCAAATGCGAGTTTCTTTTTTATTTAATGCCATTGAACTACGAACAAAACGAACCGCTCGGAGTACACGCGTACGCCGTCGGGCAGGGGATTGTGCGAAAAACGCCCAATCCTTCGTTTCGTCCGTTCTGCACTATTTTTACATCCCCTTATGGGACTTACGATAGTTTGAGGGTGTTTCTCCAAAATGGTTTTTGAATATATATAAGAAATATTCAACAGATGTATAGCCTGATGCAAAAGCAATTTCCTTAATTGAAAGATTGGTTGAGGATAGTAACTCACAGGCATATTTCAAACGCAAAATATTAAGATATGTATGAAATTTCATTTTCATATGTTTCTTAAAGAATGCTCCCAGATGATTTGGCGTCACATTAAGATGATGGCTCACATCCTGCAAGGACAACTCCTCGCGGAAGTGTTTATGCATATACGAGACGGCGCGTTGGATAAGAGGGGGAATTTTTGCTGTACCATCAGTTATGGTTTTGCGCAGAAGAAGAATTATAATTTCCGTTATTGCCCCTTTTTGTAAAGTCTTGGAAAGGGGACAGTTAAGTTTATCCTCTTTATTAAGTATATTGATACGGTCTTTAATATATTCTATCTCATCATTGGAAAAATGGCAAACTCCGTTTCCGTTTCCTGTGGTAATTATATCTGCAATATCCTGGTCTAAGGCAGAGGCATCAAAAGTGATGTTTATAAGCTTTGTATCTGCAAGGGCAGTAATGGAATGGAAATCATAGAACCCCAGCAAGTGTGCAGACCCTCTCTCTGCAATATATTTCTTGCCATTGTATGTATGTTCAATTCGTCCGCTAAGTATTATCTCAAATTCAAAATAATCATGCCAATGGGGTGCAAAGCAATCGTTCTTTTTCATAGTGCGGATACTCGTGGTATAATTACACACACCCAAGGGTGATTGCAGATTCATAAGCATTGCATTTGCCATAATATATTTCCTCGCAAAATCGTTGATTTTCTTAATTATATCACAAGTTATCCATATTTACAAGAACTTAGAGGAATTGTATAATTAAGTTAAACAAAGGAGGCAGGTTTATGAATTGGAAAGTAGCGTATGCACCTAACTTTGAGTGCAAAGATAAAGAATATAAAACAATAACTGCAATAGAGAATTCCAAAATGCCTAAAATTTGCGCGACAGTTCCTGGAAACTTTGAGTTTGACCTGATGCGAGAGGGAATAATACCTGATTTGTATTTCTCCACTAACACATTAGAGGCACAAAAACTTGAAAATCTTCATTGCTGGTATTATACCACGGTTTATATAGAGGACACAAACAGTTATATTGAATTTGAGGGCATAGACACCGTTGCAGATATTTATGTAAACGGCGTTTTTGTCAAGTCTGTGGATAATATGTTTATATCTCACAGGGTATATCCCGAATTTCACAAGGGCACAAACGAGATAGTTGTACATATAAAGCCTGTAACAATCGAGGCAAGAAAGTACAGAGTTCCTGCTGGAAGCAATATGCTTCACTATAACTATGCGAGTGCATATATAAGAAAACCTGCCCATAGCTTTGGTTGGGATATTATGCCCCGAATTGTAACATCAGGTTTATGGAAAGATGTGAAAATCAAGCCCGTCAAGTCAGACGAAATAGTCGAGGTTTATCTTGCAACTTGTGGTATTAACGACAACAATGCTTCAATGAACATATATGTATGCACAGAAATGAGCAATGATTTTGCACAAGATTATACATATAAGGTTCAGGGTGTGTGCGGAGAGAACTCCTTTATAGTTGAAGACAGATTTTTTCATACATCAGCACAGAAACAGTTTGAGATAGAAAACTGTAAACTGTGGTGGCCTAAGCCTATGGGTGAGCCAAACCTATATGATGTAAAGGTCACATTATATTATAAAGGAAAAGAAGTCGATACATATTCCTTTAAGGTGGGAATAAGAACAGTTGAACTTGATATGACACCTACAACAGATAAGAACGGCAATGGTAAGTTTGGGTTTATCATAAATGGAAAACCTGTCTTTGTACTTGGAACTAACTGGGTGCCCCTTGACGCTTTTCATTCAAGAGACAGGGAAAGGCTTCCTGAGGCGTTGGAGATGCTTGATGATATAGGTTGTAATATGGTTCGTTGCTGGGGAGGAAATCTGTATGAATCGCACGAATTTTTTGATTTCTGTGATAGCCAGGGCATAATGGTATGGCAGGACTTCTCTATGGGTTGCGGTGCCTATCCCTTAGATGAGGTGTTTGCAGAGAAACTGCGGGAAGAGGCAACCGTTGAAGTAAAGCGTTTGCGTAATCACGCGTCTTTGGTGCTGTGGGCGGGGGACAATGAATGTGATATTGCTTATTCATGGATAGGTATGAGACGAGACCCGAACATTAATTACTTAACCCGCGAGGTGTTGAAAAGGGTTGTGGCAGGTCATGATTATTCAAGACCGTACCTGCCGAGTTCACCTTATGTCAGTGAAGAATCTTATAATTCAGGTGATGATGTACTACCGGAGAATCACTTATGGGGACCGAGAGACTATTTCAAGGGTGAATTTTACAGAGATACTTTCTGTCATTTTGCAAGTGAAACGGGTTATCACGGGTTTAATTCCCCCGACTCTTTAAGAAAGTTCCTTAAAGCCCCTGAGGTAATATTTAACGAAGATGGGATACCCACGTCAGAGTATCTTGTACATGCTTCATGTATGCAGGATAATATGAATGATCCATATTCATATCGCATAAAACTTGCCTATGATCAGGTGATGACCCTGTTTGGCAAAGCTGAAGAAAAATTTGAGGACTTTGTTAAGCAGAGCCAGATTTCTCAGGCAGAGGCAAAGAAGTATTTTATAGAGAAATTCCGTATAGGAAAGGGTAAGCGTACGGGTATAATATGGTGGAATCTTGTTGATGGTTGGCCTCAGGTTTCTGATGCAATAGTTGATTATTATTACACAAAGAAACTTGCATATAGTTACATCAAGCGTTCACAAGAACCCGTGTGCATTATGATTGACGAACCTCAGGGCGGAAAGTCAAGTATTGTTGGTGTAAATGATTTTACGCGTGATGTTCATGTAAAATATAAAGTAACAAATATTGATGTTGATATTATTGTGTCAAAGGGCGATGTCGTAATTAATGCTTTGGGTAAAATAGAGCTTGGAAACATTGTCATTTCTGATAATGAAAAGAATTTCTACCTTATTGAATGGGAACTTGACGGTAAGAAGTACAAAAACCATTATTTCTCAAATATCATTGATATTGATTATAATCAGTATATGGAAGATATTAAGAAATGTGGAATGGATGAGTTTGAGGGCTTTGAGGAGTAAAGTATGATAGGTTTTGATATTGGCGGTACGAAATGTGCCGTAAGCGTAGGATACGAAAAAGACGGAGAACTTGTAATTACAGATAAAAGTGTAATTCCAACAGATTTAACCGTCTCACCATATGAGATGATTGACAGAATGTGTGCTATTGCAGAGGAAATGACCGATAATTTTTCTCTAATAGGTATATCATGTGGCGGACCTCTCAACAGCCGAGAGGGTGTTATTATGTCGCCCCCTAATCTTGCAGGGTGGGATGATGTTAAGATAGTTGAATATCTCAAAAACAGATATAAAGGCGAGGTGCATGTTCAAAATGATGCCAATGCCTGTGCTATTGCCGAGTGGAGATACGGCGCGGGAAGAGGAACGGATAATATGATTTTCCTTACCTTTGGAACGGGTCTTGGTGCAGGACTGATACTAAATGGCAAGATATATGCAGGTGCATCCGATATGGCAGGAGAGTGCGGACATATTCGACTTGCCCCATTTGGCCCTGTGGGTTATGGTAAGCAAGGGTCCTTTGAGGGCTTTTGTTCAGGCGGAGGAATAGCGGAGCTGGGTAGAGCTATGGCACGGGAAGCGTTGCAAATGGGAAAAACGGTTTCTTATTGTGAGAGTATAGATAAGCTTGGGGATATATCAGCAAAACTCATTGCAGAGAAAGCCCATGAAGGCGATGATGATGCAATAGCTGTTTACAACACAAGTGCAAGATATCTCGGCAAGGGACTTGCTATTCTTATTGACATATTAAACCCGGAGCGTATTGTAATAGGAAGTGTATATGCCCGAAGTGAGAAATTGTTTACGGAGGAAATGAACAAGGTATTGAAAGAGGAGTGTCTGCCTTATGCACTAAACGTGTGTAAAATTGTTGCGGCAGAACTTAGCGAGAATATTGGAGATTATGCGGCGTTATCAGTTGCCGCAATGGGGAAGGGAGAAGAAATATGAGTTTATATGCACGGTATCCTGTATTAGAAGAGTGTCGTAAGGATATTGAAAAAGCGAAGGAGCTTGTAATTTCTACATATAAGAATAATGGCAAAATTCTTGTGTGTGGCAATGGCGGAAGTGCTTCGGATAGTGATCATATTGTTGGTGAACTTTTGAAAGGCTTTATGTTAAAGCGTAAGGTTGGAAAAGAGTTTGTGGAGAAATTGAAGAAGCGTGGCGTTTCTGACGCTGATTATATTGCAGAGAATTTGCAGGGCTCATTACCTGCAATAGCACTCCCGGCACAGAGTGGTATTTTATCTGCATTTGCAAACGATGTTGCACCAGATATGGTTTATGCTCAACTTACATATGGTTATGCTAACCCTGAGGACCTTTTAATATGTCTTTCAACATCAGGCAATTCAAAGAATGTTGTAAATGCCGCTAAGGTGGCAAAGGCAAAGGGAGCAAAAACACTTGCCATGACAGGCGAGAAAGAAAGCGAATTGTCGAGGTTATGCGACATAACAATTCGTGTTCCTGAAAGTGAAACATATAAGATACAGGAACTGCATTTGCCGGTATATCATTATCTTTGCGCAGAAACAGAGAAAGAGTTCTTTGAATAATATAGAAAGCGGTTGATTTACAACCGCTTTTTTCGTCAAAAACAACTACCAAACGGGTGGAAAATACACCTTTGTTCACAAATTTGCATAAAAGTAAAAAAACGCAAAAAAAATTGAAAAAAAGTGTTGACAAAGGGTTTTGGATGTGGTAAACTAATATAGCTGTCGCAGTTGAGTG
>JAZQFP010000086.1:0-6296 GCA_045539555.1 Candidatus Ornithomonoglobus sp.
CGTTACAGGCTCAGGTAAAACCTATACCATGGCAAACATAATCGCCTCTGTTAATAAACCAACCATTGTACTTGCCCACAACAAAACTCTTGCCGCACAGTTGTGCAGTGAATTCAAGGAATTCTTCCCCAATAACTGTGTTGAATTTTTCGTATCATACTATGATTATTATCAGCCTGAGGCGTATTTGCCACAGACTGACACTTATATTGAAAAAGATGCAATGACAAATGAAAATCTTGATAAACTACGCCATAGTGCAACCTTTGCCCTGTTTGAGCGTAAGGATGTTATTATAGTTTCAAGTGTGTCGTGTATCTACGGTCTTGGCGACCCCGACGATTATAAAAATATGATGCTATCGCTTCGTGTGGGTATGGTAAAAGACCGCGATGAAATTCTTAAAAGGCTTGTAGAAATGCAGTACGAGAGAAATGACATCAACTTTGTCCGTAACAAGTTCCGCGTCCGCGGGGATGTTGTAGAGATATTTCCCTCAAACAACGGAGAAAATGCTATCCGTGTTGAGTTTTTTGGTGATGAGATTGACAGAATTTGTGAAATAAATGTTGTAACGGGTGAAATTATCGGCACATATCGCCATGTTGTTATTATGCCAGCATCACATTATGTTACAACCAACGATAAAATGAATAAAGCAATGGCCGGTATTGAGGCCGAAATGGAAGAACAAGTTAAATTCTTCAAAGAAAATGACCAGCTTATTGAAGCACAGAGAATTGAACAGCGAACACGCTATGACTTGGAGATGATGCAGGAAATCGGTTTCTGTCAGGGAATTGAAAACTATTCAAGACACATAAGCGGTCGTGAGCCTGGTTCTCCCCCTTATACTCTCCTTGATTATTTCCCCGATGATTACCTTATGATAATTGACGAGTCCCATGTTACAATTCCTCAGGTACGAGGTATGTATAACGGCGACCGCGCAAGAAAGGAATCTCTCGTTAAGTACGGCTTCCGTCTGCCAAGCGCATTCGACAACCGACCCCTGAAATTTAATGAGTTTGAAAATCATCTAAATCAGGTTATTTTTACAAGTGCTACACCTGGCGAATATGAAAAAGAACACTCAACCGTTGTTGCTGAGCAAGTTATTCGCCCCACTGGTCTTTTAGACCCCATTGTTGAAATTCGACCTACTGAACATCAAATTGATGATTTGTTGGGTGAAATCAACAAGGTAATAAACTCAGGTATGCGAGTTCTTGTTACTACTCTTACCAAGAAAATGGCAGAGGACCTTACTGATTACTTAAAGGAAGTCGGTATCAAAGTAACATATATGCACTCAGACATAAAAACTATTGAACGCACGGAGATAATCAAAGACCTTCGATTAGGAGTGTATGATGTTCTTGTAGGTATTAACCTACTACGTGAGGGTCTTGATATTCCCGAGGTTTCATTAGTGGCTATTCTTGACGCGGATAAAGAGGGTTTCCTTAGAAGTGAAATGTCTCTTATTCAGACCATTGGTCGTGCCGCAAGAAATGACCAGGGACATGTCATTATGTATGCTGACACAATAACAGGCTCAATGAAACGGGCAATAGATGAAACAAACCGCCGCCGTAATATCCAGATTGAATTTAACAGAAAAAATAACATTGTTCCGAAGACAATTAAAAAGGATATTCGTGAAATTCTTGAACCTATGACGGCTATTGATACAGATATAAGCTTTACCGCCGATGAAAGTAAAGCAAAAATTGCAGAGCTTGAAGCTCTTATGCTTAATGCCGCTGAAAATCTTGAATTTGAAAAGGCGGCTCAATACAGAGATATGATAAGACGAATTGAAAAGGAAACATTATAAATGATTGATGAGAAAATCTTAACAGATGCAGTAGATATTATTCTTGAAAGAATTCTTACTCCTGTTATTTATCTTTACTCGGACGAGGCAATGGAGTTTATTTGCTTTACAGATACAAATACTTCCGATGAAGATTTTTATGACACTCAGGCGGCTTTATATCTGAATTTAGGAATAACTGCCGAAGTATTGGATATTCGTAACTTTGAACACGCTGACAGAGTTGAAATAACAAAAACAGGGCAACTTCTGTATGCTGAGAATGATGCCATACAGACTATGTTTGAAATGGCAATGATTGCAGACGAGGCAAGGGTTAATGCCAATAAAAAAGAAAGTCTTGTGAGAAAAGATGATACGGGCACATATTTTGCAAGTTAATGAGGTTATATAAATGAAGAACAACGAAATTAAAATTCAGGGAGCTCGTGTGCATAACCTGAAAAATGTATCAGTTAATATTCCAAGAGAAAAACTTGTCGTTCTTACGGGTCTTTCTGGCTCAGGCAAGAGTTCTCTTGCTTTTGATACAATTTATGCTGAGGGTCAAAGACGATATGTTGAATCTTTGTCTTCCTATGCACGAATGTTTCTTGGTCAAATGGACAAGCCTGATGTTGATTACATTGAGGGTCTTTCCCCCGCTATCAGTATTGACCAGAAAACAACATCAAAAAACCCCCGTTCAACAGTAGGCACTGTTACTGAAATTTACGATTACTTGCGTCTGTTGTATGCAAGAGTTGGCATTCCCCATTGTCCTAAGTGTGGAAAAGAGGTAAAAAAGCAGACTGTTGACCAGATTACCGATAAAATTATGAGTTTGCCTGAACGGTCAAGAATTCAAATTCTTGCACCCGTTGTAACAGCTAAAAAGGGTGAACATAAAAACATTTTTGACAACGCTAAAAAGAGTGGTTTTGTAAGAATAAAGGTTGACGGTGAAATGTACGATGTTGCAGAGCCTCCTGTTCTTAAAAAGACTCAAAAACACAACATTGAGATTGTTGTAGACAGACTTATTGTTAAGGATGATATCGCCTCACGCCTTAGCGATTCTATTGAAACCGCGTTTAAGATTTCCAATGATATAGTTTCTGTTGAGGTTGTTGGTGGCGAAACAATGCGTTTTTCACAGACCTACGCCTGTGAAGACTGTGGGATAAGTTTACCTGAATTAGAGCCAAGACTGTTTTCTTTCAATAACCCATTTGGTGCTTGTCCTAAGTGCGATGGCTTAGGTGTTCTTATTCAACTTGACCCGTCTCTTGTTATTGTTGAGCCCGATAAAAGTCTTATTGAGGGTGCAATACGTTGCAGCGGTTGGAATAACTATGCCGACCCGACAAGTATTGCTTATATGGCATATACGGCGATTGCAGATAAATATGGTTTTGATATAAATACACCTTTTAAGGACATTCCAGTAGAAGCACAGGATGTTGTTTTATATGGCTCAGGTGAAACAAAGCTAAAAATGAAATATGACCGTGCCTATGGTAGTGGCGAGTATGAAATGCCCTTTGAGGGTATAATGACAAATCTTCAACGAAGATACGACAGACCTACTTCTGAATACGCAAGAAGCGACCTTGCACGTTATATGAGTGAAGTAACATGTCCTAAATGCCACGGTGCAAGATTAAACGACGAAATTCTTGCCGTTACTGTGGGCGGAAAAAATATATACGAATTTTGTAAAATGAGTATAAAAGATGAGATGGAGTTCATAAACTCACTCACATTTACAGATCGTGAAATGATTATTGCAAGACAGATTGTAAAAGAAATTAAAGCAAGGCTTCAATTCCTTTTAGATGTTGGTCTTGATTACCTTACTCTTTCTCGTTCCGCAGGAACTTTATCAGGCGGTGAAGCGCAGAGAATCAGATTGGCAACACAAATAGGCTCGGGCCTTACAGGAGTTTTATATATCCTTGATGAGCCAAGTATCGGTCTTCATCAACGGGATAATGACAGACTAATCGGCACTTTACAGCACTTACGAGATTTGGGAAATACAGTTATTGTTGTAGAGCACGATACTGATACAATGTTTGCCGCTGACCATATAATTGATGTTGGACCAGGTGCAGGTATTCACGGCGGACATATTGTAGGCGAAGGCACAGCAGAGGAACTTAAAGACTGTCCTGAATCTATTACTGGTAAATATCTTAGCGGTGAAATGGAAATAGAAGTTCCAAAAAAACGCCGTAAACCCACAGGTTGGATAACAGTTAAGGGTGCTCAGGAAAATAACCTTAAAAACATCGACGTTAAATTCCCTACGGGTGTTCTTACTTGTGTTACAGGTGTTTCAGGGTCAGGTAAAAGCTCACTTGTAAATGAAATATTATACAAGCGACTTGCAAATGTTCTTAACGGTGCTAATACACATCCTGGACTTCATAAAGAAATTTCTGGTCTCGAAAATCTCGATAAAGTTATTGATATTAACCAAAGCCCTATCGGTCGTACTCCCCGTTCAAACCCCGCAACATACACTAATCTGTTTACGGACATCCGCGACGTTTTCGCTTCAACCAATGAAGCTAAGGTACGTGGTTATAAGTCAAGCAGATTCAGTTTCAATGTTAAGGGCGGAAGATGTGAGGCTTGTTCAGGCGATGGTATTGTAAAAATTGAAATGAACTTCCTCTCGGATGTATATGTACCATGTGAAGTATGTCAAGGCAAACGATATAATCGTGAAACCCTTGAAGTTAAGTACAAAGGTAAATCAATCTATGATGTTCTTGAAATGACAGTTGATGAGGGTGTTGAATTCTTTAAGAACATTCCTAAACTAAGCCGCAGGCTTGAAACAATTGCTGAGGTAGGACTTGGATATGTGAAATTAGGACAAAGCTCTACTACCCTGTCAGGCGGCGAGGCACAAAGAGTTAAACTTGCAACAGAGTTGTCAAAGCGTTCAACAGGAAAAACAATATATATCCTTGACGAGCCTACAACAGGTCTTCATTCCGAGGATGTAAGAAAACTGATTTCAGTTCTTAATACCCTTGTGGAAAACGGCAATACTGTTATAGTTATTGAACATAACCTTGATGTTATTAAAACCGCAGACTATATTATTGACCTTGGACCCGAGGGTGGCGACGGCGGTGGTACTGTTATTGCAACAGGTACACCTGAAAAGGTTTCTGAGAATAAAAAATCATACACAGGACAATACCTTAAAAAATTACTATAAGAGGTCTTTTTAATGAGTAAATATAAAAATTTTATTATTTATATTCTGCTTTCAGGCTTAATTGGAATAATTGTTGGAGTAACTGCCGGTATATTTGGTATTCTGCTTCATTTTGCAGAGCATATCAGGGCAGAGCATTATATTTATTTCCTTCCCTTTCTTGGTATCATTGGCTTTATAATTCTTTATTTATATAAGCATATAAGCCCTAATTCCGAGCAGGGACTTAACCTTGCAATTGCTTATAACGCTGGTAAGGTTAATAAGTCAGGTGAAATAACCGAAAGCCATTACAACGGAAAATACCCAAAAGCCTATGGGTTTTTGAAGTTGTTTACTAACTTACTAATGCTCCTTTTCGGTGCAAGTACGGGTAAAGAGGGATCCTTTGCAGCGTATGGTGCATCAATGGGTGATTATGTATCCCGAATATTCAAATGCCGCCGTTACAGAAGAACTTTTCTTCTGTGCGGTATAGGCGCGGCAGTGTCGGGACTTTTCCAGACACCTTTGGGTGGAGTCTTTTTTGCACTTGAATTTACGACGGCGGGTGTTATATCATACTATGCACTTCTACCCGTTACAGTATCAGCGTATATGGCATATTATTTCTCAAAGTTGTTGGGTTTTAATGCCTTTTCGCACACAATTACAAACATACCTGAATTAAATATTTTCACTTTTGTTCTTGTAATACTTTGCGGTGTGGCTTTTGGTATAGCTGGTAGATACTTCTCCTCACTTTTAAGAAAAATGCATAATCTGTATAAAACAACTGTTAAGAACAGATATGTATGTATCCTGCTTATAGGCTCACTTATGGCAGTAATTTTGATACTAACACATGGAGGACGATATGCAGGTTCGGGCGATATAATGCTGACAAACCTTTTCTCCGCAGGAGATTTCAAGATATATGATTTTCTGTTGAAATTTATTTTCACAATAATATTTATTACAATAGGTTTTTCTGGCGGAGAAATGATGCCTCTACTGACCATAGGCGGTACTCTCGGTGCTACATTATCACTCGTTACGGGTATGCCTATGGAAATATGCGCGGCCATGGGTTGTGTCGCAGTTTACAGTAGTGCGACAAATACACTTATCGCCCCTATATTTATTGGTATTGAAATGTTTGGTACGGATATGGGAATTTACATAGCTGTTGCTTGTATTATAGCTTATGCAATCAACGGAAACCGTTCTGTTTATACAAGACAAAGCTACATTACACCT
>JAZQFP010000087.1:0-4929 GCA_045539555.1 Candidatus Ornithomonoglobus sp.
GGCACCTGCTAAAAAGGCACCTTCTAAAAAGGCAGCACCTGTTAAAACAGAGGCTCCTAAGGCAGAGGTAAAGAAAGCACCCGCTAAGAAAGCAGAACCCGCTAAGAAAGCAGAGCCTGTTAAGAAGGCAGAGCCTGTTAAGAAAGCACCTGCTAAAAAGACAACAAAGAAAGCGTAACTTAATAAAGCGAAGGGATTCTGCAATAACGGAATCCCTGTCTTTGTATAATTTACTTCGGGAGGAAAGAAAAATGGCAAAAATTCAAATGACTACACCCCTTGTTGAGATGGACGGAGACGAGATGACAAGAGTCATCTGGAAGATGATAAAAGATATTCTTTTAACTCCGTACATTGACCTTAAAACAGAGTATTACGATTTAGGACTTGAATACAGAAACGAGACCAATGACCAGGTAACTGTTGACAGTGCAGAAGCAACTAAGAAATACGGTGTTGCTGTTAAATGTGCAACAATCACACCTAATGCTGCAAGAATGACAGAGTATGACCTTAAAGAAATGTGGAAATCACCCAATGGTACTATCCGTGCTATTCTTGACGGCACAGTTTTCAGAACTCCCATTCTTGTAAACGGCATTGTTCCTTATATTCCTACATGGACAAAGCCAATTACTATTGCCCGTCATGCGTATGGTGATGTATATAAGAATGTTGAGATGCAGGTACCTGCGGGTTCAAAGGCAGAGCTTGTTATGACTGACAAGGATGGCAATGTAACAAAGGAAACAATTCACGAGTTTACAAACAGCGGT
Source organism: Candidatus Ornithomonoglobus sp. (assembly GCA_045539555.1). GTDB lineage: Bacteria > Bacillota > Clostridia > UBA1381 > UBA1381 > Ornithomonoglobus. The sequence goes on from JAZQFP010000087.1 coordinate 777, forward strand.
GTAATTCAGGGCCTACATAACCGTGATGAGAGTATCTCATCATTTGCAAGAGCTTGTTTTAACTATGCCCTTGACTTGAAGCAGGATGTATGGTTTGCAACAAAGGATACTATCTCAAAGAAGTACGACCACAGATTTAAGGATATTTTCCAGGAAATCTATGATAATGAGTACAAGGAAAAGTTTGAGGATAAGGGAATTGAGTATTTCTACACACTAATCGATGACGCGGTTGCCCGTGTTATTCGTTCAGAGGGTGGATATATCTGGGCATGTAAGAACTATGACGGCGATGTTATGTCAGATATGGTAGCAACTGCTTATGGCTCACTTGCTATGATGACATCAGTTCTTGTATCACCTGACGGTGTATATGAGTACGAGGCAGCTCACGGCACAGTACAGAGACATTATTATAAATACCTTGATGGCGAAACAACATCAACAAACTCAGTTGCAACAATCTTTGCATGGTCAGGCGCTTTAAGAAAGCGTGGCGAGATGGATAACCTTGCAGACCTTGTAAACTTTGCAGACTGTCTTGAAAAAGCAACAATAAAGACAATCGAGGATGGTGTAATGACAGGAGACCTTTACTCAATGTCAAAGCTTGAAAACAAGACAAAGGTTGACACAGAAGGCTTCTTAAAGGCTATCGATGAAAGATTAAAGGTAATGCTATAAATAAAAAAGATGTCCAGACAGGACATCTTTTTTTATTTGTTCAATTTCGAATAAACACATCCACAATAATCTTGACGGTATAAGTTATAAATCTCCGAAAGTTCACAGGAACGCTTATATCCGTTACGCTTTTTGAAATCAGAGAAAAGATAACTAACCTTATATTCGTCTGAAAGCTCTTTGCCGATTTCATTTAATGCCTGTGCATTCTTGTGAGGGCTTATAGACAGGGTAGTGGTAAAGTAATCAAAGCCCGATTTTGCTGCCTCACGGGCGGTTTTCTCTAACCGCAGACGGTAACATTTAAGACAACGCGCACCGCCCTCAGGCTCCTTTTCAAGACCCTTTGCAATTTCCGTAAATGCCATAGGCTCATAATCACCATATATAAATTTTATATTGCTGTCAGGTTTCATTTCTTTTATAAGCCGTACAAGCTCACTGGCACGTTTGTTGTATTCATCTGCCTCTGTTATATTAGGGTTATAGAAATAAACTGAAATATTAAAATAATCACACAAATATTCCAGAACATAGCTTGAACACGGGGCACAGCAACAATGCAAAAGCAGACTGGGTTTTTCGTTATTTAGTTGAAGTTTTTCCAGGGTTTTATCTAAAACTTTTTGATAATTCTCTTTCATTTGGCTACTCCGTTTAATTGATAATATCATTATATATCATTTAACATAGAAAATCAAGAAGGTTTTCGTCTATCAATAAATTCAAAAAATTTACAAAAAAATTCAACAAAAGCTTGACAAAGGCGTGATTATTGTAGTATAATTATGGGTGTGTTGTGTGGACTTGTCCACATAAACGATATTTCCATCGAGTCCGTTTAGTAATTGACTTGCCGGGAGGAGGGAATTTAGGATGTCTGAGATCAGAATTAAAGAGAATGAATCACTTGACAGTGCATTGAGAAGATTTAAGCGTCAGTGCGCAAAGTCTGGTGTTATGGCTGAAGTAAGAAAGCGTGAGCATTACGAGAAGCCCAGCGTAAAGCGTAAGAAGAAGTCAGAAGCAGCAAGAAAGAGAAAGTTCTAATTGAGGCTTGATAATGACAATTAAAGAAAAATTACAAATTGACCTTAAAGATGCAATGGTAGCAAAGGACACAATTCGCAAGAATGTTGTTCAGCTAATCAAAGCAGGAGTTTTACAGGTTGAGAAAGATAAAAGAATCACTCTTGATGACGAGGGTGTTTTAGACGTAATTGCAAAGCAGTTAAAGCAACGCAGAGACTCGCTTCCGGATTACGAGAAGAGTGGGCGTGAGGACCTTATCGCGCAACTCAAAAGAGAAATGGAACTTTTGATGGAATATTTGCCCAAACAGCTTTCTCATGACGAGCTGGTAGAAATCGTAAAAGATGCGGTTTTGGAGACGGGCGCAACAACCATTAAAGATATGGGCAAGATAATGGCGGCGGTTATGCCTAAAACAAAGGGCAGAGCCGACGGTAAAGAAATAAATCTAATAGCAAGAGAGCTGTTGGGGTAACCCTATCTTTTAGAATATGAACTAATCGGAACAGCTATTTAGCTGTTCCGTTTTACGCTGGTATAGCTCAGTTGGTAGAGCAACTCATTCGTAATGAGTAGGTCGCGGGTTCGAGTCCCATTACCAGCTCCATTGGCCCTCTGTTAAATAACGGGGGGCTTTTTCTATAAAACAGGAGGAGACACATGAAAAACGCCGATAAATGGAATATCGTTATTAAGCCTAAAACAGGCTGGTTTGATATTAACATAAAAGAATTGTGGCAATACAAAGACCTTATTTTTATGTTCTTAAAGCGTAATTTCAACAGTGCATATAAGCAAACGGTTTTAGGCCCCTTGTGGTTTATAATTTCACCCTTGCTTTCATCTGCTATGTTTACGCTTATTTTTGGTAAAATAGCTAATATTTCAACAGATGGCGTTCCACAGTTTTTATTTTACCTTTGTTCAAATACTGCTTGGAGTTACTTTGCAGCGTGTCTTACATCGACGGCGGGTACATTCACAGGCAATGCAGGACTTTTTGGCAAGGTATATTTCCCCCGTCTTGTAGTTCCTGTTACTAATGTAATTTATGGTTTATTATCATTCTTTATCCATATAGCATTATTACTTGTACTGATGCTTGTGTTTGGAATGAAAGGCTATGTTGTAGAACCTAATGCTATGTTGGCATTAGTGCCTTTAATGATACTTCAAATGGCATTACTTGGACTTGGCTTAGGTATAATTATATCCTCAGTAACTACAAAGTACCGCGACTTATCAATTCTTGTAGGTTTTGGAATGCAGTTATGGATGTATGCAACACCCGTTGTTTATCCCATTTCACAGGTTATGGCATTGGGAGAGAAAGCGGTAAACCTTATTATGCTAAACCCCGTAGCACCTATTGTAAACAATTTCAGATACGCCTTTTTAGGCTGTGGTACAATGGACTTTACATATTGGAGCATAAGTTGGGTTGTAACTCTTGTTGTGCTATTCATTGGTATAATTGTCTTTAACCGTGTTGAAAAGACATTTATGGATACAGTATAAGGGGGTGCCACAAATGTCAAAGACAATGATAGAGATTGATAATGTCAGAAAACAGTATCGTCTTGGAACAATTGGCGGCGGTACATTACGGGGAGATTTGCAAAGTCTCTGGGCAAGAATGAGACATAATGACGACCCCAATTCAACAATAGGCGAGAAAGCATATAAGAAAAATGAAAAATTCCTTGCTCTTGACGGCGTTTCTTTCTCTGTAAAAAAAGGTGAAACAGTTGGACTTATCGGCCATAATGGTGCGGGAAAATCAACACTTTTGAAGCTTTTATCCCGTGTAACTGCACCCACAGACGGTGAAATTCGCATAAGCGGTAAGATTTCTTCTATGTTAGAGGTAGGAACAGGCTTCCATCCTGAGCTTACGGGCAGAGAGAATATATATCTTAACGGTGCAATTTTAGGAATGAAGCGTAAAGAGGTTGACGAGAGAATTGAGGAGATAATTGATTTCTCTGAGTGCCGTCAGTTTATTGATACGCCTGTTAAACGTTATTCATCAGGAATGTTTGTTAAACTTGCCTTTGCCGTTGCTGCTCATCTTAATTCAGATATTATGTTAATGGATGAGGTATTAGCCGTTGGTGATATGACATTCCAGAAAAAGTGTATTGATAAAATGGTATCTGTTGCGAGAGATGAGGGTAAGACCATTATCTATGTCAGTCATAATATGCAGACCATCCGTCAGCTTTGTAACCGTTGTGTTGTACTTGAAAAGGGCAAGGTTGTATATGATGGTGATGTAGAAGAGGGCATAAATATTTATCTTAAAAATGACGAGATAACCTCAAAAATATATAATGATTTTACAGGTTGTCATAAGTTTAATTTCCTTACCAACAAGGTGATTATGGACTCTTTGGAAGTTCTGGATAAAGAGACCTGTCATTTTAAGGACGATGAG
>JAZQFP010000088.1:0-9830 GCA_045539555.1 Candidatus Ornithomonoglobus sp.
AAACTCGCGGAGTGATTCTTTTATAACCAATGCCTCAGGGCTATTCTCAAACGCCTCCATATTAAACTTCTCCTGCCGAGAGCTTTTGTGCTCTGTCGCTTGTTATAAGTGCTTCTATTACCTCGTCCAATTCTCCGTTTAAGAACTGTTCAAGCTTATAAATAGTAAGGTTTATTCTATGGTCGGTTATACGGCTCTGCGGGAAGTTATATGTTCTTATTCTTTCACTTCTGTCCCCTGAGCCTACCTGACTCTTTCTCTCATCTGCAATTTCACGGTTTCTCTCCGCTTCCATCGCCTCATAAATTCTCGAACGAAGAATCTTCATTGCCTTTTCCTTATTTTGCAGCTGCGATTTCTCGTCCTGACACGATACAACTACACCCGTGGGAATGTGTGTTATTCTTACGGCAGAGTCGGTTGTGTTTACACATTGACCACCTGGTCCACCTGCGCGGAAAACATCTATCCTTAAATCGTTTCTGTTGATTTCAAACTCGACCTCTTCAACCTCAGGTAAAACTGCAACCGTTACAGCAGATGTATGAATTCTTCCGCCAGATTCAGTTTCAGGTACTCGCTGAACACGGTGAACACCGCTTTCATATTTAAGCCTTGAATATGCACCCTTGCCCTCAATCAGAAAAGATATCTCTTTATATCCGCCAAGTTCTGTTGCATTGGAGCTTAATATCTCCATTTTCCATCCCTGAGAATCTGCATACATAGTATACATTCTCATAAGGCTTCCCGCAAATAGTGCTGCCTCTTCTCCTCCTGTGCCCCCGCGAATTTCCATTATTACATTCTTCTCATCATTGGGGTCCTTTGGTATCAAAAGCAACTTTATTCTTTCCTCACAGTCCTTAACGTTTTTCTCATTCTCTGCAAGGTCAGACTTTAACATTTCAAGGAGTTCCTTGTCCTCCTCAATTTCAAGAAGCTCTTTGTCCTCTTCAATGGTAGACATATAGCCTTTATATAAGTTATACTCATCAATTATAGGCGAAAACTCACTATGCTCACGGCACAAATCTCGCCAACGTTCTCTGTCAGCTATAACCTCAGCATCGCTTATCATCTCTGCAACCGTATTAAACCGCGCTTCGAGTGCTTTAAGCTTATCTATCATCTGCCCTTCACCTTTCTTTGCATACTTATACATATATAATTTTACTATTTTTTCATTAAAATGTCAAGAGATTACATTGCTTTTATCTCTCTTTTTATTACACTTTTTTTACAAGTTATGGACATTTTGTTAATTTATTAAAAATTCGTTGAAAACACTGGACAAATGAGGTATTCTTTGATATAATTATGATATATATGGTTAAATGGATTGGTGTGCGGTTTGTATCTGTCATCGCCATAAGCCGTTTTATTTATTACACAGAAAGGACTGAAGAAACTTGGCTGATAACTTGAAAATATCAAAGCTAAGACTGGCGTTGCTAAGTACTGCAATAGTAACAGGTGCGGGTATTACTGCTCATGCACAGGATGCGGATGTGTCAGAACGCGATATGGTTGCACAGGCCGTTGCATTGTACGAGAAACTTTCAGGCAGTGAGGTTGTTGTCCCCCAGGGCTTTAACAGCAACTGCAATGACGCAACATTAAGCAAGGCAGTTGTGCTTGGTTTTGCAAATATCGATGAAGTTTCCGGTCTTTCGGATGCCGTTGCTATCCGTAAGCAGGACGCCTTAACTGTTCTATACAAAACAATTCTAAGCTACGATTACTCTTTCGCTCTTGAATCAGACGAAATTGATACAATAATGAACACCTGCTACGACAATGCGTTAGTAGATGAAAAAAACCGTGCAGCGTATGCTTTTATGCTTAAACATCGCATTATTGACAATGGTTTTAATACCGAGCCTAATAAAATTATTACTTGGAGCGGTTGTGCAACTCTTGTTGATGTCCTATACGATTTGTTTGTTCAGGATATTTGTTTTGGTATAGGCGATACACAAATTAAAATTGGCTCAAACATTGATTCTGTTATAGACGCTTTTGGTGAACCTACAAGAATCGATAACAGTGATTATGATTTTAAGTGGTATGTATATAACCAGGACCCTGACTCATATATGATGGTAGGTGTTAAAGAAGACAGAATCTGTGCTTTCTTCTCAAATGCTTCAAGCTTTACATTCGGAGATTTGAAATCAGGTGATGATTATCTTCTCGCTTATAAGTACCTTGAAGATACAGATTTCAGAATTGTAAAGTCTCCTGATGGCAGAATTGACGCAATTATGTATAACCCCTACACAAAGAGTGATGTAACTCTTTCAAATGACCAGTACCTTCGTGCCTGTGAGTTGATTGACTTAATTAATTCTTACAGAGTAAAGAACGGACTTGATATTCTTAATGTGGATGTGGACTTGTATGCTACTGCATACAGAATGGTTCCTCAGCCCAAGTATCACGAACTTGCAAGAGATGAAAGATTCGCTCACACAATGGACGATGCTCAGCATGAGACAGGTTACGATGTGTTTGCAATATACGAAAAGATAGTCAATAGCGGTGGAGAATGTTTTGATAAAAATTCAAAGTCAATAGGTATATCTACATTTGTTGATGAGGACTTTACCATATATGCTTCACTTGTTTGTGATAACACATCAGCTGCACTTACAACAGAGTCGGCAGACATAAACGAGGTTTCACCCGATACTTTCGTGTTTGAAATTGAAGCATCAGCGGTAACCCCGTCAGATGCTCCCCCGTTTGTAACAGAGGTTTCCGAGTTCACAGTTGAAATACCCACAGAAGAAAATAACAACAAATCAGAAACCAAAGCTCCTGTAACCCCCATAGTTTTAGCACCTGCGCAGAACTCTATCGCAGCCGCTAATGAGGATGTTACAATAACTCTTGGCAATAACACAACTAACGAGTACTACATAGAAATTTATTCTTTTGAAGATGACGAGTTTCTTGTGTCAAGTTATATGACTGCCACAGATAATACTCTTGTATTATCAAAGGATATATTTACTGTCGGCAAGGACTATTCAATATCAATAAGTGCCGTTACTCCTCAGGAGGTTTCTGAAAAAACCGAGCTCACAATCAGTTACGGCGAGGTTCCCGAGGGTGCACTTTCTATCATTACTCCCGATATGGGAATAATAACAGATGATGACTATATTGACCTTGCATGGACAACAGATTTGTATTCCGATTTTGCCATTGATATTTATAACGAAGACGGAAAACTTGTTCTTAACGAGTACATAAAGGACATTCATGATGTTACAATAAACAATATGGATCCTGGTAAATATTATATTTATCTATCCGCTTTTCGTAATGGTTCTAAGGAAATTATTAAAGCTCAGGCAAACATTAATGTAGAAATCGTTCTTCCCGAGCCCGTTATTACAGAGTATATCCTTAATGACGGCGAGGTTTTCTATCCCGTATACGAGGATAAGGAAATGGGACTGTTGTGTTTCTATGACGAGGAAATTGTTGATGTTCCTACCGTTACCTATGACGGCAGAACAATAATGACAAAAAAGAAAAAGATAACAGAAAAGCAGGTTAAGAGTGTTGCATACTACGAGAGCCTTGCAAGGCAGCAAGTTCGTGTAGAGTGCTTTGTAGGCTCTGCAACTTTAACTCAAAGACCCGCTACAAGCTTTACATACGAGGGTTCAACTCCGTCAATATATAGTTCAACCATCGGCGAGGCTATTGTTGCAGAAGCAGAAAAGCACCTTGGCGTTCCCTATGTCTGGGGCGGAACAACTCCTGATGGCTTTGACTGCTCAGGTCTTGTTCAATATGTTTATAACACACTTGGAATTGACCTTCCCCGTGTCTCACAGGATCAGTTCCTGTATGGTGCTCCCCTTTCCCGCTATGAATTGATGTCAGGAGATCTCGTATTCTTTGAAAAAGACGGCGACGTTCATCATGTAGGTATTTATGTGAGCGACGGCATGATGATTCATGCTCCCTTTACAGGTGCCGTAGTGAGCTACCAGTCCATCGACGAGGGACACTATAAGGATGAATTCTGCGGAGGCAGACGAGCATATTAAGGAGGCAATATATGTCATCAGAAATCATTAAAGCAACGGTAAAGGCAAAAAGTCAAGGAAAAACTGTGGTTGCCATTGCATTATATGCATTACTCACACTTTTCTCCGTTGCAATGGCAATATATGATTTTGTATCAGGTCAGGCTTTGTTCGGGATATTGTTTATATTGTCAGCTGCTATTTTTGTTGTTTTATTGCTTATTAAAGGCAATGCCGCATTTGGCACGGGAATTAAGTTTGACGGCAACGACCTTCAACTTAAAAGTTGGGCAAACGACTTTCTTCCTTATGATGTAAACGGCGGAATTTTATCAGACCTTATTCCTGCAAAAACGAAGATAACTACCATACCCGTTGAGGAAATTACAACCGTACTTATCGGTACTAAGGAATTTGTTAAGAGAAATGCAACTAATGCAGGAAAGAAGCTTATTAAAGCATTATTCCCTTACGAACATTCATCAAGTAAGATGAAAAAGAATATGCTTAACGCATTAGACTTACTTTATATCGAAACGACAGACGAAGATTGCTCATTTATGTGTATACACGATTATGACCCTGCTGATGTAACAAAAATTCTTAAAGAATTGTATAATCAGAACCCCAACATAATTATAAGAGTCAATAATCGCGAATATAAACAACATATCGCAAAACTTCAAAAGGCAGAGGATTAACCTCTGCCTTTTATTTTATACTAACCTCACATTATAACGGTCAAGCATGGTATTTACCTGAATAAGAAAACCTACAAACTGCGGCCCAGCCATTAACTGTCCGAAGAAAGGACGACCATAATCAAACTCACCGTCAATTATATCCATTAGTTTCTTTCTTTCACATAATGCCAGTAGTGGAGAATTTGGATTTTCAATTATCTCTTTCAGCCTAGCCTTAACCTCTGCCTCATAAAAAGGATTATGGGTCTTAGGATATGGGCTTTTCTTTCTTAATCGTATATTTTCAGGCAATATCCCATAAGCCGCTTCGCGAAGTACATTTTTTGATACATTATCTCTGTTTTTCATATCCCACGGAATGTTCCATACATATTCAACTATTCTGTGGTCGCAAAAAGGAACTCTCACTTCAAGCCCTGACGCCATACTCATTCTGTCTTTTCTGTCAAGAAGATTTGTCATAAACCATTTAAGGTTCAGCCACGATATTTCACGGCGTCGCTCCTCTTCCTGATTATCACCAACAAACCGCGGCGTTTGTGCTATGCTCTCCATGTAGCGTTCATGAGCATACTCTTCAATATCAAGACTTTTTATAACACTGTCTTTAAGAACACTGTTTCGCATAGTAAAATCATAACACCACGGGAAAGAGTCTCTATTAAAAGCCTCCTTATCACGAAACCATGGATAACCTCCGAATATTTCATCGGAGCATTCTCCCGAGAGTACAACCGTATGCCGTTTTTTTACTTCACGGCAGAAATACACCAAAGACGAATCACAATCTGCCATTCCCGGCAAATCTTTTGCAAAAAGAGCGTCATCAAGCATTGGTACAAGCTTTGATGTGGGGCATACAAGATATGTATGGTTAGTCCCAAGAGCTTCGGATACCCTCGGCACCCATTCGCTATCGGGGTCAGGTTGAAATGTGCTTTTTTTGAAATATTTGTCGTTGTCCTCGTAATCGAAAGAATAGGTGTGAAGTCTCTCCCCTTTGCCTTTGAGATGTTGCGCCGCGACGGCAGTTATAAAGCTTGAATCAAGCCCCCCTGACAAAAACGTTGCAATAGGCACATCCGATACCAACTGCCTCTTGATTGAATCAGTTACAAGCCATCTCGCATGGGCAATAGTATCCTCATAACTTTCTTTATGCTCCCCGCTTTTTAATTCCCAATAAGGTTTTTCACATACTCCGTTACGGGAAATCTTTATAAAGTGTGCAGGTCGGACTTCCTTTATTCCTTTATATACCCCGCACCCCTCTGTTCTTGCAGGAGACATTCCAAAAATCTCCCTCAGGCCATCTATGTCAAGTTGAGGCTCAATACCATCATACTTAAACAACGCTTTAATCTCTGAGGCAAACACCAGTGTTGACCCAACTCTGCTATAAAACAAAGGTTTTACCCCAAATCTGTCCCGCGCAAGAATTACCTCCCGCCGCATTGAATCGTATATGGCAAATGCAAATATACCATTAAGCTTTTTTAAGCATCCTGTACCGTAATGAATATATGCATACAAAAGCACCTCCGTATCGGAGGTAGTTTCAAATTTATAACCAAAACTTTCTAAATCGTCCCGTAACTCATCTGTATTATATAATTCACCGTTATAAACAATAGTAAATTCATATCCCTCGCAGACTCGTTTCATTGGCTGATACCCGCCCTCAGGGTCAATTACTGCAAGTCGGCGGTGGCCAAAAACTGCCCTTTCCCCTATCCATTCACCACGATCATCTGGCCCTCTTGGAGTAAGGGTATCACTCATTTTCCTTACTGCAATACGGTGCTTGTTATTATCTTTTATAAAATTCTTATTAAAGTCGACATATCCACAAATTCCACACATTATAAATCACTCCCTTATGACTATACTATGCAGTTTTATCTTTTCTTGTTACACATATTTACGCATTTCTTTTAACGCAGATTTTTCAAGGCGTGAAACCTGCGCCTGAGATATTCCTATTTCCTCAGCTACCTCCATTTGTGTCTTCCCACAGAAAAACCGCAAATTAAGAATATGCTTTTCACGGCTATCGAGATGTTTCATAGCTTCGTTAAGTGCAATAGATTCAAGCCAGTTAGCGTCTGTGTTTTTTGTATCCTTAACCTGATCCATTACATAAATTGCTTCTCCGCCATCGTTATACACAGGTTCAAACAATGACACGGGATCTGCAATAGCGTCAAGGGCAAACACAATATCCTCACGAGGCACGTCAATCTCTTTTGAAATCTCCTCAATTGACGGCTCACGGGAATGCTCTGCGATAAAGCTTTCTTTTGCCCGTAATGCCTTATATGCAATATCCTTTAATGACCTGCTGACACGTATGGGACCCTCATCGCGAAGAAATCTTCTTACCTCGCCTATTATCATAGGCACGGCATAAGTAGAAAACTGTACTCCCACCTCCGTATCAAAATTATCTATTGCTTTTATGAGTCCAATACAACCCACCTGAAACAAATCGTCAGGGTTTTCCCCTCTCCCTGAAAATCTTTGTATCACACTTAGTACAAGTCGGAGATTTCCGTTAATAAACTTTTCTCTCGCAGCTTTATCTCCTGCTTTAATTTTTTCAAAAAGCTCTTCCTTTTCCTTTCTTGAAAGCACAGGCAGAGTGGATGTGTTTACACCGCATATTTCAACTTTATTCATCATAGCATTCCTCCTTTGGTATAGGGACATATATTTAACTGTCCTATGTATGCTATGATGATTTTCATCAGCTCATCTTTACCATCTCTCTGTGGAGACGCTTTATAATGCGTTTTTCAAGACGCGATATGTATGACTGGGATATCCCAAGCATATCAGCAACCTCTTTCTGAGTTTTTGCAACATTTTTTTCAAGGCCAAACCTCATTACCATTATCTGTCGTTCTCTTGGTGTAAGAGTTTTAAGAGCGTTCCTTAAAAGTTCTCTGTCTACCTCATCTTCAAGGTCTTTATATATAATATCATTATCTGTCCCTAATATATCTGACAACAATAATTCATTACCGTCCCAATCTACATTTAAGGGTTCATCAATGGATATTTCACTTCGTCTGTTTGAATTTTTTCTCAAATACATTAATATTTCATTTTCAATACACCTTGACGCATAAGTGGCAAGTTTAATATTCTTTTCAGGACAAAATGTATTTATTGATTTAATAAGTCCGATTGTTCCGATTGAAATCAAGTCTTCCACATTTATCCCCGTATTTTCAAACTTCTTGGCAATATATACCACAAGTCGTAAATTTCTTTCTGCAAGTTCACTTTTGACATTATCATCTCCCCTTTGGAGTTTTTTAATCAAATTTTCCTCCTCGCTTTTAGAAAGGGGCGGTGGCAAAACGTCTGCTCCACAAATATAAAATACATCTTCATCTTCCCGTGTTCTGCCCTTTATCAAAAACCACCGTTTCGCAAATTCTTTCAAAAATTGCATTTATTTGCCTCCTCAACTTATTTTGCCAATAACACCCGCATAACCCACAAATCTTTTGTTGGTAAGCCCTATGTAACATTCCCGTTTAACACCGCCCAAAAGCATATTCTGAGGCTTTATAAGTGGCATTATGCCACTTGATGAGACAGTGTTATACATTAATCTCTCAGGAGCGGTCAAAAGTATTTCCTCATATGAATGTATATGAGGAAAGTTCCGCCAGTCTATTACTGCCACGGGAATATTTTTATGACGTAACAAATTCCCGCTATCAAACAGTAAATTTAATTTTATTTCTTCTCCATCAATGGTAAATATTACTCTCAAAATTCTTTTTTTCCTATTCTTGAATTGATTTATAAGCATAATCACAGGATATGCTATAACAGTAATTATTGCCGTTACCCAATCTTTTGCGATAAAGGTTATTCCGCTTTCAAAAAACAAAGCGTTTATGCCAATTAAACCTGATATTAAAGTAACCGCAACGGCTATAATGCCTTCTAAAAATGCCACCCGTAACAGATTGTATAAAGCTCCTTTATATCCCCATGCCTCCAATATCATAAAAAACAAAACGACAATACGGAGAGGTTTATATAAAACATAAATTGCATCTGTAACTGCATATATCCCACATATTATTGAAGACAGCAGTATGCGGTACCATCTTCCTTTTAGGAAAAAAATAAAATCAACAGAGTAAAATAACAATAATGACGATATTACATTTGCTACAAATACAATGTCTATATATACTGTCATTGCCCTACCCTTCCCGCTGATTTCTACAAGGGCTATTATACTACTAAGAATGCTTGAAATTTGTCAAAACTCCGTGTCGAATAGCTAAAATTTTTCGACAAATTATGCGCTACGGGTTTTCAGGGTTTACAATATGATAAATTTACTGTATAATGTAGTTAAGAAAATATCAGGAGAAAAATATGATTAAAATAATGTTTGTCTGCCACGGTAATATATAAACATAAGTGTTGAAAGCCTATTAAAATAAGGTATTGCAAGCATAAATGAATTCAATTTACAGAGATTTTACAGAGATTAAATACAAAAAGAAGTCATAGTGCAAAATAAGTTAATATTATCTTTGAATATTAAAAGAAGCTTATTATTGATTACTTAATTGTGATTGATAATGAGCTTCTTTTAGTATTTAAAGATATTTATGTATCACGATACTAAAACCGCCGCCATACCAACAAACAAATTAAAGGAGAGGTTATGTATTATATAGGCAAATTTTACGTCTTTCTTCTCTTTGAAGAAGATGATGGGACAGTATATATTTCTAATTTTAAAGAGAAGTACAAGAATATTGATGAGGCAAAAGAACAAATAAGAATATGGAAAGAAAAAAACAAGCCTTAAAACGATGATTTCATTGGCATAATACCACAACGAAAGGAGAAATAAATGAACACTATAAGTAAAAACGAATTGATTGACAGAATATCTGCAAAGCTCAATAAAGATCGTATTGTAGTCGGCGGCAATAAATTTGCATACAAGAAAAAATACCACTTGAAATACTCTGAGGCTATTATCAGAAAAGTAGTAGATGCTTTTTGGGCTGTTGTAGCCGACACCATAAGTCGG
>JAZQFP010000089.1:0-8422 GCA_045539555.1 Candidatus Ornithomonoglobus sp.
ATAAGCATTGCATCGTACTGAATTAAGAATGTACCGCGAAGATTATGTTTCTTCATATATTCTATTTCATTACGCACTGCACCTACCATATCCGACTTGTATCTCGGCTCAATGGCACGAATAAAATTTACAATATTTATAATCTGTCGTTTCTCCATGTCTTTTCTCCCATTATCCATTAATATAGTTCCGCCACGCCCTGGCACATAATACACATATCACCGTACCCACTACTGCGAACAATGTCCACATAAGAACTGTACTGCTCCATCCAACTTTCTGGGACAATACCGCAATACCATAGGTAGAAAGAGCCGAGCCTATATATGTACAGGCATTTATAATACCTGATACGGTAGATACATTTCCATACTTCTTAAAGAAAGATGGTACCATACATATAAGCATCAAGTTTACCCCATGCATTGACCCAACAAGAAGCGCTGTAAGAACTACTGATGCTATGGCGCTTCTGCCTGATGTCAGGAATATTCCTAAGGCAAATATGCCTCCTATGGCAAATATTGCACCTGCACATGTAACAGGGTTTGTAAGGACACGCCTGTAAAGTCTTGCAAACAGTTTGTTCATTATCATTGTGAACAAGGGAATTATAACGCCCGTCAAAATAGAAATAACATTACTTAAACCATATGTGTCTGATATATATGTGGGCATCCATGTGGTTACACCATCTTTTAACATTCCCTGAATAATAATAGCAACCATTATTAAAACCATCACAGGAGCAAACAAGAATTTCAAAGAATTCTTTTGTTTCTCAGGCTTTTCAATATTTCTTATATCCACGTCAACAGCAAACTTATTCCATAAAGCCAACATAAGTCCGCCGCATACCCCCGCAAAAACAAAAACTGCTTTCCAGCTCAATATTGCAATCATAACAGGAGATATGAGGTATATAAATATTGTACCTAATGATCCACCCCATAGCACCCACACAGATACTTTTTCATAATCTCTCTGGGAAAGATATGTAGTCATAATTTTAACCAGGGGCGGCCACATAAGACTTTGAGCAAAACCATTTATGCACCATACCCCAAGCATTAAGTATGGACTGTTACATAATGGTATTAAAAGATTCATAACAGTTGTAATGGCAAAACCAAGAGAAATTAATCTTTTAGGAGAAACTTTATCTCCTAAAACTCCACTTAAAACCTGTCCTACTCCATATGTAATAAAGCTACCCGTAACTGACATGGACAGTAAATCTCGTGTTATCCCCGTTGCAGTTTCCATTTCTGATATAACTGCACCAAAGTTAATACGGGTAATATAGCTTACCATATATGCAACCGTAAAGAGAATGCCTGACCGCATTACCTCTTTTCCGCTTTGAAGTCTCATTTTTATTAACGCACCTTCCATTATTTCTTATGCATATACTACCACATTGCCCCTTGTTTGTATTTGATATTTCTCTTACAAAAAGCCCCCGTTCTCGGGGGGCTTTTTATCAAACATTATTCAACCCAGAATTCAGGATTTGGCATTGAAAGTTCATATTGTGTATGGTCGTCAAACATATAAATATCCTCAACAGTAAAACCAATATTTTCAACAAACTCCAATGGTGCACGGAAAATGTTTGCTACATTTACAACAGGTTTTTCAAAGGTGATATACTCGTTATCAACCATAATTGAGTTCTCTCCCACCTTTACGAAAACCTCTCCGATATCGTATCTGTTCTCACCTGTTGCGGTATATCTCAAACTATCTGCGGTAATTACAAAATCACCAGCATACATATTCTTTAACAGGTCATAAACAGGGATAAATGCCTCTCCGTCTTCCACATAAGGAACCTGGTCAGAGCTTACATATTCATAAAGGTACGGTGGAATATATGGTTCCGTATCCTCATCAAAAGGAGTTTCTACATAGGGATACGTTATACTTTGATCGTGCCAGAATGAATATGTAAAAGCTTTTGAAACTGTGTCATAATTTGCATAAGGGTCAATGTATAACAAACCAAGGACGTCTTCCGTCAGATAAATTATTCCATCCTTTTCTGTCATCTGCGGTTTTTCCATATTCCATTCTTCGCCATTCATTGCAATAACATTGCCCTTAACTGTAATTATATGGCCGTCTTCATTGGTAAGAGTAAGAACACCCTCGGAGTATTGCGGTGCAAAGTCCAATCCCGCAGACGTTATAATTTCGTCAATGGAATAATATGTAGCATTATTGGCAAACAGAGGTGAACCTGCTTCATAAAAATAAACATCGCTGCTTCCTCCGTTTATATCCTCGGAGTTCTCCTCTGTAAGTACAGGCATTTCAACTACTGTTTTGTTATGCCCCGAAATCTTTGACTCAGCCTTTAATGTAATATCTACATTTGCGCGTTCACGGGCAAGTCCTTCTGTATCCACTTCCATAAATGTCGCTATATCATAGATGTTAAAATCAAAATGCATTGTTTCAACAGTGGCGTTAATGTCTCCCTGTGCATTTTTGGTAAACTCCAATGTCATACCATCATCACCAAGAATAGTAAGGTTATCCTTTGCCCATTCCATAGCAGAAATCACTTCATCAAATGCTTCAATATCAACATCATCCGTTGCAAATATCTTTGCTTCATTCATCATATCTGTAATATATCCAAACATTCCTGCATTATCAAAATTTACACGGTAACCTTTACTCGTTCTTGTAATATTACCATTCTCTTTGATAACTTCAAGGGTTGCATCAGAAATTCCCTTGACTGTTTCAGAGGTAAGTATTGATGCCATGTCTGCACCCAAATCTGCACCCACATCCATTACTTGATACTTGCTGTCAAAAGGTGTTTTTACAATTGTTTTATAAACAGGGGCCTCAGGGTTTGTCATATCGTAGTCAAGCCACATTCCAACCCTTGCCCATGCATCAAGTTTGAAGTCCTCATTCATACTTACAGGTACATCGTATGCCACAGACATTGCCATCTGCATTCTTTTGAAATCTTGTGATATGTTCACGGAAAAATCAGCAGTAGCCGTTGATTTAAGTAAATCATTTATCATAAGAGAATAATCTATTCCCTCATCACCAAGGGGTATATCCTCTAAGAAAAGCATAGGCTCATTAACGGTAACTGACATAGTGGTCTGTCCTGAGTATGATTTTAACTCATTGAAGTTTTTCCACACCTCGGAAAACCCGTCAATAGTATTAGCCAAAGCTGTGGTTGAAATCATCATAAATGCAATAACAAGGCTTAAAATCTTTTTCATAATATCATTTTCCTTTCGTAAATTTTTTTACAGTAAATATTTACCACAAAAAAAGATACTTATTCAAAATAAGTATCTTTTTATTTATTAATTCCACGCATCTGTTGTATCAGGCAACCCGATGTCTGATGCCTTAAATGTCATTGTTTCGCCTGACTTAGCCTTTTTCTCGTAATCTTTCAGTGCCCTCATAGCATATTTACCAAGGAACAGAATTACGGGAATATTTATTACTGCCATTGCACCCATTGTAATATCAGCAATTCCCCATAACAAATCTGCATTTAGTCCTGCACCCACAAATATAACAGCTGAGGCAAGTATATAGTATACTGTTAACATCTTCTTGCCAGGCTTATGTCCAAGCATATAGAATAAGCTCATATCAACATAATAAAGATTACCAAGTAGAGTTGTAAATGCAAATAGTATCATTGCAACAGTTACAAACATGGGGCCAAATGCACCAAGGGTTGTCTGCATTGACTGTTGAACATACATTGCACCTGAAATTTCAGCAGTAGGCTCAACACCTGAACACATACACATGAATGCAGTAGCAGAGCAAACCAAAAGAGTGTCAAGAAATACCGATAATACCTGCACAAGTCCCTGCTTTATGGGGTGAGCAACCTCAGCTGACGCTGATGCATTAGGAGCAGAACCTACACCCGCCTCGTTTGAGAACAAACCTCGCTTAATACCATACATTACACATGAGCCTGTAAAGCCACCAAATATTGCAGTAAAATCAAACGCTTCACTGAATATTCTCGAGAAAATTGCGGGTAGTGATGTGATGTTCAGTGCAACAATTACTAATGCTACAAGAATATAAATAACGCCCATAACAGGAACAAGAAAACTTGTTACCTTAATAATGCGCTTTCCACCACCAAACAAGCAATATCCAACAAGAATAGCAAGAATACCACCGATTATCCATGGGGTATACTGAGGGTTATAAAACCCATATGCAGAGAAAGTCGACTGCAAATTAAATGATGCCAACATATTAAAACCAAAGCCATATGTAAGAATCAGAAATATTGAGAACAATATTGCAACAACTCTGCCCAACTTAGGTGCCTTTTTGAATACTGTTTCAATATAATATGCAGGACCTCCGTACCAGCCGTCAGGACCTTTTCTCTTGTAAATCTGCGCAAGAGTACTCTCAACAAGTGCTGACGCACCACCTATTATGGCAATAACCCACATCCAGAATACAGAGCCGAAACCACCAAGACAAATAGCAGTTGAAACTCCTATAATGTTACCCGTTCCTACTCGTGATGCGGTTGAAACCATAAGTGCCTGGAAAGATGAAACACTCTTGCCATCGGCGGGTTTTTCTGTAACAGATTTAATCTGGTGTCCAAAAAGACGGAACTGTGCAAAACCTGTTCGAACAGTAAAATACAGACCGCATAGTAAAAGCATAATAATAAGCACATAAGTGTAAAGTGCATCATTTATGCTATTAACAACAATGTCTGCATAGTGTAAAATAGTATTTAACATAAAAATACCTATCCCTTTCATATATAATATATTTATTATACCAAAAATGGACATCTTTTGCAATAAAAAAAGTAGTAACAGAAAAATTTCTGTTACTACTTTTTTTATTGCATTGCGTCGGGAACTATTTCCTCAAACTCTGTGCCGTAGCCATAATCATTATTGATGTAAATTATCTGCTGAACTCCCCACCATGAGATTGAAATATCAAGGGCTTCGCATAAATCTCTTAACTTGAAGTAGTTATTATCATTGATGTTATATGCAGTAAGGGGAACGTACTCACCGTTCAAATACACCATAGAAGATGAAAGTACTGCCTGTGCAGATACCCCTGCATTAAGTTCTCCATCTCCACCAACGGGTGTGTATTCTTTACCTGTTACAAGGTTTATTGCATTCTTCTCTCCGTCCCATGTAACATCAAACCACTTGTCTGTGTGTGAACCAAACATTGAATAATAGTATGCGAAATCACGAAGCTTTATATAGTTATTATCAAAGATATTGTAAGCATCAACATCAGCCCATTCTTCTTCAATCTGAATACGCTGAGACTTTGATACTACGGGGATGGCTTCGGGCTTTACCTCTGGCTGAGGCTCAACAGGGCCCGTAGGAACGGGTACATACCCATCCATTACCTGTATATATCCAACCGCAACAGTACCGTCTGCAAACTGAATGTCGTAGTAGTATGTTCCCTCAGATTCTATTGTATATGACGCGCCCTTAGGCAAATCAAAGAACTGACCATACTCGTTAAGATCAAATTCAGTATAGCCGTCAGGAGCAACAGGTACAGAACTGCTGCCGTTCTCAGGGTCATGAACATTATGGAAAACAAGAGAGATGGCGTTATCTTCAAGGTTTACAAGCTTTGCTCCACTCTGGCAAATAAAGTCGCCCTCAGTATCAATCTCCTCACCAGGATACTCAACTGCCTCAATAACATTTGTAATCTCAAGCTTATCCATACCGTTTATTTTAACAGTATATGTTGATGCAGCAAATGTGTTTATTGGAACAACAATCGCTGTTATAACAAACACAAGTGCCATAAGAAATGAAATTCTTTTTTTCATAAATTTTTTCTCCTCTGTGTAAGTTTATGAAAGACACCCCAAAGGTGTCTTTCAATCTTTATTTTGTGCCAAAAATTCTGTCTCCTGCATCTCCAAGACCAGGGACAATATATCCTTTCTCATTTAAGCATTCATCAATGTTTGCACAGAATATCTGTACATCAGGATGTGCTTTGGAAAGTGCCTCTATACCCTCGGGTGCTGCAATCAGACAAAGGAACTTAATGTTCTTTCCACCATATGATTTAATCTGTGAAATTGCATCAATAGCAGAACCACCCGTTGCAAGCATCGGGTCAACAACTACTATTAATCTGTTATCAATGTCGGCGGGAAGCTTACAGTAATACTCCTGAGGCTCCAATGTCTCCTCATCACGATACATTCCTATGTGTCCCACTTTCGCTGAGGGAACAAGGGAAAGCATACCGTTTACCATTCCAAGTCCTGCACGAAGAATGGGTACAATGGCCATTTTCTTGCCCTTAATAAGCTTCTTTGTCGTTTTCTTAATTGGAGTTTCAATCTCCACATCCTCTAAGGGTAAATCTCTTAGTGCCTCATAGCACATAAGCATTGTGATTTCCTCAACAAGCTCACGAAATTCCTTGTTTGATGTTGAGGTTTGTCTTAAAATTGTAGTTTTATGTTGAATTAAAGGATGGTCAAATATAGTTACGTTACTCATAATCATTCCTCATCCTTTGCCTTTGATACTGCAATATTTACAATTATACCAAGGATAAGCGCACACGCGATTGATGTAATTGTAACCTGACCAAATGTAAGTGTAAGGCCGCCTATACCTGCAATAAGAATAGTTGATACAACAAACAAGTTCTTGTTCTGGTTAAGGTCAACTGCCTGTACCATTTTAAGACCTGATACCGCAATAAAGCCGTATAGTGCCATACATACGCCACCCATTACACATGATGGAATAGAATTAACAAATGCAATAAAGGGTGAAATAAATGAGATTATAATAGCAAGAATTGCTGCACAAATAATTGTAGCAACTGACGCGTTCTTTGTAATTGCAACACATCCCACTGACTCACCATATGTAGTGTTTGGACAACCGCCGAAGAATGCGCCAACCATTGAGCCAATACCATCTCCTAAAAGTGTTCTGTGAAGACCTGGCTCCTCTAAAAGGTCAGTTTCAATAATTGATGAAATATTCTTATGGTCTGCAATATGCTCTGCAAATACTACAAATGCAACGGGAACATATGCAACCGCGATTGTTCCGATATATGCAGCATTAAGCTCACCTATACCGTGTCTCGCAGTAAGGAATGTAAAGTCAGGAACTGACAGGAATGTTTCCAATGTTACACCGTTTGCAACAAGTGCCTCAAATGGTGCAGTATTAAGAATTTTAAGTGCATCAACATTTGCAGCATAACCAATAGCAGTAAAGATTGCACAAGCCGCATATCCACCAAGAATACCAAAAATAAAGGGAATAAGCTTAGCAGTCTTCTTGCCGTAGGTTGAGCAAAGAATAGTAATTAAAAGTGTTATGACACCGCAAAGAACTGTAATAAGAGGTGATGCAACAACATCAGGAACACTACCCTTTGTCATATCACCTATTGCATTACCTGCAAGTGAAAGACCGATAATTGCAACAGTAGGTCCGATAACGGTTGCGGGCATAAGCTTGTTTATCCACTTAACACCTGCAAACTTAACAATGATTGCAATAACCACATATACAAGTCCTGCAAATATTGCTCCTATTATAAGTCCAAGATATCCCAGAGCCATTGAAACGCCACCAGCAAAGGCTGCAAACATTGAGCCAATAAAGGCAAATGATGATCCGAGGAACACGGGGCTCTTTTTCTTTGTAAAAAGAATATACACCAAAGTACCAAGACCTGCACCGAAAAGTGCCGCAGCTGAGCTCATACCGTTACCAATGATAACAGGCACAACCAATGTTGCAGTCATAATAGCAAGTAACTGCTGTAAGCCAAAGATCAAAAGTTGACCAAACTTAGGCTTATCATTTACACCGTAAATTAGTTTCATTATATAAAACCTCCATAAATTATTTGTTACTACAAGTGTAACATAAAAATACATTTTTTTCAACAACTTTTTGTAATTTTTGACAAAAACATAATAGATTTCTATAAACATCACAAGATTTATAAAGTACATTAACTCCTGATTAAGTAGAGGATAACTAAAAAAAGACATCCATTGGATGTCTTTTTTTTGGTGGACCATCTAGGACTCGAACCTAGGGCCGTCCGGTTATGAGCCGGGAGCTCTAACCAACTGAGCTAATGGTCCATATAAAAATGGTGACTCCAGCGGGAATCGAACCCGCGATACCGCCGTGAAAGGGCGGTGTCTTAACCGCTTGACCATGGAGCCACATATTAAATTCTTTTGTAAAAAAGAAATAATCCGGCAGCGTTCTACTCTCCCGGGCAGTCACCCGCCAAGTACCATCGACGCAATTGAGCTTAACTTCTGTGTTCGGTATGGGAACAGGTGGATCCTCAATGCCATTACCACCGGATTCTTTTCTTT
>JAZQFP010000090.1:0-22653 GCA_045539555.1 Candidatus Ornithomonoglobus sp.
TTTCAAATTTAGCCATATCGCCTTTTTTATCTGCTGCACTACTACGGGTATTACGAAGTACACTTCTTATTCTCGCAGAAAATTCTGCGGCACCAAATGGCTTTGTAACGTAGTCATTAGCTCCCATATCAAGTGCCATAACCTTATCCTTTTCGTCTGAACGGGCAGACAAAACCATAACTGGTATTGCCCATTCCTTTCGTATATCACCTAAAAGGTCAATTCCATCACGGTCAGGCAAACCTAAATCAAGAATTATCAAATCAGGAATATGGGATGATATCATCATCATTCCATTTGACCCACTCTCCGCCTCAATTACCATATATTCATTTGCTTCAAGGAGAGCTCTCACAAACTTACGGATATTTACCTCGTCCTCTATCAGGAGAATTTTATATTTATTGCTCATCTATATCCTCCTTTTCAAGACTGAACTTAAATGTTACACCCTTGGCTTTGTTATTCTTCGCACTTATCTCACCACCGTGAGCTTTTATAATTGTTGCACACACAGATAGGCCTATTCCCATATTCTGCTTGTTACTGTCAAAAACGGCTGTGTCTGAAATTATATTACCCGTAAATATGTTTTTAAGCTTTTCTTTTTCTATTCCACAACCATCATCAGATATGGCGAAAATAACTTTATCCTCTTCTGTTTTTACACTTAAATTTATTTCTGTCATTCCCCTGGCGTGTTGAACGGCATTTTCGAGAATGTTTACAATTACCTGCTCAATTAAAATCGCGTCTGCCGATACCATTATAAATTCATCGGGTACAGATATTTTAACTGTTACATCAGGATAACGGCTCTTGAATTTGCTCAAAACAAAATCTACCAGTTCCTCTAAAACCACAGGGCTTTTTATAAGTTCAACATTGGTACTGTCAATTTTTGTAACAGATAAAAGATTTTCAACCATTCTTATGAGCCATTGGGAATCTTCCTTTATTCCCCCAAGCATATCAAGTTTGCTCTCGTCTGTGAGATTTTTGTAATTATCAATTACCGTTGAACTTGCGCCGTAAATTGCCGTTAAAGGCGTTCTTAAATCGTGGGATATAGCCCTTAACAGATTTGCGCGCATTTCTTCTCTTTCTGCTTTAATTTTAATCTTTTCCTGATTCATAATCTTAGTAGTAAGAGCACTTGTTACAACAGTTATTACTATCATAATAATTGCAGAAATCAGATTTTCAGGAATAGTAAAGTTAAATTCAAGGTATGGGAATGTAAATGCAAAATTAACCGCAAGTACACTCACAAGTGCCGATAAAATTCCCAGAGTATATCCCTGTGTTAATATGGATATCAAAAACACCGTAAGTAAAAACATCAACGGAACCAGTGCTTCTGTATTAAATTTTATATGTAAAAAGTTTCCTATAAAGAATGTCAGTAACAGCAACAGCACTGAAACCAACACATCCCGTAAAAATCTTTTATTCATTCCCTCACCTCCGTATATACTCAGTATACCACAAAATTTTTTGTTTCACAACATAATTTTATATACATCACATCCTTGCATAATGCAACTAATTATGATAAAATATAAATAACGAAAGATAAAGCGAGGAGACTTAAATGGAGATTGTATTACTTACTGCATTAGGCGTGGGCGGTGCCACGGTTATCGGTGCCTTAATAGGGTTTATGTTCAAAAACATTTCCCATAAGTTCAGCGATTTGATATTGTCCTTTGCCGCGGGAGTTATGCTTTGTGCGGCAGTGTTCGGGCTTATTATGCCCTCCCTCGAATATGGGACTGGATACTCTGCAATTATCGTAACAGTTACAGGAGTTTTCTTTGGAGCTTTTGTTCTTAATCTTATGGATAAGGCAATTCCCCATCTTCATCGTTTGTCAGGTGTGGATATTGAGGCTCATCCTGATAAAAACGAAAAACTTGGCAAGGTATTGCTTTTTGTTATGGCAATCGCAATACATAATCTTCCTGAGGGTATTGCTGCGGGTGTTGGCTTTGGTACGGGAAATACCGCAGAGGCTCTTACCATTGCAGGTGGTATAGCACTACAAAACATCCCCGAGGGTATGGTAATTATAGCTCCAATGTTAGCAGCAGGAATGAGCCGCGGAAGAACCTTTCTTACCGCCGCATTAACTGGGGTTGTTGAAGTTATCGGTACATTCATCGGCTTTTTCGCCGTCAGTATTTCAACTGCAATCTTACCCTTTGCTCTTGCATTTGCAGGTGGTACAATGCTATATGTAATATCAGACGAGATGATTCCCGAAACTCACCATGAGGGCACAAGAGGCGTAACATATACTCTTCTTGTTGGTTTCTCAGTAATGCTTATTATGGACTACTTTTTAGGTTAATATAAAGGAGAAAAGAAAATGAACGTAACAGAGAAAATATTTTATGTTGGAGTAAACGACTACAATATAGATTTATTTGAGGGGCAGTATTGGGTTGAAAAGGGCATGGCATATAACTCCTATGTAATTATGGACGAGAAAATTGCCGTGCTTGATACTGTTGACAAAAACTTTGGTGAGAAATGGCTTAAAAATGTATGTGAGGTGCTTGGCGAGAGAGAGCCTGACTACCTTGTAGTACATCACATGGAGCCTGACCACTCCGCAAATATTCATAAATTTGCAACAAAATACCCCAATGCTAAAATTGTTTCAAATGCAAAATCATTTGTTATGATGAAGCAATTTTTTGGCACAGACTACGCTGATAGACAAGTTATTGTTGGCGAGGGTGATACACTTAATTTAGGTGATCACGAACTGACTTTTGTAACTGCTCCCATGGTACATTGGCCCGAGGTTGTTCTAAGCTATGAGAAAACAACTAAAACTCTTTTCTCAGCCGATGCTTTTGGTAAGTTCGGCACAACGGATGCAGACGAGGACTGGGACTGTGAAGCACGTCGTTACTACATTGGCATTGTCGGCAAATACGGTGCTCAGGTGCAGACAGTATTAAAGAAAGCTGCGGGTCTTGACATTGCAAGAATTTGTCCTCTACACGGACCAATTCTTACAGAGAATTTAGCTCATTACATTAACCTGTATAATATATGGTCATCTTACGGAGTTGAAAGTGAAGGCGTTGCAATATTCTATACAACTGTTTACGGTAACACAGAAGAAGCGGTAAATATACTTGCAGATGAGCTTAAAGGAAAAGGTTGCCCCAAGGTAGCAGTTACAAATCTTGCAAGGGAGGATATGGCAGAAGCCGTTGAGGACGCATTCCGTTATGGAAAAATTGTACTTGCTACAACAACATATAACGGCGGTATCTTCCCCTTTATGCATGAGTTTATAAACCATCTTACAGAGAGAAACTACCAGAACAGAACAATTGCCATAATTGAAAATGGCACATGGGCGACAATGGCAGAAAAGACAATCAAGGGTATGCTTGAAAAGTCAAAGAACATTACCTATACAGAGAATAATGTTCATATCAAGTCTGCGGTATCAGATATAAACCGTGCAGAAATTTCAGCTCTTGCTGAGGAGCTTATGAAATGACCCACATAAGACTTAATGATGAGTGCAAAAGGTGTCTCCTGAAAAAATTTCCTTATGATTTTCCCGAAGGTGCAAAAGAGGAAGATTGTGAGATATTTTCAAGAAAAGCAGTTGAAATTATATCATCTGCATCTTCTGATAAAAGCGCACCTGAGCTTGTTGAGAAAATTGAAAATCTGCGATTTGAAACTTTCGGTGTTACAAAGGACTTTACAAAAATCAAACACCATTTTAATAATCTTATTCTTTCAATGGAGAATGAAATTGAAAAGAATATTACAACAAGCCAAAACCCACTTGAAACAGCAATTAAATATGCTATGATGGGTAACTATATTGACTTTGGCGCAATGGATAAGGTAGACGAAAAAGCACTATTGAAATTTATTGATGATGCTCTTAATATTCCAGTTCCCAGGTATGAGTTTGACAGATTCACCAAAGATCTCGAAAATGCAAATGATATAGTATATCTTACGGATAACTGTGGCGAGGTTGTTTTTGATAAGTTGCTTATGAGGACAATATTAAAGATATTTCCACACCTTAACCTTAATATTATCGTTCGTGGCGGAGCTGTCCTAAACGATGCCACAGAGGATGATGCAAGACAAGTGGGGTTATATGATATTTCAAATGTGTGTGGCAATGGTACGGCAATTGCTGGTACATGCCTTGACAGAGTTTCAGATGAGGTAAAAAATAAAATTCACAATGCAGATGTAATAATCGCAAAAGGTCAGGGAAATTTTGAAACATTAAGATATTGCGGCCTTAATATATATTATATATTTATGTGCAAGTGCACAATGTTTGCAGAACGCTTTAATGTTCCAAGATTTAGCGGAATGTTTATAAATGATTTAAGAATGGAATAAAAAAAGTGACTTCTTACGAAGTCACTTTTTTAGTTAGTCTTTTGAATGAGCTGCTAAATACTCCTCAAAATTCTTATACTCTGCCTTATGCTGCTGAGGCTTAAAGTCTGCCTTGTAAGTGGGTGTATCCGCACTTGACTTGGGCTTTTCCTCTGTCTTTGCATAGCCGTTTGAGTATCCGCCTCTTCCCTCATCATTACGCTTGTTGTAACGCTTCTGTGAAGGTCTGGGGTTCTTGGGAGCAATAACTACCTTTCTGTAAGGCTCCTGTCCTACTGAGAAAGTTGTTACATCCTCATTATCCTGTAAACTTGAATGGATAATTCTTCTCTCATAGGGGTTCATAGGCTCCAATGCAAACTTCTTACCTGTGCGGCCTACCTTACCAGCAAGTCTCTTTGCTAATGCAATAAGAGCTTCCTCTCGCTTTTCACGATAGTTCTCTGTATCTATTGAAACCTTAATATAATCTTCTGAACGCTGGTTTACAACCAATGATGTTAAATACTGAATGCTGTCAAGTGTGTCACCGCGCTTACCAATTACAACGCCCATATTGTCGCCGTCAAGGTTTACATTTACAACCTCGCCGTCGAAGTCCGCAGTAACTGTAACCTCAATACCCATTGCATTTAATACATCTGTTACAAAGTTTTTCGCGTTCTCTGCGGGTGATTCTGATACGTATACGCCGCCGCTTATTTTCTGGCGTTTAGCCTTGGGTGCTGATTTCTTGGGTGCATCAGTTTTAACATCTGATTCAACCTCCGCTGTTACCTTTACAACCGCATCCTTACCGCCAATTCCTAAGAAGCCTTTCTGTGGCTCCTGAATGATTTCTATTTGAGCATTTTCTCTTGTAACATTAAGCTCTCCTAATGCAAGTTCTATTGCTTCCTCAATGCTTTTTGCTCTTTTTTCCGTGCTGATTTTTCTTTTCGGGAACTTTGACAACGAAGTCCTCCCCTTTCTTATCAAAATATAGATTTAATGCCAACTGCTGAACAATCTGTAAGACACCGCTTACTATCCAATAAATACCGATACCCGCAGGTAAAATCAATGTGAAATAACCTGTCATCAAGGGCATCATCCATGTCATCATCTTGTTCATTGACTGTGTCTGCTCTGTATTGTTTGACTGACCTGACAACTTCATGGAAATCTTGCTCTGTGCAACTGATGACACAACTGCAAGAATGGGAATTAAAAGAAGAAGCAACATTCCCCAGTTATTTACGGGGTCAGCTAAATAGCCCAATGCCGCCTGAGGCTTCTGTGATAAGTCCATACCCAAGAAATTGAAGTTAATGAACCACTCGTGCACCTCTCCGCCAAATCTTCCTGCCCAGCTTGAAATTGTAATCTGGTCAATATTTAACAACTGTTCTATTGATGATACTACATTCTCACCTGCTGCGACTGCCGCATCTCTAAGTTCTGTTACCTTTTCAACAACCCATGCATTCTCTGCTAATGCAAGGTCCTTTGCCTTATAGGGAACATTAAACATATAAGTAAGAGGCTTCTGGATAGCCTGATACAATGCAATAAGGATAGGCATCTGAATAAGCATGGGCAAACATCCGCCCATCATACTAACATTATTATCCTTATAAAGCTTCATTGTTTCCTGTTGAAGCTTCTGCTGGTCGTTGGCATACTTTTTCTGCAATTCTGCCAGAACAGGCTGTAACTTTGCCTGTTTTTTCATAGCGCGCTGTGATTTAATGTTCAACGGTAACAATAATAGCTTTACTACAATAGTAAACAAAATAATTGCAAGACCGTAATTTTGAACCAACTCATATATAGTCTTGATTATCCAGCCTAACGCCATTACAATATAATGCCACATATATTATCCTTTCCGGTGCTTCCTTACGGAACAGGGTCATACCCGCTGCCACCCCACGGATGACAACGCAAAACTCGTTTAATCGCTAAATAACTACCCTTCAAAGCACCATACTTTTCTACCGCCTCTAAGGCGTACTGTGAACAGGTTGGTGTATACCTGCAACAACTCGTACCTTTTCTCGGTGAAATTTGGTGTCTGTAAAAATTAATCAAAAATATAAGTATCTTTTTCATTTTTTTAGCCTGTTATTTCAAGGCTGCGCATTACAAATTCCAAGTCTTTCTTAATCTGATCGCAAGTCTTGTCCACCGCACGATTTCTCGCTACAATTATAAAATCATAGCCCACCTTTAAGCTATCCTCCATAAGTCGATAGCTCTCCCGCATAAGACGTTTTATACGGTTACGCTTAACGGCATTGCCAAAGGCCTTGCCTACGGTGAAACCTGCTCGGTTATATAAACGCTTATTAGGCATTACATATACCACAACAAAACCACCTGCAACAGATTTTCCCTTTGCATAAATGCGCCTGAATTCTCTGTTTAACTTAATCGGTTGAGTATTTTTCATATCAAACACTCTCCTTTAATACCTGTAAAAAAAGAGCGTCCCCATAAAGGCATATTAGCCTCAATCTGAGACACTCCGCAAGTTACTCTGTAACGGCTATTATTTCTCTGAAGTTGTAAGAGTCTTTCTGCCCTTTGCTCTTCTTAGAGCTAGAACCTTTCTTCCTGACTTTGTAGCCATTCTTGCTCTGAAGCCATGTACCTTTACTCTCTGACGCTTCTTCGGCTGAAATGTCATTTTCATATCGTTGCACCTCCTATAATATTTACCGCAGTCCCAATTTGACTGCATTTACTTCCAATAAAATTAGACACCATTCTCATTATACCATTAAAATGAAGTTTGTCAAGTCTTTTTTATTGAAATTTCATTTATTTGGCTATTTCCCTAAAACCCATTACAAAGGCTTTCGGTTTGTTGTTACAATATACTATTACTCTATTCCCAATGCCTTTTTTGCAAGTTTGTCGGCACGGTCATTGTTTATGTCTCCCGAATGACCTTTTACCTTTACAAAGGTTACATCTAACTTATCAGAAATACGGTCATAGTATTCTTTATACATCTT
Source organism: Candidatus Ornithomonoglobus sp. (assembly GCA_045539555.1). Classification (GTDB taxonomy): domain Bacteria; phylum Bacillota; class Clostridia; order UBA1381; family UBA1381; genus Ornithomonoglobus. The sequence goes on from JAZQFP010000090.1 coordinate 7,407, forward strand.
TGTTCCTGGCTTATTCGTTTTCCACTCGCCTCTTGCCCATTTTGCAATACCCTCATAATCATGGTGAATTTCAAGAGCAGGAATGTTATTTTTAATACAGTAATTCATCATTACCATTGCACCCTTTAATTCCCCGGCTACGTTTCGCATATCCTTAACGTCAGGGTTATAGTCGGCACCTGAAAACTCGATCTCCTCGCCATTTAGAAAAAGTATCGCACCATAGGAAAATTCCTCTGTATCTGCTTTGTAGCTGCCATCAACATAAGCCACTGCTGAGCCCTCTTTTACTTCAACAGGCTTCGGGCCTTCATCATTTAAGTATGCCTGGGCATCCTCCAAGGTTGAAAAACCTTTGTATTTTGCATTGGCAACACCGTCTACTGTTGCCTTGCACTCTTCCCAGCTCGTGAAAATTCCCGTGGTCTTGCCATGCTTTACAGCGTAATATTTTTTTGCCATAATATCACCTATACTGTAATAATACTTACATCGCCGTCTTCTAATGCACTACGCCATTCGCTGTCAAGCTCCACGTCTGTTATAAACTTATCAATCTTGTCAAGAGGACAAATTACAGGTATACCCATTTTGCCCATTTTGTAATGGTCGCCAAGGAATATAACTGACTCTGACCTTTCAAGCATTGCGCGTTTTAGTTCCGCTTCATCCTCAGTTGAGTCAACAAGTCCACGGCCAAGGGTTACGCCACGGCATGAGAAGAAGAATTTATTTGCCGCAAAATTCTCCTTTATCATTTTCTCGGCGTATCTGCCGTTATAGGACATATTTTTAGGGTTATACAAACCGCCTGTGCAGATTAGCTTTATGTTCTCACAGTCTGACAACTCCGTCATGATACTCACGGCATTTGTAATAACCGTTAAACCTCGCTTGTCCTTTATGTTTCTTGCAAGGTATAAAGCAGATGTTGAAGCATCAAGGAAGATTGTCTCGCCGTTTCTTATCATCTGTGCCGCGCGCTTACCTATGCGTTGCTTTGCCTCAGCATTAACTGTATCACGTTCCTTAAAGCCAAGCTCCGAGCCTGACGCTCCCGCCAGGGTTGCACCGCCGTATGTTCTTACAAGTATTCCCTGCTTTTCAAGTTTAAGCAAGTCTCCGCGAATAGTCTCAGGTGTAACATCAAATTGCTTTGCAAGGTCTACTACAAGTACACTCTTACTTTCTGTTATAATCTGTTCGATTTGCGTTCTTCTCTCGACAGCTAACATATATTTTCTCCTTTAACTAATGGCATTTATAGCCTCGTCTAATTTAACATCTCCTGTATATAAAGCACGGCCACAAATAACTCCCTCAACTCCCGTCGGGATAAGTGATTTAATATGCTCAACCGTACCTATACCGCCTGACGCAATTATGTCAATGCCTGTTGCTTTTACCATTTCCGCCATTGCCGCTACATTAGGTCCCATAAGAGTTCCGTCTGTTGCAATATCAGTATATATTATGGTTTTTACACCTAAGTCCGCCATTTTTTTACCAAACTCAACGGCAGTAAATTCAGAGGTCTTTTCCCAGCCCTCGATTGCAACCATTCCGTCTTTTGCGTCAATGCCTATAACTATCTTATCGCCGTATTTCTTAACAACTTCCTTTACAAACTCCGCATCCGAAACTGCTTTTGTGCCGATAATCACACGGCTGATTCCACAACTAAGCTTTGCTTCAATATCTGCCATTGTACGGATACCGCCGCCCGTCTGCACGGGCACTGACACGCTGTTGCATATCTCTTTAATTACCTCTGCATTTACGCCATGACCTTTTAAGGCGCCGTCAAGGTCAACTACATGGATATACTCACCGCCCAAGGCTTCCCACTTTTTTGCCATTTGGGCAGGGTTGTCGCCATAGACAGTAACATCATTGAAGTTTCCCCGTAATAATCTTACACATTTGCCGTCCTTTATATCTATTGCAGGATAAATTCGCATTAGTTATCTCCCTCTACTTTCTCAGCAAAGGCATTAACCATTGCCATTATTCTTTCCCGCTCCATTTTCATGCTGACCTTGTTTACAACAAATCTGGCACTAAGTGGGCAGATTTCCTCTAAAACATCAAGTCCGTTTTCGTGAAGAGTTGAACCCGTTTCTACAATATCTACAATTACATCTGACAAACCTACCAAGGGGCCAAGCTCAACTGAACCGTTAAGCTTAATAATATCAATGGTCTGGCCTAAATCATCCTGAAAATATTTACGGGCAATGTTAGGATACTTTGATGCGACCTTTAAGTTTGTCATCTTATGAAGCTTATCCTTTAATGACGGGTCGCCACAAACACACATTCTGCACTTGCCAAAGCCCAGATCTACCATTTCATAAAGGTTACGGCTCTCCTCTAAAAGAGTATCTTTGCCTACGATACCAATATCCGCCGCACCATATTCAACATATGTGGGAACATCCGATGCCTTTACAAGAAAGAATTTCATTTTGCTTTTCTCGTCAGTAAAAACAAGCTTTCTCGATTTCTCTTTCATTTCAGAGCAATCTATCCCTATTTCATTAAATATATCCATTGCAAGTTCTGCAAGTCTGCCTTTTGCCAGGGCAACTGTCAAATACTTCATATATTTTATATCCTTTCCTACTTTTGTGCCCTTTGAATAAATCACTCATAAAGCACCTCTAAGCTCACTAGCGTACACCGAGTACAGCCTCGCTCACTTATCGGCACTTTCTAAATAATTTCTTCAAAGGATGTTTTAGAACTGTCTAAAACCCATATCCTGCGGCGTCTCAGGCTCCATCATTTCAGGAATATCACCATATCCTAAAAACGCCTCCGCAGTTGTTTCAATTATATCATCGCGGTCCAAATCGTAAATAGTAAGAGCACCATCTTTTTTAACTCTTAAAATACAAGTATTATTTGTATTCTTTGCATAAGTAACTGCATCATCAAAATTATTGCCGTCAATATACATCTCTGTCAGGCATCCGTTTACACGAAGATTATACGCCAAATCGTATGCAATACCCTCTGCCTTATCCTCGGCATATATAAGTGTTCCTGCAACCTCGTTTGCGGCACCCTCATACACCTGCATAATTCTGTTAATACCAACAGCGCAACCTACGGCACCTGATGTCTTGCCAAAGCCTGACATAAGATTATCGTATCTGCCACCTGCGGCAATGGGGAAACCAATTCCACGGGTATAGCACTTAAAGATTGAGCCTGTGTAATAATCAATGCTCTGTAACATTCCCAAGTCAAGAGATATGTACTGCTCAAAACCGTAAAGCACCAGAAGATTATATATCTCTCTTAAATTATCCAATGCCTTTTTTGATGTGGGGTTAAGTCCCGCTACATCTGCTTTATCAAGAATCTCACCGCCGCCAAAAAGGAAGGGCAATTCAATCATTATGTCTTTAACCTTTTCAGGAATGTCAAGGTCTTTAACGATATTCTTAATTCCCTGAGAGTCCTTGGAATCAATTCTTGCACGAAGTGTTTCAATGGTGTCCTTGTTGAGACCCAACTGTTCAACAAGACCATTAAAGAAACCTACCTGACCGATTTCCATCGAGAATTCCTCAATGCCAAGAGCCGTGATAGCCTCCATTGCAGCTGCAATTACCTCTGCATCTGCCTTAGCACTATAACTGCCTATAAGCTCAATTCCGCTTTGAGTAATCTCACGGTTTCTCACACCCTCTGTATGCTCGGCACGATAAACGCTGCCTGTATACATATATCTCTGGGGGGTTTTAATATCCGCCGTTTTTGTAGCCGCCATTCTTGCGATTGATGTTGTAAAATCAGGGCGTAACGCAAGAATTCTGCCCTGCTCATCAAAGAATTTGTAAAGTTTCTCCTGAGTAATCTGACCCGTTTCACCGCTGTAACAATCATAATACTCAAATGACGGGGTCTCTACTTCCTTATATCCAAAGGCTGCAAAAACTGTCCATATTGTATTTTCTATTTCTTTTTTTACTGCACATTCCTCGGGCAGTACATCGTTTACACCATTAGGTGTATGTAATCTCCAATCTGACATATATCTTATCCTCTCTTAGTCCATCTTAAAGGGTAGCGGAAGTCCAAGTTCTTCCACAAGTTTATTTGCATTTATAATCTGCTCTTTCCTGAACTCATAAAGAGCATGTGTATCCGAGCCAACGCTTACGCCAATTCCCGCATCTTTAACAGCCTGACGTTTTTTCTCATTAGTTAAAAAATCATAATAGTAATTATAATTACCTGATGTGTTAAGCTCCCAGAAAATGTTTTCCTTTTTCATAAGGTTTAACATATCAAGGTTATAGTCTTCACTCATTTTGAAAATATCACAATGGGCAAGTCCCACGGGGCAACGGAACATATGTCGCCATGGTAAAAACTCGTATAAATCTGTTGCATTTGCTTTATCAAGCCGTTCAAACAGAACAAAGTCAAGCCCCTCTGTGTCATCTGCAAAAAGGTCTGTGGGGCGAGGGCACATTCCAACTTCAAGTCCCGCAAAAACCTTAATCTGCGATGAATACTTTGCCTTGCATTTTTGCAAACGGTCTATATATTCACCAAGGCGGTTTTTAATAGTGAACTGATGGTCTGTTATGGCAACTGCATCAAAACCGCAGTTGATTGCATTTTCAATAATCTGCTCAGGACTATTAGAGCCATCATAACTGAAAATAGTATGATTATGCAAGTCCATTAACATATTTTACCGCCTCCTTTTTTGAAATAATACTATATCTACTATATTTTACCACACCAAGTAAGATTTTTCAATATAATTTTTAACAAAAAAGCAAGGCTTATGCCTTGCTTTTATCACACTCCTCAGAAAAAGGACTAACGCCTACAAGAATTCCATACTTTTCATATATTGCAAATATGTTTTTCACTTTTTGACTGTCAGGAATATTCCTTTCCATTTCTTTATAAATCTCCGTCAATATTTTAACAGGTTTCGTTCTCATCATTCCGTCAAAATCAAAGTCCATATCTTTTACCTGTTGGAATATCATATCCGTTATTAAATAGTCTATTAAAAGCTCCTGTCCACCGTCCATTTTTCTTCTCCTTTACAATAAAAAAATGCGTCAGCAAAGCTGACGCATAAAACGCTAGCTCTACCGTCGCGAAACTTAACTTTTTTAGCCACATAGACATAGAAAAAGAATAGAGCCGACGCGTTTTTAACATAATAAAAACGCTCCACATCTATGTGTCAGTAAAAATATTAAGTTAAGTTTCGCATTTCTATTCTATCACAAAAGTTTTGATTTTACAACAAGAATTTTTACAAAAAAAAGAGAACGGGTATTCCGTTCTCTTAAAATTTATTTTCCGTTTGTTATATCTGCTAAATTCTTTGCCTTGCTATGGACAATAGGTTTCCATTCAACTTTCTTAAATATTGCCATAATTGTTATGGGCACATAGGTCATCATAAACACAGGGAAAGTAAATGTATAAAGTATCTTTTTCCACGTTGTAGTATAAATCTGCTTCCACTCGGTTATTGTTGTTATTAAACCGATTGCATACATTGTGAAATACATACCGATTATTGCCTTTAAGAATGCATCAATAATGGGGTCAATACTAACGCCTGTAATTAAACCTGCAAGTAATGCTGAACCGTTTACTACAATCGTTCCCAATGAGAAAATCATTGCAGGAATGATTGTCATTGACATATCAAAGCATGAGAAACTTTTTTTCATTGTGCCACGGATAAGCTTTACGCCATAGTTACACATTACCTGGAAGTATCCCTTTGCCCATCTCATTCTCTGTCTTACTGACTGTTTGAACTCGTTAGGCTGTTCATCATATAAAACTGCATTCTTACAGAAACCAATTTTGTAATCATTGATTACATGGTCAACTGTGAACTCAATATCCTCTGTTAAAAGATAATAGTGCCATCCGTCAAGACGCTCTGCAATTTTCTTACTGAACATAAAACCTGTTCCTGAAATTGCACAGCTTGTGTCAAGCAACATTCTTGAATAATTCAAATACTTTGACTCTCTTAAAAACCATAGTGCATAACCTGCTGATATCCAGCTATCACCGTAGTTCTTTGAGTTACGATAACTTGTTAAGATGTCATAACCGCCTGAGAATGTCTTGTTCATCTCTGCAATATAGTTGGGGTCAAGAACATTATCTGCATCAAACACAAAGTATGCATCATAACGGTCCTTGCCAAAATCTCTTGCAATGTGCTTTAACAAGAAGTTTAAGGCATAACCCTTACCTACATTGATTTTGTTAAAACGCTCATAAACATTTGCACCATGTAGACGTGCAATCTCCGCTGTGTTATCTGTGCAGTTATCTGCAACAACAAACACATCAACAAGATTTTTATCGTATGTCTGATTATTTATGCTTTCTAATAAATTTCCAATTACCGCCGATTCATTACGGGCTGAAATAAGTACTGCAAATCTGTTGGCTTTAGATTCTGTAAAAACCTTTTCTTTTTTGATAAAAGGTACTGCTATGTAGTACATCTGGTACGCATAGCACAGAAAGAACATGAGCCATAACAGGAAGTTAAATGCAACTATTAACTGCATAATATTCTCCATTCTGCCTTTTGGGCTGTCAATACTGTGACTTATCCTCTACTTATCAATTCAATCATACATATTTTAGCATAGGCGACAAGAATTTGCAATATCTAATTTTCACCAAACAATTATATTTTTTTTATTCTTAATGTAGATACTATGCTAATGCCTCAAAAAATATGAAACCAGAAAAAATTATTGCCAAAGCACATAATTTGAGCTATAATATATGTATAACCTACTAAAACGAGGAAATTATGCTATGAAATCAAAATCGGTATATATTTGTAATGAATGCGGATATCAATCACCCAAGTGGCTTGGTAAATGTCCTGGTTGCAATAACTGGAATACAATGATTGAAACCATTGATACTCCGCAAAAGTCAGTAACCGCAAGTTCTGTTACAAAATCAACTGTTAACAGACCCCAGAAAATCTCTGCGGTTACTCATAATGATAAAACACGCTTTTCTACGGGAATAAGCGAACTTGACCGCGTCTTAGGTGGCGGAATTGTATCAGGCGAACTGGTCCTCGTAGGCGGCGACCCAGGTATCGGTAAATCAACCCTGCTTTTGCAGATTTGTGAAAATGCGGGTAAAACTAAAAAAATACTCTATGTTTCAGGTGAGGAAAGTGCTGAACAGATTAAAATTCGTGCCGAGCGTTTAGGTGTTACAACGGAGAATCTGTACCTGTTATCTGAAACAGATGTTGAAACTATCCTTGACGCCATTGGCGACACAAAGCCCGATATTGTTATTATTGACTCTATCCAGACCATGCACATCGAGGCAATATCATCAGCGGCAGGAAGCGTTCCCCAGGTACGCGAAACTACCAATGCACTTATGAAAGTAGCAAAGTCTATGGGTATTTCAATGTTCATTGTAGGGCACGTTACAAAGGACGGCTCCCTTGCAGGTCCAAGAGTCCTTGAACATATGGTGGACTGTGTCCTTTACTTTGAGGGCGACCGTCAACTATCATTTCGTATTTTAAGAGCCGTTAAAAACAGATTTGGCTCAACTAACGAAATCGGTGTGTTTGATATGCAGGAAAAAGGTCTTGTTGAGGTGGAAAACCCGTCTAAAATGCTCCTTGAAGGCAGACCAGACGATATTTCAGGCTCAGCTATTGTTTGTGCCATGGAGGGCACCCGAGGTATTCTTGCAGAAATTCAGGCACTTGTTACACCCACAGGGTTTGGTAACCCACGAAGAATGAGTGCGGGTATAGACCTTAACAGATTGCTTCTCCTTGTTGCAGTTATGGAGAAACGCGTAAGGGTTAATTTATCCAACTGCGATGTATACATAAATGTAGCGGGTGGTTTAAGAATTGATGAGACTGCCGTTGATTTGGGAATATGCGTTGCAATATGGGCAAGTAAAAATGACTTTGTTATACCCCATGATGTAATGTTTATAGGTGAAGTTGGTCTTGGCGGTGAACTCCGAGCTGTTTCAAAGCTTGAAAAGAGGCTCTCTGAGGCTCATAACCTTGGCTTCAAAACTGCAATCGTGCCTAAACAATCACTTCGAGGAGTAAACGTTCCCGATGGGCTTACTGTTTACGGCGTACGGTCTGTTACAGATGCAATAAATTATTTCAGAGGATAAATTATGAAAGAAACTATTTATACTATTCCAATCAATGAGGCGTATGATACAGACTCAGAGTGTCCCCTCTGTCATTTGGAAAAACAACTTGAACAAGAGGCAGTAGAATATGCATTAGGACCCGCTATGATGGAGCCTGATTTTCGAATTAACTCCAACGAAAAGGGGTTTTGTAACCACCATTTTGACGCAATGTTTCACTCGGAGAAGAAACTTCCCCTCGCTCTTATTCTTGATACTCATTTAGATGAGGTACTTAAAAAGCTTGATAACTTTTCAGCTCTTAAAGAAAACTTAAAATCAGAGAAAAAGGGGTTATTCAAAAAAAGCACCACCACCGATGAAATAGCACCCCTTAAAGATATGTGTCAAAATCTTCAAAAAACCTGTGTCGTGTGTGAAAAGGTAGAATACACAATGGCTCGGTATATTGACACCCTCTTATATATGTGGGCAACGGATAACGAGTTCAAAATAAAATTTGATAACTCAAAGGGTGTTTGTATGAAGCATTTTAGTATGCTCCTTGACCGTGCGACAGAAGAACTTAAAGATAATGATGCACGGGCATTTGTTTCAAACCTTATTGATAAGGAAGAAAAAGAGCTTTCAAGAATTAAAGAAGATATTCATAAGTTTACATTAAAATTTGATTATAGAAATCGTGATATGGAATGGGGTACGGCAAAGGATGCACCCGTCCGCACAATAGAAAAACTCTCAGGATATATAAAAGGCGATGCATAATGCATCGCCTTTTTATTAACCGTTTTTGTGATATAACTGTTGTGTTTCGTATCTCGGTTCACAACTCACATTTATTCCAAGTCTGCGAAGTACCATTTCGTCCTGATCACTTATGATTACTGAGAAATGAGCATCGGAGCCTTCAAGATTTGAAAGCTGTTCCTTTGCAAGTCTTGCCTGTGGGTCGCTTAAAGCAGAAACAGTAAGTGCCAGTAAAACCTCATCCACATGAAGCCTTGGGTTTTTGTTTTTCAAATACTCTGTTTTTAGCTCACATATAGGCTCTAATACATCGCTTGAAATAAGCTCTAATCTGTCCTCTATTCCGCCGAGCTCCTTTAATGCATTCAAAATCATTGCAGACGCCGCACCTAATGTGCTTGATGTTTTACCTGTGATAACACGGCCATCGGGCAAAACAAGTGCACCCGCAGGAGTACCTGTCTGTGTTGATTTTTCAAGAGACGCTGAAATTGCAGGGCATATTTCCTCTGTTATATCCGCCTGATTCATAAGAATTTCAAGCTTTCTTATCTCACCGTCATCCTCGGTCTGTCCTTTATATTTCTTGACACACGCTGAATAATAACGGCGTAAAATCTCCATTTTTGATGCCTGGCAACATATATCATCATCAATGATACAGTTACCTGCCATATTAACACCCATATCTGTGGGAGACTTATAGGGACAACTTCCCTGAATTTTCTTAAATGTAGCACTCAGCACAGGGAAAATCTCAACATCACGGTTATAGTTAACCGCAGTATCCCCGTATGCTTCTAAGTGGAACGGGTCAATCATATTTACATCGTTAAGGTCTGCCGTTGCCGCCTCATAGGCAAGGTTTACAGGGTGCTTTAAGGGGATATTCCAAATGGGGAATGTCTCAAACTTAGCATATCCCGCAGTTATGCCACGCTTAAAGTCATGGTAAAGCTGACTTAAACATGTTGCCATTTTACCGCTGCCAGGACCAGGAGCAGTTACTACAACCAATGAGCGTGAAGTCTCAATATAGTCGTTCTTTCCAAAGCCCTCTTCTGATACAATATGCTCTACATCTGACGGGTAGCCATCAATAGGATAATGACGGTAGCAACGAATACCAAGCTTTTCAAGGTTTCTTAAAAAGCTCTCAGCCGCAGCCTGTCCTGTATAACGGGTTAAAACCACACTTCCCACGAACAAACCAAGCTCACGGAATGTGTCAATTAATCTTAATACATCCTCGTCATAAGTAATGCCCCAGTCGCCGCGAATTTTATTTGCCTCTATATCTGCGGCATTTATTGCAATTACGATTTCTACTTCATCCTTTAACTGTTGAAGCATACGCATCTTAGAGTCAGGCTCAAAGCCCGGCAATACACGTGATGCATGGAAATCATCAAATAGTTTACCACCAAATTCAAGGTAAAGCTTACCGCCAAATTGTGCTATTCTTTTTCTGATTTGCTCCGATTGTGTTTTAAGATACTTTTCGTTATCAAAACCTATCTTCTTCATTATCCTGTCCTCACCCCTCTTCTACATAACTAAATTATAGTATATCACATTTTTTTTAATAAAAAAAGACTCTTTTTGAAATTTCTTTAATTTTTTGTCAAAAAATCTTGTGAAATTCCTTTTTCTATGGTACAATTACCCTATCTACTAATGTTTGGAGTAAAGATTATGGTTGCAATTATAGACTACGGTGCAGGAAATCTGCACAGCGTTAAAAATGCATTAGATTATATTGGTGCAGAATGGGTTATTACCCGCGACAAGAACACAATAAAAAATGCAAGTCATATTATTCTGCCAGGCGTGGGTGCTTTTGGTGATGCAATGGACTGTATGAGAGAATCAGGACTTGTTGATACAATAAAAGAGGTTGCTCTGTCAGGTAAACCATTTTTAGGCGTTTGTCTCGGTCTTCATCTTTTATTTGAAGAAAGCGAAGAGAGCCCCAATGCAAAAGGCTTAGGTATATTTAAGGGTAAAATTCGCAGAATTCCCGATTGTGGTCTTAAAATTCCTCATATGGGTTGGAATAATATTGAATGTGCTAAGGATAGCAAAATATTATCAAAGGACAAACCCTTTGTGTATTTTGTTCATTCCTATTATATCGACCCTGAGGATAAGGATATTATTTCATCCTACACAGAATACGGCGAAAAATTACCCGTAAGCGTTGAGAAAGACAACATTTTTGCCGTGCAATTCCACCCTGAGAAAAGTGGCGACGCGGGAATTGAAATTCTAAGGAAATTTATCAGCTTATAACGGAGGCTTATATATGTACGCAAAAAGAATTATACCCTGCCTTGACGTGAAAGACGGCAGAGTTGTTAAAGGCGTTAACTTTGTTAACTTAGTAGATGCAGGAGACCCTGTTGAATGTGCCCGTGTCTATGACAAGGCGGGTGCTGATGAGCTTGTTTTTCTTGATATAACCGCTTCAAGCGATGCGCGAAATACAGTTTGCGATATGGTAAAACGAGTGGCGGAATGTGTATTTATCCCCTTTACTGTGGGCGGTGGCATCCGCACAATAGAGGACTTTCGCACCATATTAAATGCGGGTGCTGACAAAATATCAGTCAATTCCGCTGCCATTAAAAACCCTCAGCTTATCGCAGATGCGGCGAAAAAGTTTGGCTCACAATGTGTAGTGTGTGCCATTGACGCCAAGCGTAAGGCAGACGGTACAGGCTGGGAAGTATACTTAAATGGTGGCCGTGTAAACACAGGCCTTGATGCTTTGGAATGGGCAAAAGAAGCAGAACGCTTAGGAGCGGGTGAAATATTGCTTACAAGTATGGACTGCGACGGAACAAAATCGGGATATGACTTAGAGCTTACCCGTGCCGTCTCAGAGGCCGTTAAAATTCCCGTTATTGCATCAGGTGGAGCGGGAACAATGGAGCATTTCTTAGATGCATTCCGCGAGGGCAAAGCAGACGCGGTACTGGCGGCAAGTCTTTTCCACTTCAAGGAAATAGAAATAATGGACTTAAAGAAATATCTTAAAGATAATGGCGAAAGCGTAAGACTGTAAAAGAAAATCGCAACCGTAACGGTTGCGATTTTTTATTTTGCACATTTTGAGCACGGAGTAAGACCTGCACCAAGTGCCTCATTCATTGTTGTTCTAAAACTATTCTTTCCACCACATTCAGCATCAAAATGATACTTTTTTCCGCTTGGTGTTCTATATACACCATTACTTGTATTATCGATTATAGTCTCATCTTCTTTTTGTGTTTCATTGTTAGTTTCCAGTCTGCTTTTGCCTGTGGAATAATCGATAAGTATAGTCGGTTGTACATTATAGCAATAAACACAGAAGGATATTCCTTGTCCACTATCTTCTACGGAGTATGCCTCTATCAAAACGCCGTCTGCTACAAGATTATCTCCCTTAAACAAAGGTGTTGCCCTATACATTACATGATTTCCTGTTTTCTCAATATAATCATCCACCCTATCCTCAAATGGAAGCATTCCTTCAACATTCATATATCGAGTGCCAGTAATTAGGTTTTTTTCGTTTGCATTTTCTCCTGTAAGTTGATACCCTATTAAATGACATCTATTATATAAATAATTTCCCGGAACTGTATCATAACTCGCATTTATCCAACCTGTGGGAGTTACATCGCTTATATCTCCCCTGTCCTCTGTCGGCATAATATCGTTTGCTACTGATGCCATGCACACATCACAACGTCCTAAATCATCAAGTTCACTATAATACTCGAAAGAACCCCTTATTATTTCATATTCATTAAAGAACGGTATATTGTTGTTAATAATTGCAAATGCAGCTCCTGAATATACGGGTATATTCTCTATAAGGTAATTATATTCTTTGTCATCTAGGAAATTTCTTATTATTGTAACTGTTTGGGTATTTCCCTCCCATGCTACACCAAGGTTAAAACTTTCTGCAACAAAACGAATTGGTAACATTGTTCGTTCATTAATAACAACAGGTGCAACATCAAGCATATGCGCCTGATTGTTTAGGTATGCAATGTTACTGTCAATTACAAGCTCTATTACATCGTCTCCCATAGATAATTTTACTGTTCTGGTTGTGCCTTCCCATCCAACAACTCCGCCAAATGCCTCTATGATGGCTCTGATGGGCACCAATGTTCTACCATTTTCTACAACTGGTTTTGTTCCGTTACCCTCGTCAATTTCTGCTTCAACACCATTAACTTCCATTATGGGGTTGTTTATTTGCAAACTCACCACCACATCTTCATTTTTGGCAGATACAACAATGCCCTCAAAGATGCTACAAATACATAATAACAAAACAGTTGCTGTGATTTTAATGTGTTTTTTCATAAATTGTCCTCCAATTCTTAAATAAAAAATGCGTAGCCCATATTTCAGAGCTACGCATGAAAAACGCACTAACCCTGACCTTTAAGGCTGCTATACTCTTAAATCCTTCACAACAAGGTTTCGTCAGAGAGTACGCTTTTACCAAAATAGCGTACACCTTGTTGCGAGAATTATACCTATCCTATTGTAATTTAAGAGTATAGCATAGTAATTGTATCATATTTATAAATATTTGTCCACATTTTTCTCATGGAAAATAAAAAAGGAGCACAAACTCCTTTTTTAATCATATAAGTGCTCTAATATCAAGCATACATCCGCTTTTGACGGGACACGGGGGTTTGTCTGAGTACAAGCATCCTTTAACGCTTTCTCTGCCATTTCTTCCACAGCATTCATATACTCGTGTCTGTCAATTCCGCACTGGGAAATTGAAAGAGGGATGTTCATTTCCTTATTCATAAAATGTATCCATCCTGTCAATGCACGGATAGTGGTAATCTCATTAAAGTTATTAACACCCAAAAGCTTTGCCACATTGCAATATTTTTCAACACACTTGGGATAGTCCTTACGGCTCTTTGAATGTTTGTTGATACCTGAGTTAAACTCAATTACATGGGGCAACACAATAGCATTTGCTCTGCCGTGAGGTATATGAAATTTTGCGCCTACTGCATGGGCAATACCGTGATTAAGTCCTAACGATGCACTGTTAAATGCAAGACCTGCAAGACATGATGCGACGTGCATTTTAGCTCTCGCATGAGCATCATTATTGTCAAGATACGAACGCAGAAGGAATGTTCCACAAATCTCAATAGCCTTTTCTGCCAATGCCGCAGAAAATTCGTTATTGTTGATGCTTACATACGCCTCAATCGCGTGGGTCAATACATCCATTCCTGTATCGGCTGTTACTGTTGCGGGAACGCTTTTTACAAGCTCCGCGTCAAGAATTGCCTCTGTTGGCAACATACTGTCGCTTACAAGAGGGTACTTAACATTGTTCTGTGTATCTGTTACAACCGAAAAGCTTGTTACCTCTGAGCCTGTTCCCGATGTTGTAGGAATTGCAATCATTGCCACTTCCTTGCCGTTTGAACGGGTTGCAAACTCACGAATTGCTTTCGCTGAGTCAATAGCACTGCCACCGCCAATTGTAATTACACAATCTGGGTCATATTCAAGAAGCTTTTTAACACCTATTGAGATTTTCTCCAATGGCGGGTCAGGTACTACATCAGAGAAAACTGTATAGTCCACAAAAGCCTCTCTCAACCTCTCCGTTACATGAGAAAGCATACCGCTCTGCTCAATAAAGGGGTCGGTTATAATCAATATTTTCTTATATGGAAGCTCTAACAATCTGTCAAGAGCATTATCGCCAAAATAAATTTTTGTACGGATATCAAAGCTTTTCATATTTTTTCTCCATAAATTGTCATTCTATAAAGATATTATACTACAAATTCATTTTGTTTTCAATACATATTTTATTTTTGTTTTTCTTTCATTTTCTGCCAGTTATAAAACCCATAAAGGTCATTTACTAAAAACATTATAAAACATATAACAACAGAAAAATATGTCATATCCGTTTTTGCAGCGAGTATCCACAGAGCAATAAGAACGATATCATTGGCCGCATAAGCCAAAGCAAAATATTCACTTCTTAAAAATGTGAGATATACTGCTACAAAGCTTGTAGTAACAGATAAAGTGCTAAGCATAAGGTTTTCCGTACCTAAGGCTTTTAAGATGAAATAGAACGATGCCGTTACAATGATTGTAAGTCCCGTCATTATATATACTTCACGGCGTCTTATATAATGTATTCTGACCTGACTGCGATTTCCTTTATACGGATGTCGAAGCCATGCAATTAACGCTATTACAGCCATGGGAGCCGTCATTCCGAGATATGTTATCATTTCCCCGTAAT
>JAZQFP010000091.1:0-2032 GCA_045539555.1 Candidatus Ornithomonoglobus sp.
GGGGTAAAATGCTTAACGTTGAAAAATCACGAATTGACAAGGTTTATTCAAACGAGAAGTTATTACCCGTTATTCAGGCCTTGGGTGCAGGTATTGGTGAGGACTTTAATATTGAAAACCTTAAATATGGTAAGATTATCATAATGGCCGATGCCGATGTTGACGGTGCTCATATCCGTACATTGCTTTTGACATTCTTTTTCAGGTATATGCGCCCTCTTATCGAGGGTGGACATATTTATATTGCCCAGCCGCCTTTATATAAAGTATATAAGGGTAAGAACAAGGATGTTGTTGAAAGATTTGTGTTTGATGAGGCTGCCCGTGATGCAGCAATCGAGGAGCTTGGCAAGGGTGCTAAGGTCCAGAGATATAAGGGTCTTGGTGAGATGGACCCCTCAGAGCTTAAAGAAACAACAATGGACCCCGAAAAGAGAACACTTTTGCGCGTTGATATGGAGGATGCCATTGAGGCGGACAGAATATTCACTATTCTTATGGGTGAAAAGGTTGAGCCCCGCCGTGATTTCATTGAAGCTAATGCAAAATACGTTTCAAACCTTGATATTTAACATAAAAACCCCGTCTTTTATAAAAAAGGCGGGTTTTTTTATATCTTTTCCACAATTAAAATAAAATTCATATTGAAAAATGTATGTAAATGTGATAATATATACTTATATATAATAAATAAGTATGAGGTGAAATTATGGCTTCCAAAATAGTTGAAAAGAAAATGCTTAATCCCACCGTATTTTTAATGGAGGTAGAAGCACCCTTAGTTGCGAAAAAAGCAGAGCCTGGTCAGTTCATAATTTTAAGAATTGACGAGTTCGGCGAAAGAGTACCTTTTACTGTTGCAGACTTTGACAGAGAGAAGGGTACAATTACAATTATCGTGCAGATTGTAGGTAAGACAACCCGTGATTTAGCAGAGTTAAACGCAGGAGACGAACTTCTTGACTTTGCAGGACCTTTGGGAATGCCCACACCCCTTGACGGCAAAAAGAAAGTTGCCGTAATCGGTGGCGGTCTTGGTACTGCCATTGCATACCCTCAGGCAAAGAAGCTTCACGAGCTTGGTGCAGATGTAACTGTAATTACAGGTTTTAGAAACAAGGACCTTGTTATTTTGGAGGATGAACTTAAAACTATTGCAAACAAGCTTATTGTTGCAACTGATGATGGTTCAAACGGAACACAGGGTTTTGTTACAGATATGCTTAAAGCAGAAATTGAGGCAGGAGAGAAGTTTGACGAGGTTATCGCAATCGGTCCTCTTGTAATGATGAAATTCGTGTGTGAGCTTACAAAGAAATATGATATTCCCACAATGGTTAGTATGAACCCTGTTATGATTGACGGAACAGGTATGTGTGGCGGATGTCGTATAATCGTTGGCGGCGAGACAAAGTTTGCTTGTGTTGACGGACCTGATTTCGACGGTCATAAGGTTGACTGGGACAGCGCAATGAAACGTGGCAGAATGTTTAAGGACTACGAAGCCCGTTCATGTGAAGAGGGACATTGCCGAATTGGCAGAACACATAAGTTTAATGACTAAGGAGGGATAAACTATGCCAAATATGAGAATGGATAAAAACCCTATGCCCGAACAGGCGCCTGACGTGAGAAATAAAAACTTCCTTGAAGTTACAACAGGTTATACTGCCGAGATGGCAATAGACGAGGCACAGAGATGTCTTAACTGTAAGCATAAACCCTGTATGGAGGGTTGTCCCGTGTCAGTAAAAATTCCCGAGTTTCTTACATATATGAAAGACGGAGATTTTGAAGGGGCATACCAGAAGATTAAAGAAACTAATGCACTTCCCGCAGTTTGTGGCCGTGTTTGTCCTCAGGAGAAGCAGTGTGAGGCAAAGTGCGTAAGGGGTATTAAGGGTGAGCCCGTTGGTATAGGCAGACTTGAAAGGTTTGCGGCAGATTACCATATGGCAAACGTAGAGGATACTATTGAAGTTCCCGAGTGGAACGGCAAGAAAGTAGCCGTTGTTGGCTCAGGCCCCTCAGG
>JAZQFP010000092.1:0-16969 GCA_045539555.1 Candidatus Ornithomonoglobus sp.
ACTCGGGGTCAAGCATACCCTTCATTGCGGCCTCAATTTCCTCAATCGCCTGATAGATTACGCGATATAGACGGATATCAACATCGTTTTGTGCACTCATTGCAACCGCACCCGCATCAGGACGTACATTAAAGCCAACTATAATTGCATTTGATGCATTTGCAAGCATTACATCTGACTCGTTAACGGCACCTACACCGCCATGGATAACGCGTACACGAACTTCATCATTTGAAAGCTTTTCAAGGCTCTGCTTAACTGCCTCAACTGAGCCCTGAACGTCTGCCTTAACGATGATGGGAAGCTCCTTCATATTACCCTGATCAATCTGACTGAACAAGTTATCAAGAGATACCTTAACAACAGAGTTGAATCTGCCCTCCTGAATATCCTGCTTTCTCTGCTCTGCAACATCACGGGCAAGTTTCTCATCTTTAACAACCATTAAGTCATCGCCGCCTGTGGGAGCCTCGTTAAGACCCTGAATTTCAACGGGGGTTGAAGGACCTGCTTCCTTAACGCGTCTGCCCTTGTCATTTGTCATAGCACGTACATGGCCAACTGATGTACCGCAAAGGATAACATCACCCTGACGAAGTGTACCGTTCTGCACAAGAACAGTAGCAACGGGACCTTTACCCTTATCAACTCGTGCCTCGATAACCGCACCCTTAGCCATTCTGTTGGGGTTAGCTTTTAACTCCTTCATATCTGCAACTAAAAGTACCATTTCAAGTAAGCCATCAATGTTCTGTCTGTGCTTCGCTGAAATCTCAACACAGATTGTGTCGCCGCCCCACTCCTCAGGTACAAGCTCATGCTCCATAAGTGCCTGTTTTACACGGTTGGGGTCTGCACCCTCTTTATCTATCTTGTTAATTGCAACAATGATTTCATTGTTTGCAGCTTTTGCATGGTTAATAGCCTCGATTGTCTGGGGCATAATACCGTCATCTGCTGCCACTACCAATATGGCAATATCTGTTACCTGAGCACCACGGGCACGCATTGTTGTAAACGCCTCATGACCGGGAGTGTCAAGGAATGTAATATCACGGCCGTTAAGTGTAACTGAATATGCACCAATGTGCTGAGTGATACCACCAGCCTCTGTTGATGTTACTGATGTATCACGGATAGCGTCAAGAAGTGAAGTCTTACCGTGGTCAACGTGTCCCATTACAACTACAACGGGTGGACGCTCTACCAACTCATCCTCTGTATCCTCGTGGTCAGTTTCCATCATCAGCTTATCCTCTTTTGAAAGGACAATCTCTTTATTTACAGTAATGTCAAACTCCTGTGCGATAAGCTCTGCTGTGTCAAAGTCAATTACCTGGTTAACTGTTGCAATAACGCCAAGCATCATTAACTTCTTAACAACCTCTGCAACACCCTTACCCATTCTCGCAGCAAAATCACCTACTGTGATAGCATCTGGTACTTCAATCTCTGTAATAACCTTAGTCTTAATGGGTGTGTGCTTCTTCTCCTCTTTCTTGAAAGGAGCCTTGGGTGCTCTCTTGTCGCCCTTCTTATTCTTATTCTTTTCACGGCGATTATTCATGCCCATGTCATCTTCAAACTTTTGAAGTCTTTCTCTCTCGTCAAGTTTCTTCAAGTCAACATTGGCAGTCTTTGTATCAACCGTGCGGTTCTTCTTTTCACTCTTAATAACAAATTCCTCTGATGTATCGGAATTATCAATGCCTGAAAGGTCAATTCTGACACCCTCATGCTTCTTTGCAGGGGTCTGCTTTTTCTTCTGTTCCTTTTCTTTTTTAGCCTTTTCTTCTGCCTTACGCTTAGCACGAGCCTCGGCCTCGGCAGCCTCACGGGCAGCCTTTTTAGCCTCTGCCTTTGCTTTCTCCTCGGCTTCACGCTTAGCCTCTTCTTCCTTGGCTTTTGCCTCGGCCTCTGCCTTTGCCTTTTCAATTTCCTTTAAGGCATTAGCTCTTGCCTCTTCACGAAGCTCAATAATCTCTGCCTCTGTAAATTCTACACTCTGTGTAAGAATATCAACGACCAAAGCAGCTTGTTCATCTGTAATAACACTTGTTGAGCTTTTTACAACCTCGCCGTACTCACCAAGCTTTGCTATTACATCTTTATTAACAGCCTTGAATTTTTTAGTTATCTCTCCAAGTTTGATTTTTGTATCTGCCATACCTCATCATCCTTTCTTATTTTCGATTGAGATATATATCCAAAATCGCTTTTGCGAAATTATCATCATTCACTGAAATCACAGCTCTTAGTGCACCTGCACCAACTGCATGACCCAAACTATCCATATCCGCCGCCTCAATCATACTGACGCCATAAAACCTGCAACCGTCGGAGATTGTCTTTTTGGTATTCTCCGAGGCATCCTCTGCCAATACCACAAGCTTTGCCGTGCGGGACTTTATCATTTTCTCACAGATAAAAGTTCCCGTGGAAATCTTTCCTGCCCGTTTTGCAAGTCCAATCATATTAAGTAGCTTTGTCATATCATTTCCACCGCCTTACTGTAAAGGTCAGGACTTTTCTCGCATTTAAGATGTCTTTCTATGATATGCTTCTTCTCTGCTTTTTCGATACATTCACGGTTTTTGCAAATATACGCGCCACGGGCAAAGTTCTTTTCATTTTTGTCTATCGTGGCAACGCCGTCTTTTACCGTTACTCTTATAAGCTCATTCTGTGGCTTATGGCTACGGCATAAAACACACATTCTTGTGGGTGAATGGGTCATATAATCACCTTTTTCTCTTATGCTCCTGCACCTATATCTATCTTCCAGCCTGTCAATTTCGCTGCAAGACGGACATTCTGTCCTGACTTACCTATTGCAAGAGATAGCTGGTAATCGGGAACTGTTACCCTTGCGCTCTTTTCTTCCTCGTTCACTTCACATGAAAGCACCTTTGCAGGTGAAAGAGACGCTGTAATAAACTCTGCGGGGTCTTCGCTCCACTTAATAATATCAATCTTCTCTGTTTTTAACTCATCATTGATTGCCTGAACTCGCATTCCCTTAGCACCGATACATGCACCCTGTGCATCTACATCAGGGTCATTTGAGAATACTGCGATTTTTGTTCTTGAACCACCCTCACGGGCAATTCCCTTAATCTCAACAATACCCTCGGCAATCTCAGGCACCTCAATCTCAAAAAGTTTCTTAACAAGACCAGGATGTGTTCTTGATAAAATAAACTGATTGCTTCTGTAATCTGCACGGACATCACTAACATAGAAACGCATCTTGTCGCCCTGACGGTATGTCTCACCCTCAGGCTGTTCACGCTTGGGCAATATTGCCTCAGTATCTGCATACTGTTCAAGATGAACATAAACCTTGTCAGCCTCAACGTGCATTACAGTACCTGACACAACTCCGATTGCACTTTCTGAACGCTCGTTCATAAATGAATTTCTTTCAGCCTCACGGATACGCTGTGTAACAACCTGCTTTGCAGTCATGGCACTCATTCTGCCAAAGTCCATGGGAGTTACTTCGATGTTCACTATATCACCTAAGCCAAACTCACCTGAAATGTTCTTTGCATCTTCAAGAGAAATCTCATCACGCAAATCTTCGGGGGCTTCAACAACCGTCTTCTGTGCATAAACGTGAATTTCTCCTGTCTTTCTGTCTATTGTAACCAATACATTGGGAGTGTCGTTCTTGCCCTTGTAATAGTTCTTTTTATATGCAGCAACCAATGCCGCTTCAAGGGCGTCAAGAATCATATTCTCGTCCAAGCCCTTTTCAAGACAAAGGTCTTTTATTGCCTTAATTAATTCGCCTTTTTTCTTAGCCATTTTTCTTTCTCCTTGTAATATTTAGTTTTTTATTTTTTCTTTTTGAAACATGTAATTAAGTTGTAGTTTTTAATCTCAAAGGTGCAATTAGTATTGGCGTGAGTCTCAAAACCTACATTTGTACCGCTGAAATAAAAATCTTCACGGGATACGTGTCTGCCAAATATGTTATCACGGTTGGCAGTATCAATTATATTATCAATGTGAGGTGTCAGGTCAACCTCAATGTGTTTCCATTCATCTGACACGTTTATTCTGTCGTCCTTATGGAATGACTTATCCTTACTGCCAAAAACAGTTTCTGTTGAGAGACTGTAAACAAAGTTCTCACCGCCTGCCTCCTGCATCCAGAAAAACTCGTGCATTCCACGACTGTCAAATGGATTAAAACCAATGTATATATGATTGCCGTCAATCAGTTGAAGATACACATAAGCCACAAACTGACAACAATCAAGGTCCTCAGGGTTTGTTGTTCCATCATATTCTGTGAGCCTCAGGTCCATCTCAACATATATCTTATCGGCCTCTGTACTGTAAAACTTCCTCTCCTCATAATCTGTCATATTCTTATAATCACAGATATGTCTCTGTTCAATAAGAAGATGCGGCCAAAAATGAGGGAGCTTTGACTTGCCCTTAAAGCAATTTTTTGCATTAAGGGACATCTTCAAGCTTTTCTCCTCAGGGTTATATACAACTCTCTTTGAATTCTCCATATCTGTAATCTCATAAGGATTACCTGTGTCTTTTCTTTCATTTATAAGACAATGCACAGAATACCATTGAATTAATATCCATGAGGGGTCCGCTTTCTTTGTGGGATATGTCCACTCGCCAATGGGGATATATCCGTCAGGCCCGTTCATTATACGGTTTACTAAAAACCCGTTCTCAAAACCCTCGTCAGCGAAAAGTCTTTTTACATTGTAATCATTCAAATCAACCATGACTTGCTCCAAATTAAAAAACAAATTTTAATCTCACGTAAACTGCATCCTTTTGCGGGATAACCATTTGATCACCATTAACCTCAACGGTAACTGTCTTGTTTTCATATCCTTTAAGAACGCCGTCAAACTCCTTAACGCCGTTTTGGGGGGCATACAATTTTACTTCAACCTCACGGCCCATATAATACATAAACTCACGCTCGGTTTTTAGCTTTCTGTCAACACCGGGAGATGAAACCTCCAAGGAATACTCATTGTCGATTATATCCTCTTTATCAAGAATTAACTCAACTGCACGGGAAAACTCCTCGCACTTGTCAATTCCCACACCGCCGTCGCAGTCAATGTAATAGCAAAGCACACCGTTGGCATACTCTGTATCTACGATATATACGCCTAATTCCTGTGCTGTTTTCTCGCCTAACTCCAAGGCTTTTAATTCAATATTGTTCATAGCTACCTCTTCATTCTTAACAATAATTAAAGAGTGCGTCATGACGCACTCTTTAGAATAGCATTATTCCAACACATACATAATACCATACCCTGTCAGATTTGTCAAGCAAAATCTGGCGATATCGTTATTTTATACAATATTCTTAATGCCTTGCAGTACGCCTTATATAATTTTACACCATTACGGAGTCTGGGTCGCGGGAACCTCAGGGGCAGGAGGTGTGAATGTCTGGGAAATTCCGCGAAGCAAACACAACTCGTCATTGGATATTGCAGTACCCGAAAGCCCTGCCAATGTATCCTTATTCTGTGTTCTCACATATCCGCCCTTTGTAACATATCCGTCTGCATAAAGAGGAATTGATACATCAGGGTTAGCATAACTCATCTTTGATGTGTCAGCGTTTGTGAACATCTCACCTACAAGATATTCCAAAGCTTTCATATTAGGAATAAATACTGCACCGTTTGCCGATTCATTTGTATTGTTACCAGGTACAGTTTCTGTTCTCACACCTGTTGATGAGAAATTAACAAGGTATTTTGAATATTTAATAACATCCTTAATGGATAGGTTTGTGTCAATGTCATTCATAACCTCGGAGAAAATCGAGGGTATCTTCTGTATAATGGAAAGGTTAAGCTTCTGGTCAACCATTGTCTTTAAGAAGTCCTGTTGAAGCTTGATTCTGTCCTCATCACCGTTTATATAACCTTTTCTTATACCTGTTACAGGGTCTTCATTGTTCTGACGGTAACGAAGAAGATGAACTATCTGCTCACCATTCAGAGGATATGTTCCAGGTGGCAAGTTAATATGCAAGTTCTGTGTAGGGTCATCGTAAAGCATTCCAACGCCGTCGCCGTATAAGTCAGGTATTGTAAATGTTACGGGGCCAATTCTGTCCATAACCTTTGCAATGGTAGCAAACGAGAAATCAACATAGTAATTTATGGGTACACCTGTAAGACGGGATACTGCCTCACAAGTTCCTACGGCACCTGCAATACTGCCGTTTGAATAGAACGCATGAGCCGCATTTACTTTCTGGTATCTGTTACCCACATACATTCTCAAATCTCTCGGAATTGACAGCATATTCACAGTATTGCTTTCTGTGTTATATGATGCCAGTATCATAGCGTCTGTACGAAGTCCATCGTTATCTGTGCACATTAAAAGTACGTTGATAACTCCGCCGTCAGTAGGTGCTAATGCCTTGTTCTCCATTTCCTGTTGAAGACGGGCACCGCCTGTAAAGTCAAATCCCATAAGCACGAAGAATGCTATAAGCACTACTCCCAATGCTACACCAAGGGACTGGAAATATTTTTTAATAAAACTCTTTTGTTTCACTTTTATCTACCTCTTTACTAAGCCTGTAACTTTATTATGTTATCTACGGCAACAGTTATTCCCAGCTTTGCCGACTCATACGTTAAGCCACCTTGCATATATGCAATATACGGCTCACGAATAGGTCCGTCTGCGGAAAACTCAATAGATGCGCCCTGAACAAAAGCTCCCGCCGCCATAATGACAGGGTCCTGATATCCAGGCATATCCCATGGCTCAGGTACTACAAAGCTGTCTACGGGTGCACCTTTCTGTATGCCCTGTATAAAAGCTATCATTTTATCTTTATCGCCAAATTTAACCGACTGAATTATATCATGTCTCGCCTCATTGGGCTTAGGGTCTGTCTCAAAACCAAGTATTGTAAATGCAGCTGAACACAAAGCCGCCGCCTTTAATGCCTGTAAAACAGTATGGGGTGCCATAAACAGTCCCTGATATGCCTGACGGTTAAAACCTAATGTTGCACCGCATTCACGGCCAATACCCACGCAGGTCATTCTGTATGAGCAAAGCTCCACTAAATCTTTTCTTCCTGCAATATATCCGCCTGTGGGAGCAAGACCGCCGCCTGGGTTTTTAATAAGCGAACCTGCAATAAGGTCTGCGCCAAAATCTGTGGGCTCTTTTGTGTCTACAAACTCACCGTAGCAGTTATCCACAAGACAAACTGTGTCAGGAGAAATACTCTTAACAAAAGAAACAATCTCACCGATTTTCTCTGCACTGAAAGTTGGTCTCCAACCATAGCCCTTTGAACGCTGAATCATTACAGCGCGAACTTTCTTCTCTTCCAATGCTTCCTTAATTTTATCGCGGTCAATATCGCCGTTAATTAAGTCTATCTGCTCGTAGCTTACGCCAAAATCTTTAAGTGAGCCGTTACCGTCCTCACCCGCAATTCCTATAACCTCTTCAAGAGTATCATAAGGCTTACCTGTAATTGCAAGTAATGTATCGCCAGGGCGTAACACTCCAAAAAGCATAGTTGATAAAGTGTGTGAGCCGTTAACCCAGTTATGACGGACAATAGCGTCCTCTGCCCCAAAAATTTCTGCATAAATCTTATCAAGGGTATCTCTGCCCTCATCGTCATATCCGTAACCTGTCGTGGGTGCAAAATGTCTCTCTGAAACTCTGTTATCGGAGAATGCCCTCATTACTTTAAGCTGATTAATCTCTGCCGTTTCATTAAGTGCCAGAAACTCGTTTTCTGCCATTTTTTCTGCTTCTTCTATTATATCCAAGGCTCTCTTCGAAACGCCAAAATTTTCTATTATAAACTCATTTTTGTTCATCATTATTTATCCTTAAAATTCGTGTTAAAAACTTATAATAATTATATCATACCCATATACCTTTGTCAATTCATAGAAATAAAAAAACACCTGTCTGCAGTCAGGTGTTTTTTATTCAGGGTATGTAAATTTATAAGTATCACGCATATCATAAAACCCTAAAAAATCTTTGTGAATGGCACCATCCATGGTGAACTTTACAAACCTTATACCCTTAATTGAGGTGAGGGAGTTTACAAGCTGATAAATAAACAATTTCTCCTCATCGCGATTATGGTTTAACTCCCCCTTAATATTGGAATTAATATCAACATAAGCTACCGTGTCTTTTACATAAACCTCTAAGGCGTCAGGTATATTGGGTACAACACGGCGGATAGTTTTATCCTCATCACGCCCTTTAATGATGGCATTTATGACGGCCCTTGCCATATCCTCCGTATTGGCGTCAATTATCTGGGTCTCATAAGGCAAAAGCCTGTTAAGACGCAAATCAACGAAATAAATTTCTGTATTGGTCTTGGGGGTGTTGTCGGCTTTATTACAAGCAACCGCAAAGGATACAATTCCCCCTATAATTATCATAAAAAACACAAACCGTCGCAACTCTATTCCTCCATATACTTAATATATATGTGTGTTACGACGGTTTTAGAACTATTTAATTGTTTTCCATTGCATGTTTAATTGATTTTGCAAGTTGGTCGGGGCACGATGTACCTCTTCCGTTACAGTTGATACCTTCAAGGCGTCTTATAACCTCTCTCGCCTCCATACCCTCGCAAAGTCGGCTTACGCCCTGAGTGTTGCCGTTACATCCGCCAGTGAAACGGATGTTGTTTACTATTCCGTTGTTTATTTCAAATTCAATTTGAATTGAACAAACACCGCGTGTTGTATATGTATATTTCATATTTTCTCCTTGTGAAATGAATAAAACTGCCGAGCAACCGCAATGGTTACTCGGCAATTATTGTTTATTATACTACGCCAATGGCCTTAAAGTACTGATATAGAATACTTGCTGCCTGTGCACGGTTAGCCGTAGCCTTGGGAACGAATGTTGTATCCGTTACACCATTGATTACACCTGCCGCACTCAATCTGTCAATAGCAGTCTTTGCATAATCACTAATCTGTGCATAGTCTGCAAAATATGCAGGTGAGCCGTTGGGAAGTCTTCCCATATTCTTAGCTGCATTTATTGCACGGTATAGAATTGCTGCCATCTGCTCACGGTTGATTGTCTGGTCAGGTTTAAACTCTGTATCGGTGTAACCCTCAACAATGCCAAGCTCTGCCGCAATACTTATCCAACCAAATGCCCAATGAGTATTGGGAACATCATCGAACTTCTGAGTTGCATTTTCTCTCTGAGGAAGTGCCATAGCTGCACATACCATCTTAGTAAACTCGGCTCTTGTTACTGAACCTGCGGGAACAAACATTGTATCTGTTCTGCCGTCTATAACACCCATATTAGCAAGTGTATTAACTGCTGTATTTGCCCACTCATAACCTGCCATATCTACAAACTTTGAAGCAGGTGCTGTGCCACCAGGAGTTGTGCCACCAGGTGCGGGAGATGCTGTCGGCATCGTAATGAAGCCGCCACCACCGCCACCGCCGCTTTGCGGTCTCTTTGTGGGTCTCGGTGTCTGTGTAGGTCTCGGTGTCTGTGTAGGTCTCGGAGCACTTGTGGGTGCATCTGTCGGCGCTACTGTCGGAGTAGGTGCCTCTGTCGGAGCTACTGTCGGAGTAGGAGCCTCTGTCGGATTAGGATCTATCGTCGGAGTAGGTGCCTCCGTCGGAGCACTTGTCGGTGCACTTGTCGGTGCATCTGTCGGAGCACTTGTCGGTGCGCTTGTCGGTGCATCTGTCGGTGCGCTTGTCGGTGTCGGTGTAGGCTCCTCAGGATCCGGTGCAACCGTTACCTGGAACTCTGCATCAAGCACTTCGTTTTCGCCACCAGTCTTAATACCAACCTCAACTGTGTATGTTCCAATAAGAAGAGGACGTACATTGATAACTACTGTACCATCTGTAATTGTCTCATATTCCTCAATAGCCACTGCAATGCTTGTTACCTTATTCTTAACAAGAACTCTGTAACCGTCTTCACTTGCGGGAATATTCTTTATTGTAATGGTTCCTGCCTCTGCATCATACTTAACCTTGATGCCTGAGGGAGTAACCTCTACTTCACATTCTGCATTCTTAACGTTGCCCTCTCCGTCAATGAAGCCTGTCTCTACTGTATATGTACCAGCTTCAATGAATGGATCAACAGGAATTTCCTGTGTTGAAGCAACTGCTTCAAACTCATCAATACCAACTACATCGCCTGTTGAGTTCTTGATAATAATTGTCTGCTTAACAATACCATCTGTTAGTAAACCGCTTACAACAATCTTGTTGTCTGCATTTTCATATACAGCTGAAATGTTAATCTCAGGTACAGGTGTAGGCGCTACTGTCGGTGCATCTGTCGGTGCACTTGTCGGTGTCAGTGTAGGTGCAGGGGTGCCTGTTACATCAAAGGATGTTTCAAGTACTTCATTATCTCCGTCAACCTTTACGCCAACCTGAACAGTATACTTTCCTAAAAGAAGTTCCTGAACTTTTATAACTACTGTACCATTTTCTATGGTCTCGTATTCCTCAATAGCTACGGGAAGACCTGTTGCATTCTTTGCAATCACTCTGTAACCGTCATCACTTGAAGGAATGTTCTGAACTGTAATAGTCTTTGCAACTGAATCATACTTAGCCTTGACGCCTGGGGTAACTACTACTTCGCATGTCTTGTTAACAGCATTACCCTCGCCGTCTATAAGTGCTACCTTTACAGTATATGTACCAGCCTTTATGAATGCATCAACAGGAATTTCCTGTGTTTCTGATACTGTCTCAAATTCTTCAATGCCAACAATCTCAACGCCTGTTGAATCTTCTACAATTGCAGTCTGCTTAACGATACCGTCTGTTGCAAGATTTCTTACAACAATCTTGTCCTCTGCATTCACATACTCTGCATAAATCGCTTCGGGATCCAATACAGAGAATGTACATGAAACCAAACCAGTTGTGCCCGTAGCAAGAACGGTATATGTTCCAAATGTCATTTTGGCATCATCAACTGGAATTGACTGTGTTGAACTTCTCTCCGTTGACTGCTTAAAACCAACTACATTTGAGTCAGTTATTGCACTGGTTGAGTCCACTTCTCCTTTCACTACAATAATATTGGAAATATCATTGACAGGAATGTTTTCAACTGTAACAACACCATCTCCATCGTATGATGCTTCCATTGCTTTTGCTGCATAAGCAGGGGCAAGCATTGAGACAGTCATTACAGTTGCAGTCAAAAATGACACTAATTTTTTAGTGGCGTTTTTCATTGCGCAAATCCTCTTTTCGTTGTATTTTTTCTCAGGTTGAATGTCCTTTTTTTCAAATCGCAGACATATCGCTCAACCTATAATAATCATATACTATCATTATAACTTATAGTTTCAAAAAAAGCAATATCTTTTTTGCTTTTATTTTTGCTTTTAGGCGTTTTTGCCAAACTTTGATTTGAAAATATGTTGAAAATGACAGTCGGGTAAATTTAACTTAAAAAAAAGAGGGCAAAAGCCCTCTTTTTTTTGGCGGTTAATTATTTCTTAATTACCTTTTTTGCACGATTTTTAATCTCTGCTTCTTTCCATGCCGCCCAGAATGTACTTGCAAGGAAAATTGATGTATATGCACCTGCCACAATACCAATTATCAAAGGTAGTGCAAACTGTTGAATTGTTGATACACCAAGGATGTAGATTAGAATAATTGTAATCAATGTGGTAACGGTTGAATTAACTGTTCTTCCCATTGTCTCTTTAATGCTTCTGTTAGTAAGAGCTGTAACAGTCTCGTTACCCTTGCGGGACTTCATATTCTCACGAATTCTGTCAAAGATAACAATCGTGTTATTGATAGAATAACCTACAACTGTAAGCATAGCTGCAATAAATGTTGTGTTGATAGCAATCTGCGAAATCACATAAACCGCCGCCATTACAAGAACATTTATTGTAAGAGCTACAACTGCCATGATACCACTCTTCCAGTCAAAACGGAACATGATATAAATAAGCATAAACAATATTGCAAGTAATGTAAATGACAATGCCTTACCCTGTACCTCTTTACCAAAGCTGGGGTCAGCTGACTGAGCATTCAGAAGCGCGTCATCCTCTAATGAATACTTCTCCTTTAATGCATTAAATGCATTTATCTTTGCCGCCTCGTCATTATCAACAGTATCTGTTGCGGGAAGCTTTACAATAGCAATGTTTGATGTTGAGCCTTTCTGGATAACCGCATCAAGACCTGTTGCATTTTCTACAACCTTTTCAAGTTCTTCAATTTCAAAGTTTGTTGCAACATCTACCTGCATTCTTGTACCGCCGACAAATTCAACGTCAAAGTTGAAACCGCCGTTTACAAAATACATAACAATACCTGCAACGATTACAAGTAAAGGAAGAATAAGAAACTTAATCTTATTAGCTGAATAATTAAATGTTTTATTCATTTTCCGTACCTCCTTTTACTTTGGGCATTTTTGAGAACAAAGTCTTGTTTCTTACGCCCATATTTACAAGTCTTCTCATTAAGAACTTTGTAACTACAATAGCTGTGAACATTGAAAGCACAACGCCAATGCCAAGAGTAACAGCGAAACCTGTTACTGTACCAATGCCTGACATATAAAGCACGATACATGAAATGATTGTTGTTATATTGGCATCAATAATAGCAGAGAATGCTTTTGAAAAACCTGCTTCAACTGAGGCGGGAATAGTTCTGCCGTCTCTTAACTCCTCTTTCATTCTTTCAAATATAATACAGTCCGCGTCAACCGCCATACCGATTGAAAGCACAATACCTGCAATACCTGACAAGCTAAGGTTTACTCTGAACAAGCCCATTGCAAGACAGATTAAGCCAACATAAATAAGCAATGACAAGTCTGCAATAAGACCGGGAAGTCTGTAACGCCATACCATAAATATCATAATAAGAATGATACCTATACCTGCTGCAAGAAGGCTCTTAGGCAACGCGTCTGCACCAAGTTCTGCACCAACTGTTTCCTGAGTAATCTTCTTCATCTCAAAAGGCAGATTACCTGAATTAATCTGATTTGCAAGTCTGCCTGAATCTTCCGCCGTAAAATCTCCTGTGATTACACAAGTATCCTGTGCGATCTTCTCCTTTACATTGGGAGCTGATACAAGATTCTCATCCATATAAATTGCAATGAAGTTTCTTCCTGACGGCTCCATTGCCGCTTTCTCCGTAGCTGCTGCAAACTTATCAACGCCCTCGGGTGAAAGCTTTACCTGAACATAATACTGAGGCATACTTGTCTCTGAGAACTGTCCGTAAATACTCTGGGCAGATGCTACATCTGTACCCTCTAATACAACATTACCGTCTGCATCACGGAAGGTAAGCTTTGCAACCTGTGATAAAAGCTCAACTGCCGCATCTGTGTCAACAGTATCCGCCTTGTCTCCCTCTGTTGCGGGTGCACCCCCATTGGGAATTTCAATAGTAATCTTACCGCCCTCATTTATAGAAATTCGGCTCTCTGTGTAACCCGCGCCGTTTAGTCTTGTTTCATAAACTGACTTAACTGCATCCATCTGCTCTGATGTGGGGTTTTCTGCCATTGCCTCAAAAGTGATAACAGAACCACCTGCAAGATCAATACCCTGTTTTATACCTGTCTCTGCATTAAGCATACCGCCATAGTTCTTATGCATTCCGCCAGGTAGGCCTAAAAATGCAATAAGATTAAGCAATACCGCTACAATAACAACTAAGCAGAAGGTAATAATGCTTTTCTTTTTCATTTGCTTTTACATTCCTTTCTGTCGCGGGACAGCACATACCATCCCATTATAAGTATAATGATATTATACTACTCTTTTTTGACTTAGTCAAGGGCAAAAAAAGAGACGGGTTAAACCCGTCTCGTATAATATTTATATTGTCTCACCAGGAAGTCTTACGCCAAAATCTTCTACTGAACATTCAGGGTCAATAATCTGAATTACCTGATTTATTACATTCCAGGCCTCATCT
Organism: Candidatus Ornithomonoglobus sp.; assembly: GCA_045539555.1. GTDB lineage: Bacteria > Bacillota > Clostridia > UBA1381 > UBA1381 > Ornithomonoglobus. The sequence continues at coordinate 14,016 of JAZQFP010000092.1, forward strand.
GCAATCCTTAGCATTGAATCAAGTGTATCTGCCTTTTCTTCCTCATCCTCAATGGTGATTTCACCGTCTTTATAATACATAACAAGGCTTTCTTCTATAAGTTCATCGTATACAGTTGCTGTCAGGTTTGTAACTGACATACAATCGCCTGTAAGCGAAGCTGAGATAATCTGCACAACGTCTGACTCTGAGTCTATGGGTACAACGATACCAACCTCTGTATAGCCAAGGTTCTGGTCATAGTTCATTATAACCTGCAATGTTTCCATATCTTCAAGATACATCCACTGATAATCACCCTCTGTGGCTACACCATTCTCTAAAATAAAGTCCTTAATAGCGTTATATGTATACATATAATCTGCATCGACGGTTAATGAATTAATAATAACTGTGTAATTTTCCTGGTCCCAGTCCACCTTACAGTCAAGAGCTTCCGATACAAATCTCGCAGGTACATAAGTACGTTCCTCCTTAATGTAAGGTGCAACATCCATAACCTTTTCCTCGCCGTTAACAAACATTGACATTTCACCAACAGTTGCGACAACTGTTTTATCAGCAGTTACGGCAGTAACGGTCTGTGTAGGCTGGTCCCAGCTTACCTCAGCGCCAAGCTTTTCAAATATAGCGCGCATAGGCACCATAGTTCTTTCGTTTACCATTTCGGGCTGTGCATCAAAAACAACCGCCTCGCCGTCAACGGTAACTGTAATAAGGGGGTTTGCATTTACATTAATTGCAACGGACAATAAAATCGCCATTGAAAATAAAATTGAAATTATCTTTTTCATGGTTTTTCCTCCAATATTTTTCTATATGTAAATTATACAATAGAAAAATTTTATTGTCAATTATAAAAAAAATTGTATAAAGATGTTTTTTTGTGGTAAATATCTATTGAAAGAAGAAAATGGAAAGAGGTGATTCCCATGGGTCATTTGGAAGGAAAAACAGCCATAATTACGGGTGCAGGACGAGCAGTTCTATCAGACGGCAGATGCGGTTCAATCGGTTACGGTATAGCAACGGCATACGCAAAGGAAGGAGCAAATCTTGTAATTACAGGCCGTAATGTAAAAAAATTAGAAGATGCAAAAGAAGAACTTGAAAGACTGTATGGAATAAAGGTGCTTGTTTTACAGGCCGACATATCAGCAGGTGCAGATAATGAAAAGATAGTTAACGAAGTTGTAGAAAAGACACTTGCAGAGTTTGGCAGAATAGATGTTTTAATAAACAATGCACAGGCATCAGCATCAGGCGTTGCATTAGGAGACCATACAACAGAACAGTTTGACCTTGCAATGTATTCAGGACTATATGCAACATTCTATTATATGAAGGCATGTTATCCTCATCTTGCAAAGACACAGGGTTCAGTAATCAATTTTGCATCAGGCGCAGGACTATTTGGTAACTACGGACAGTGTGCATACGCCGCTGCAAAAGAGGGTATTCGTGGACTAAGCCGAGTTGCGGCAACCGAATGGGGTAAAGATAACATAAACGTAAACATTGTATGTCCACTTGCATGGACAGCACAGTTAGAGCAGTTCCAGCAGGCATATCCAGAGGCATTTGAAAAGAATGTAAAAATGCCACCCGTTGGACACTTCGGTGATGCGGAAGCGGAGATAGGACGAGTTTGTGTACAATTAGCACACCCCGACTTTAAGTTTATGACAGGCGAAACCTTAACTCTTGAAGGTGGACTGGGTCAGCGCCCGTAAAAAAAGTAAAAACAACCGAATATAAAAAGAGGACTGAATATCAGTCCTCTTTTTTTAATTACCCATATTAAAATTTTTCTTAATGGAATTTATCATTTCCTCAGCTTTTTCACTGTCGCCGCCAGTGCAAATTTCCGCCCATTTATGTGCCTCCTTATAAAATCTGGTCTGCTTTTCTTCATCGGGATGAAATTTTTTCAGTTGCTCTACAAGCATTGTATAGCCTGACGCTATACCTTCAGCTGTTCTTAATTCGGGTATGCACTCAAACATCTTTTCCCATTCACAAACTGCTTTATGCATAAGATCAATAAAGTTGCTTCCGTCTGCATTCTCAGCTTCTTTGATATATCTATCTGCATTCTTTTGATGCTCCTGATATCTGATGTATGGCGACTGTTTGAGCTTCTTTTCATACTCCCGCGCCGAATACGGATCGACAGTTCTCAGCTTCTCTATCCACGCATTTGCATCTTTTATATCTGCATCACTCTCAATAATATCAATTGCCAGATTTGTACGGACACATAGTGCGGCAAAACTACCGTTTTCCCACAACTTCTCAAAAATAGCTTTTGCTTTTTCCACTTCCCCGTTTTTAAGCATTGCCAAGCCCACTGGCATTAAAGTCTGCTGAGGCTTAAAGATTTCTTCGCCGCGTGAGGTGATTTCATTAAATAACTCATCTGCTTCTTCTGCATATTTATCGTTGCGGGTTTTTAGTATCATCGCCCATGTGCGGGGTTCCTCCCACTCGCTGATATTTTGAGCAACATTACACACACAGTCCGCCGCAATATGACAATATTTCATTTTATCGGCAATGGAATACATATCGTCTTTCATAACATCACGATAGAGTGCAATTACCCGCTTGTAGTTTTTCTGGGCATATTCATTATCAATCTCAACAAGGCGTTCTTTCCTTTCTATTGCACACTGTCTATCGTATTTCTCTCTTTCTCTTCTGCGGAAGAAGCCCCTGATATCGCCTATAACATCATTGAAAAATAATATCAGATCCAGAAGCTTTTCAAATAACCAGCCAATAAATCTGAATATTTGTCTTCTAAAAACATAAAGTAAAATTACGATAACCCAAAATCCCATTATATTGTCCCCCATATTTTAAGTTGTAAAATATTACCTATAATTATACTTTGTATGGAATTTATTGTCAAGAAAAAAGAGCTGAAAAATCAGCTCTTTTAATTTATTAAA
>JAZQFP010000093.1:0-21622 GCA_045539555.1 Candidatus Ornithomonoglobus sp.
CCTTATAATCTCTCGGTCCCGGTTCCATTGCGGTAACAGTTCCTTCACCATATTTAATATGTTTTACTCTATCACCGGCATCGTAATCCGGCTTTCCTCCGACTACTGTGCCTGTGCCTTTTACAATACCAAGTGATAATACACCTAAAAGACTTTTTGCATTTACTCTTCTATCATCTTTCTCAACCCAGATGCTTGATTTGAATGAATTAGCACGCTGAATAAAGAATGTTGCCGGTCTTGCATGGAGCCCTACTGCGTTATTAACCATAACTTCGCTTGAAACCACTGTTATGCCCCCTAAAATATAATTATTTACAATAATAGAATACCCTAAAACAAAAGAAAGGTCAATAATTTTTTAGGAATTTATTGAATTTTCATATAAATTTACAAAATGGTTTTCAAAAGTGTATGTTTTTTAGGTTATTTCGCCAACTCACTCTTCAACATCAGGCGTTGAAACGTTAACATTACCGTTGCTTAGTCTGTCGCGTACCATTTTCTCAATCATATCACAGAACTCTTTGTTTTCTTTCAAATAAAGTCTTGCATTGTCTCTGCCCTGACCTATCTTCATACCGTCATAGCTAAACCATGCGCCGCTCTTTTTAATAATATCAAATTCACATGCAACATCTAAAATATTGCCCTCTTTTGAAATACCCTCACCATAAAGAATATCAAATTCTGCTTCTTTGAAAGGAGGTGCAACCTTGTTTTTAACAACCTTGACACGAGTGTGGTTACCGATTACCTCACCTGCATTCTTTAACTGCTCCTGACGGCGTACATCAAGACGAACTGATGAGAAGAACTTTAATGCTCTACCACCTGGGGTTGTCTCGGGGTTACCATACATTACACCAACTTTTTCTCTTAGCTGGTTAATGAAAATTACGGCTGTGCCTGACTTTGAAATAATACCTGTAAGTTTTCTTAATGCCTGAGACATAAGTCTTGCAAGAAGACCAACATGTGTATCGCCCATTTCACCATCAATTTCTGCCTTAGGAACAAGAGCTGCAACTGAGTCAATTACAATTACATCCAATGCACCTGAACGAACAAGTGCTTCACAAATATCCAACGCCTGTTCACCAGTGTCGGGCTGTGCGACAATTAAGTTATCAATATCAACACCAAGCTTCTGAGCATAAACAGGGTCCAACGCGTGTTCTGCGTCAATAAATGCCGCTTCACCGCCACGCTTCTGTGCCTCAGCTACAACATGCAATGCAACCGTGGTTTTACCTGATGACTCGGGTCCATATATCTCTATAATTCTGCCTCTGGGCATACCGCCAACACCCAATGCCATATCAAGTGTCATTGAGCCTGTGGGAATTGCATCTACACTGGATACATGAGTATCACCAAGCTTCATAATTGAGCCTGTGCCGTACTCTTTTTCAATTACCTTGAAAACAGCATCCAATGCCTTTTTCTTCTCTTCATTTTCAAGTCTCTCAACCTGAGGCTTACCTGTCTTATCCACCTTTGCCATAGCTTTTCTCCTTTATTTTCAAACGAACATCTGTTTGTTATACTTTGATTATAACAGACTATATCGCCTTTGTCAATAGTTTTTTTGAAAAAATTTAATCAGGGTAAACTTCTATTAATTCTACCCCTGCAAGAGCCTCTGCTTCAAGCTTTTCTATATTAAGAACTCTCTCTGTCTCCTCTATTGAAGAACGTTTGGGGTTTATTGTAGGATGTTTTGGTGTAAACACAGTACAGCAGTCTTCATAAGGAAGAATTGATGTTTCATACGTACCTATCTCTTCTGCACGATTTATAACCTCAATCTTGTCCATACCAATAAGAGGTTGAAGTATGGGCATATCTACAACTGCATTTGTTACATCAAGAGCCGATAAAGTCTGACTTGCAACCTGTCCTACGCACTCACCTGTAACAAGCGCCTTAGAGCCGTTCTTCCTTGCAATCTTCTCCGAAATTCGCATCATAAACCTACGCATTATTAAAGTCATATGTTCCTCAGGACAGTTATCTCTGATTTGTAACTGAATTTCTGTGAAAGGAACAATATAAAGATTGATTTTTGATGTGTACTGTGCAAGTATCTTGGCAAGTGAAATAACCTTTTCTTTTGCGCGGTCAGATGTATACGGGAATGAGAAGAAATTAACCGCATCAATCGTTACACCGCGTTTAGAAATCATATGTCCTGCAACAGGGCTGTCTATTCCGCCTGAAAGCAATAATGTTGCCTTTGACCCTGAGCCTATGGGCATTCCACCCTGACCCTTAACTTTCTTCTGCTCAATGTATAAATACGCGGCGACATCACGAACCTCAACTTTAACCGTAATCTCAGGGTTGTGAACATCACAGACAATATTGGGATATCTGTCATCAAGCCAACCACCCAGCTCTATACATAGCTCAACAGAGTTTAAGGGGAAGTTTTTATCCGAACGCTTGGCTTCAACCTTGAACTTTGCAGGTTTTTCCAAATCTTCACCAAGATATTCTACGGCAGTAGCTTTAATTGCGTCCATATTCTTTTCGCAAACCGCCGCCTTTGTAATTGAGACAATACCAAATATCTTTGACATTCTCTCAACTATTAAGTCAATTTTATCCTCTTCAAATTCCTCTATATAAATAGTTGCCTGTCTAAGAGAAATCTTGAAATCTGCAACATTTTTTAATGCACTCTTAATATTGTCAATGAGCATCTTCTCAAACTTAGGTCTGTTTCCACCTTTTAGAATTATCTCACCGTACTTTGCTAATATAATCTCTTTCAATGTCCTTCTCTCCCGTTTTATCTCATATATCGGCGAATTGTTGCAACCTCTTCTGCAATTTTCTCCGCCGCAATTAAAATTTCTTCGTCTGTTGTATTCTGTGAAAAGCTTATTCTTATAGCTCCCTCTATTTCCTTAGGTGTCAGTCCCATCGCCGTGAGAACATGGCTCGGTTGTGGCTTATGACTTGAACACGCAGACCCTGTTGAAACATAAATCTTATGTCTTTCAAGGGAATGAAGCAATATTTCTGCTTTAATTCCAATGAATGAAACATTAAGAACACTTCCACTGTTATTATTACAACTGCCGTTTATTTTTATATTTTCCACTCTTCTTAACAACTCATCACGCATAAGATTTCTTTTCTTTTGCATTGATGAGCTGTCAGCTTTAATTACATCTGCCGCAGCACCAAAGGAGAAAATTCCACCCGTATTTTCTGTACCAGGTCGCACCTCCTGTTGTTGCTCACCACCGTAGATTATAGGCAAAATGTGCCTGTTTTTTGTATATAACGCACCTACACCCTTAAAGCCATGTATTTTATGAGCACTTATTGTTACCATATCAACGCCCATTAAATCTGGCTTAACCGTGATTTTACCAAAAGACTGAACACAATCACTATGAATTACACAGTTTGGACATTTACTGCGAACAAGACGCGAAATCTCCTCGATGGGTTCTATTACTCCCGTCTCGTTATTAACATGCATTACACTTACTAAAATAGTTTCATCCGTTAAGTGCTTTTCCAAGTTATTAACGTCCACCCGTCCGTCATTTAATACATCTAAATATATTACATCAAAGCCCTCTTTTTGAAGCTCCTTAAAGGCTTCAAGTACAGATGGGTGTTCTATTTTGGATGTAATTACCCTCATTCCGCGACGCTTTAAGGCATGTGCTGTACCTAATATTGCAAGATTATTTGCCTCTGTTCCGCCTGATGTAAAATAAATATATTTTTTATCTACGCCAAGGCGTGTTGCAATTTTCTCTTTTGATTTTTCAATTAATTTCTCCACGCCCAAACCTGCACCATGAAGCGATGAGGGATTTGCAAATTCCTCTGCCGCCAAAAGCATTGCATCTATTGCTTCCTGACATGGTTTTGTTGTTGCCGCGTTGTCTAAATATATCATTTTACTCTCCATTGTTTACAAAAACGATACCTACGCCGTCTTTTATAGTAATTACACATTCATCATCTGTTATAACATTACTGTTTCCACGACTGTTTCCAAAAAACAGAATATCGTTCGTAAGTTTGTATTTTAACCCTTTTGAACTGACACCCGTAAGATTTCCAAAAATTGGTATAATAGATAAAGTCTTACCCTTTTTGCCCGTTAATCTCAACTTCTGCGATAGAGAATATATTTCATTTTTATCATCTATTATTGAAATATTACTGTCCCTCGTTGTGAGCAGAATGTTTGTAAGGGTGTGGTCAAGACGAGAACTCGTCATGGCAACCATTAAAATTTCATTATAGCCGTTGTCAAGGGCATAATCAAGGGCAATTTCACCGTCTGTAAAATCTTTGTCTCTGGGGTATGTGATGCATTTAATATCTTTCCTCGCCTCACACGAATCAAAGTCTCCTATGACCAAATCTGCCTGTATTTTAAGACTGTCAAGGTGTCTTATGCCACCATCCGCACAGATTATATAATCATTATCATAAATTTTAGAACGGATATAATCATAATCATTAATATCGCCGTTTCCGATTATTACTGCCCGCATTGGTCTAAAATCTCCCTGACATTGTCTGTTATATTACCGCCAAACACGGCAGTTCCCGCAACAATTACATTTGCTCCTGCGTTAATAGGTCTTAAAATATTTTTAGCACCTATTCCACCGTCAACTTCAATATCAAGTTCAGGTCCCGCCATTTCTCTTATTTTTGAAATTTTAGGCTCCATATCCTCCATATATTTCTGTCCGCCATAGCCAGGCTCAACTGTCATACATAAAACCATATCAACCTTATCAATATAAGGTGCGACAGCCTCAGCGGGTGTTTTAGGACTTATGGCAATACCCGCTTTTTTACCTCTCGCCTTTATCATTTCTATACATTCAAAAGGTTTATCGGTAGCTTCAACATGGAATGTAACAATGTCTGCACCTGCATCAATAAATTTATCTATATATTTCTCGGGTTCAACTATCATTAAATGCACATCAAATACAGTATTTGAGTATTTACGCAATGACTCAACAACAGGTATTCCAAAGCTAATATTAGGCACAAACCTGCCATCCATAACATCTAAGTGCATATATTTTGCACCCGCTTTCTCAGCCTCAACAATTTGTTCTTTTAATATACCAAAATCACACGCCAAAACAGACGGAGAAAGAATTATTTCCATAATTTTTTACCTCGTAGTATTTCGTATAGTTCTTTATATGATTCGTATCTTGAAATGGGTATTTCCCCTTTTTCAACTGCTTTTTTTACAGAGCAATCAGGTTCATCAATATGAGCACAGGTCCTGAATCTGCATCCACCCTTTGCATTCATAATCTCAGGGAAACAGTTGTCAAGTTCGTCCGCAGAAATATCCTCAGTCTCTACTGACGAAAAGCCAGGAGTGTCGAGGATATAACCGCCGTCATTTAGTTTGAACAACTCTACATGTCGGGTTGTGTGTCTTCCGCGGCTTATTTTATCAGAAATGGCTCCTGTTTCAAGTGCAGAGCCTATAATATGTGATAAAATTGTAGACTTACCAACACCGCTGACTCCCGCAAATGCAGTTGTTTTGTTCTTTATAATGGCCTTTAATTCGTTAATACCCTCTTTTGTTTCACCTGATACGGCTACTGTTTTATAACCAGCTTTTTCATAAATGCTTTTTAATTCCTCATATTCTGCCAAGTCTGTTTTATTTATACAAACCATTGCTTCAATGTTGTTTATCTCAGCATTTACAAGCATTTTATCAATTACATAAGGTGCAGGGTCAGGGCTTTTTGCCGCTACCACAACAATTACCATATCAATATTGGCAACGGCAGGTCTTATAAGACTGTTCTTTCTTGGGTGAATCTCGGAGATTGTGCCCTTACCGTTCTTTACTTCAATCTCAACATCGTCGCCAATTATTGGAATTATATGCTCCTTACGGAATTTTCCCCTTGCCTTACATTCAATTATTTCATCATCCTCGGTATTTACGTAGTAAAAACCACCTATACCTTTATAAATCTTGCCTCGCATATTTATAATGTCTTTTTCTCGTCGTTTACAAGAACACCGTCAATATATGTCTGTATTCTCACAGTACCGCTGCCAACAATTTCACACACAACAACGCCCTCGCTCTTTTTATGAGTGCTGTCATGCATAACATTTCCGTTTGCAACAATCTTTACATGCACGGTCTCTCCCGCATCGTCAGGAATACGAACAGTGTAGCGTTCAACATTTCCATTTATTACAGGTCTTTCTGTTGCATTGGGGTTAAGAGTTTCCACAGGCTCATCTGTTGCATTAGGATCCTCTTCGCCGTTACCATTTGAAACAACCAAAGATACTGCTGTTCCGCTTTTTACGGTTGTTCCTGCGTCAGGCTTCTGCATAATGATTTTTCCTGACTCTACTGTGTCAGATTCCATATATGTTATTGAACCTACACTAAGACCATTTGCAGTTATCATTGCACGGGCAGCATCAAGTGTCTGCATCTGAACGGCGGGTGTTCTCACATCCTTGCTTTCAGTTTCACCAAGACTTGCACCGCTGCTTATGTGAATTGTAACAACATCACCCTCGTTTACATGAGTTCCTTCAAGGGGTGTCTGTCTGATTACATTTCCGATTTCAATCTCGTCGCTTTCATCGTAAACGATATTATAAACAAGTTTAAGACTGTCAATCTCCGCTATTGCATCATCAACCCTTGTATTTACAAGATACGGCACCCTGATTGTTCCGCCTGTTGCTCCAAGAGATATAACAACTTTAATTTCTTCGTGCTTGGGAGCTTCCTCACCTGCTGCGGGGAATTGTGAAATTACCATATTTTCTCCCATATCATCGGAGAATGAGTACTCAACCTCATCGCTGACATTGTATCCGTTTCTGTGAGCCTTATTTATAGCTTCCTCTAATGTCAGACCGCTCAGGTCAGGTACAGTTTTTGCAAATGGATTTGCAAAGATAAAAATAACGCCAAGAATAATCAAAACCAAAGCAGCAGTTGTTGCCAATGCAAGTAACACCGCTTTTCTCTCTGATTTCTTCTTCATTACCTTTTCTTTTGTCTTACGGCGAACTCTTGTGTCTCTGTCATTGCCGTACATATAATCACCATCATCACTCTCAACATCAAAGTCTGTATCAATGTCCTCCTCGGCCATTAAAAGTCTTTCCTGTTCCCTGGATGGCAAAATCTCGTCAGCAAGAACAGCACGAAGATCTTCTAAGAAGTCCTGCATTTTCTGATATCTCTTTCCCTGCTCACGACTCATTGCTTTCATTGTTACATAAGCAAGGTCAGCAGGTACATCCATATTTACACACTTTACATTAAGTGCTTCTTCCTCAATGTGCATCAAAGCAACAGATACAGGGGTATCTCCGTCAAAAGGTACTCTTCCTGCCAACATTTCGTAAAGAACAACACCCATTGAATAAATATCAGAACGGAAATCTGTAAAGCCACCACGAGCCTGTTCAGGTGAAATATAATGAACACTGCCCATTGCTGTTCCACCTGCTATTGCCTTGTCGCCCTCAACGGCTTTTGCAATACCAAAGTCTGTTACTTTAAGAGTACCTGTTGAATCTACAATAATATTCTGAGGCTTAATATCACGGTGTATGATATTTCTCTCGTGTGCTGCCTGGATACCCTGTCCAATCTGTATAGCGTAATCACACGCCTCCTGCCATGGCAATCTTGGGTTTTTCTTTATGTACTCTTTTAATGTGATGCCGTCTACAAGCTCCATAACCATATAGTTTAAGCCATCACATTCACATACATCATAAACCGATACAACGTTAGGATGAACCAGACTTGCAGATGAACGAGCCTCTTTTATAAAGTTCGATACAACCGCACTCTCAATTTCGTAGTTTTCTCTAAGTACTTTAATGGCAACATCGCGGTCAAGAACATTATCATGGGCTTTATATACTATCGCCATACCGCCCGTGCCTATTTTTTCAAGTACACTATATCTATCATTCAATGTCGTTCCAATAAGCTCTTCTGTATTATACATTGTTGTTATCCCCCTCCATAATTACTGCGGTGATATTATCTGCTCCACCATTTTCATTTGCTAAATCAATAAGCATTTTTACACTTTTTTCAGCTGAATTGTTACGAATGATTTCGTAAATTTCGCCATCCTCAACCTCTCCGTGTAATCCATCGGAACAAATAAATATTTTCTCACCATGGTATGTCTTTATACCCGCGTCGACTTTAACACTATCCTCTACACCCATTGCCCGTGTAATATAATTTCTTCTGGGATGATGTTTTGCCTCTTCGGGGGTAATTTGCCCAAGTTTAACAAGCTCCTGAACATAAGAATGGTCCTTTGTAATCTGTGTAATCTTTTTATCAATCAAATATGCCCTTGAATCTCCTACATGAGCATAAATTATGTATCCGTCCCGCAACATACAAAGTGTTGTTGTGGTGCCCATTCCCATTACGCTTTCATTTTCACAGGAATAATTATAAATCTTCTCATTTGCTTTTTTGAAAGCTTTTATTATCAATTCTTTTACCTGAAACTTATCCAGGTCTTTTTTCATATTCAAAACAATATATTCGCCAACAATGTCAACGGCCATTTTACTGGCAACCTCTCCCGCACGATGTCCGCCCATACCGTCAGCAACAACGGCAAATGAATATTCGTCGCAGTTATAAAAACCGCAATTATCTTCATTGAGCTTTCGCACTTTGCCAATATGACTTAACGCTTCTATATTCAACACACACACTCCTTTCATTCGGTAATGTTTGCAGTTTTCTTTCTAAGTTGTCCGCAGGATGCGGATATATCTGAGCCAAGCTCACGCCTGATTGTAGCATTTATACCAAGGTCAGTAAGACGGTTAAGAAAACCATTAATCTCCGCCTTTGTACCCTGCTTAAAATCTCTTTCTTCAACATTATTAACAGGAATCAGGTTTACATGAGCATGTAATGGTTTAACTAATCTTGCAAGTTCCTCGGCATTTCTTATACTGTCATTAACACCTTTAATAAGGGAATACTCAAAACTGATTCGTCTGCCTGTTTTATCATAATAGTACTTACAGGCATCCATAAGTTCTGCTATCTTATATTTCCTGTTTATTGGCATAATACTCTCACGAATTTCATCATTAGGCCCGTGGAGCGATATTGTCAATGTTATTGGCATATCCTCATCTGCAAGTCTAATTATATTTGGAACAATTCCGCAAGTAGATAATGTTATATGTCTTAAACCTATATTAAGGCCATGCTCATCATTTACATTACGAAGAAATTTTACAATATTATCATAGTTGTCAAGAGGTTCGCCAATACCCATTATAACAATGTTGGATATTCTCTCTCCTAAATCTTTCTGCGCAAAAATGACCTGATTTAGTATCTCTCCCGCAGTAAGGGAACGATAAAGACCGCCTATTGTTGATGCACAAAATCTGCAACCCATTCTGCAACCTACCTGAGATGATATACAGATAGTAAGTCCATGATGATAGCTCATAACTACGCTTTCAATACAGTTCCCGTCAGGGAGCCTGAATAAATATTTAACTGTTCCGTCAAGCTTTGAAACAAGCTTTCTCTCAATTTCAAGAGTAGAAACATAACTCTCCTTAGAAAGTTTTTCTCTTAAACTCTTAGAAATATCTGTCATTTCATCATAGCTTGTTACACCCTGATGCAACCACTTAAATATCTGTCCAGCACGGAATTTCTTCTCGCCAATAGATACAAGATATTCCTGTAATTCACTAAAACTAAAATCTTTCAAATCAATCATTTTCTAATAAGTTTACAAATGTAAAACCCGTCTGAATTATCCTTGTGGGGATAATAGGTTTTCTCATATACCTTTTCAAATTCATTATTCTCTTTCAAAAACAGGTCAATGTTTTCCCCGTTTTCACGTTTATTTAGTGTGCATGTAGAATATACAAGCGCACCTTCTCTTTTTACATACATAGATGCATTTTTAAGTATCCTTAACTGTATATCATACAATTCGTCAAGTTCTGTGTGTGATAGCTTAATATCAGGTTTTCTGCGGATAATTCCCCACCCTGAACAAGGTACATCACAAAGAACTTTATCTGCTTTTTTAATATAGTCAGGGTTAAATTCAGTTGCATCGTTAACCTCGGCACAAACTGATTTTATGCCTAATCTTTTACACGAATTATTTATTAGCTTAATTTTATGGTCATAAATATCCCATGAAATTATTTTTCCCTTATCACCCATAAGCTCAGCAATATGGGTTGTCTTACCGCCAGGGGCGGCACACATATCAATTACTGTTTCTCCCGATTTGGGGTTAAGTACAATAGAGGCATTATATGCACCTCTGTCCTGAACGGAGAAATATCCGTCCTTGTATAATTTATTATCACCTACATCAAAACCCGTTGCACTTACCATTCTATCATCTGTAACAGAAGCGGTAATACTATCATTATTGAGTTTATCCGCAAGTTCTGTTGCATTAGTTTTTAATGTATTAGGTCGCAATAAAAGATTTGACGGCAAGTTCATTGCCTCCATAATCTTTATTGTTTCTTCCTCGCCAAAATTATCAATGAATAATTTAGTCATCTCGGGACTATATGAATATTTAACAGATATATTTTCTATTGTGTCCTCGGGATATGAAAGTGTGTCTATCCCGTTACATACAGCTCTTAAAACACCGTTTATAAATCTGTCCGACCCGCGTTTACAGTAACGCTTAGAAAGCTTCACACCCTCATTTACCGCCGCACTCTGCGGAATTTTATCCATATACATTATCTGATAAATAGCAAGTTCAAGTATTAATCTTACATATTTTGCAAGTTTCTTAGGCTTAACGCTTGAAAATTTCCTGATTACATATTCCAATGTATAATGTCTTGAAACAACACCATACACAAGATTGGTAAACAGGGCTTTTTCGTTCTTTTCCATTCCACGGCATTTTGCTAAGGTATCCTTAACTGCAAGGTTTGAATACTTTCCCTCATAGAAAATATCATACAATGCAAGTAACGCCGCTTCTCTTGCCCCTATCAATTACGCCTCCTGTTGCCCTGAACAAGAAGTAAAAGTCTCACTAACTGCAATGCCGTTGATGCAACAGATGCAAAATATGTCATTGCAGCGGCATTAAGGACTTTTCTTGTGCCTTTTATTTCCTCATCATCAAGAATAGCCATTGACTGCAACGTATCTATTGCTCTTTTACTTGCATTTGTCTCTGTGGGCAAAGTAATTACCTGAAATGCAAGAACGCCACAAAAGAGATACACGCCTACCATTGCCAGACCCGTTGCTCCAAGGATAATTCCCAAAAGTATTACAGGAATGGACAAACGACTGCATATATTTACAAATGGCACAATGCTGTTTCTGATTTTTATAGGGGCATATCCCACCTGATGTTGTACCGCATGGCCACACTCATGTGCGGCAACTCCAAGCGCTGCAATAGATGTGGAATCATGGGTTGAATCTGAAAGTCTTATTACTCCCTCTTTTGGGCTATAATGGTCAGTAAGATTTCCCGATACCCGCTCAACACGAATATGGTTCAAGCCATTGGCGTCAAGTATTTTTCTTGCAGCCATTGCCCCCGTTATACCGCGGTACGATTTTACTTTATCATATTTTCTGAATGTACCGTTTACATTTGCCGATGCAATCATTGTAATTACCAAACCAATAATCACAAGCATATAAGTGGGGTCATACCAACCGTAAATCATAGTTTATTCCTCTCCTAAAATAACTCCGTCTAAAATTTCGTGGCCTCTTGCATAGTCTTCAACATTCATGCGCTTAGAACCCGCAAACTGTACTGTCTTAACAAAGACTGCACCGTTGCCACAAGCAACTTTAAGGCCCTTTCCTTTTACAATACCAAGAATTTCTCCAGCACTACCTGTGCCATCCGTTTTTTCAGTTTCGTATATCTTTACTATCTCACCTTTGTAGGTTGTAACAGCACCAGGGAACGGACTCATACCGCATACAAGCTTTGATACGGCTTTATTGTCCTTTGCCCAGTCAATAACCGCCGTTTCTTTTGTTATTTTCTCGGCGTAAGTGCTTTTACTATGGTCCTGAGGAGTATATATAGCCTCACCGTTTTCTATTCTATCAATAGTCTCTGCCATAAGCTCCGCACCGATTTTTGCAAGTCTGTCAAAAAGCTCCCCTGCCGTTTCATACTCACCAACAGGTGTCTCTTTAACTGCCACAACATCACCTGTGTCAAGACCTTTATCCATTCTCATAATGCTGACACCCGTTGTAGTATCTCCATTTATAATAGACCATTGAATAGGTGCAGCACCTCTGTACTTAGGCAAAATTGATGCGTGGACATTTATACATCCGTACTTTGGATAATTTATAATATATTCGGGCAATATCTTGCCATACGCCGCAACAATTATCATATCAGGCGAAAGCTCTTTTAGTGTATCAAGAAAACTTTCATCCCTTAGTGTCTGCGGTTGGTACACTTCTATTCCTAATTCCTCAGCTTTTACCTTTACATCAGTTGGTACAAGCTTATGACCTCTGCCCTTTGGCTTATCTGGTTGAGAAACTGCTCCTACTATCTGGTGTCGGGTTTTTGAAATAGTATCAAGTATTTCAGCCGCAAAATCGGGAGTGCCCATAAATAGTATCTTCATTTATTACGCTCCTTAGTCAACATATTCTGTTACATGAGAAGTGAAAACCACACCGTCTAAGTGATCACATTCATGGCAAAAAGCACGGGCAAGTAGTTCTTCACCCTCTATTATAAACTCTTTGCCGTTACGGTCCTGAGCCTTAACTTTAACATAGTTGGGACGCTCTACCATACCAAATAATTTAGGAAAGCTCAGACATCCCTCTGCACCATCCTGTGTTCCTGATGACTCAATTATCTCAGGGTTAATAAGTTCTATCTTCCCCTCGCCGATATCGATTACAACGGCTCTTTTTAATATGCCAACCTGAGGTGCAGCAAGACCTACACCCTCGGCTTTTTGCATTGTTTCATACATATCGTCTAGAAGCATCCATAGTTTTTCATCGAACTTTGTTACCTCTTTGCAACGCTTACTGAGTATTTCATCATCCCGTTGTCTTATCTGGCGTATTGCCATTAAATCGCCTCCTAATATATGCTTATAGGGTTTTTATCAATGGAAATTGTTACATTTCCAAGTGCTTTATCATTTTTTACTACCCTTTGTGCATTAAGAATTCTGTCATTTAATAAATCTGCATTATGGCATTTATAGATTATCTGCCAACGGTATTTGTTTTTAACCTTTGACACCATTGCAGGAATTGGGCCTAATACTGCCATATTTTCCTTTAACTTTGATATGTCTCCAAATGCCTCTTTGAACAAAAATGCACCGCGGCGTGTTGTCTCATTATCATCACCGCTCACCCTTATACATATCATTTCCGAGTATGGCGGATACCACATTGTCTTTCGCTCGGAAATGGTCTTTTTATAAAACTCACCGTAATTATGTGTCTTAACTAAATTGACAGCATAATTATCAGGAGAATATGTCTGGATAATAGCACGGCCTGGTTTCTCTCCGCGACCTGCACGGCCTGAAACCTGTTCCAATAAGTCAAACGTTCTTTCACCACTGCGGAAATCATTAATGTGAAGCATTGTATCTGCACTCATAACTCCTACAAGGGTTACATTTGCAAAGTCAAGGCCCTTTGCTACCATTTGTGTGCCAATCATAATATCAATTTTCTCACGGGCAAACTTATCCAAGATTTCCTTATGAGAATTTTTTCTTGATGTGGCATCCGCATCAAGACGGATAGTCGTAGCATTTGGAAAAAGTCTTTTAACCTCGTCTTCAACCCTCTGTGTTCCACCGCCAAAATAACGGATGTACTGACTATCACACGCGGGACATACTTTGTAATTACTGATCTTATGTCCGCAATAATGACATTTAAGACTATTGTCATACTTGTGGTATGTAAGAGTTATATTACAATTAGGACACATCGGAACAAAACCGCATTTTCTACATGATACAAAGGTAGAAAAACCGCGTCTGTTCATAAGTAGTATGGTCTGTTCCTTGTTTTCTATGTTGGTCTTAATAGCCTCATACATTTCTTTGGAAAACATACTCTTGTTTCCCTTTTCAAGTTCGAGACGCATATCTACAATTTTAATTTCAGGCATCGCACCCTTATTATAGCGTTCCGTCATCTCAATTAATTCGTGTTTGCCATCTAACGCCTCACTATAACTTTCAACAGACGGGGTGGCAGACGCCAATACTGTTACTGCACCAAAGTGCTCTGCACGTTTTATTGCAACCTCACGGGCATGATATCTGGGGCTCATTTCCGACTTGTAAGTCTCTGAATGTTCCTCATCGATAATGATTATGCCAATGTTACTTAAAGGTGCAAAAACGGCACTACGGGCACCAATAACAATGTCCGCTTCACCTTTCATTATCCTTGACCACTGATCATATCTCTCGCCCAAGGATAAACCACTATGAAGTATTGCTACTCGCTTTCCAAAACGAGTAACAAATCTTGACACCATCTGAGGTGTCAAAGATATCTCAGGCACAAGCACCAATGCAGACTTACCATTGTTAATACAATGACTGATTGTCTGTAAAAAAACCTCTGTCTTTCCACTGCCTGTTACGCCATGCAAAAGGAATGTCTTTGCCTCACTCTTGTCAATAGATGCATCAATGGTATCTATTGCTGTTTTTTGCTCCACAGTCGGTTTTGGGGCAGAGGTTCCTGTTTCATTAACCTCATATGCCTGTCTTTCAACTTCAATGTCAAAAAACTCTGCAAGACCATTTTTGACAATAGTCTGCAATGCATTGTAATTGCCCAGAGAAAATCTCACAATATCTGCCGTTGCAATATACTCATTCTTCATAAGTATTTCAAGCATTCGCTTTTGTATTTTAGAACGGGTTGTATTGCAATATTCATTAACGGCGTCATTATCTTTTATAAGACGGATGCCTCGTATTTTTCTTTTGTTAATGTTTTGACTATGACGGTATTCTCTTTTTATCACACCGTCTTTTTCCAAAGCAGTAAGCCTTGATTTAACATCCTTTTCAAAATATGACCGCAAAGAATATAAATCTAAACCCCCGCCATTGTCAGTTATAAGTTCAATAATACGAATATCCGTTTCATTCTTTCCTGTGTACTCATTACCCGTAAGAAGTATCCACTCTACTGAATTTATGTTTGTGCCAGTAGGAATGATGGTATGAATAAGTTCAAGATAGGTCGCAAGATAACGATTATGCATATACTCAATGAGTTCAACCATATCCTCTTTATATGCAACCTCATCTGACACTACGGATATTATACTTTTAATGACTCCTTTTGCCTCAGTATCAGGTTTAACACGCATAACATAGGCTTCTTTCTCTGCATTGTTTCGCGAAAAAGGAACAATCACACGGCTTCCGACCTTAACCTCGGAAAAAAGTCTTTCAGGAATTTTATAATCAAATAACTTATCAACAGTTTTAGAGGGTTGGCTTACAACAACCTCTGCATACATTATACTTCTTCTGCTACCTGTTCGTTCTCAAGCTGAGAAATAGCCTCTATTTTCTCCTGCTCGTACACACGTGCCTTCTTAATTGCCTCTGAACGAACATAACCTACAACACCTGTTGTGATTTCATTTACTGCCTGTGTTACAGGCTTATCAAGTGTTGTATCAATCTCTGCACCGTTAGCCTCAGCTGTATTACGGTCTGTGCCTATCATTCTTGCACGTTTTGATACCATTGAAACTAATGTGTATCTGCTGTCAACATACTTGTCCAACTCTGTAATTCCTGGTTTTGTCATCATAATTTTGTCCTCCATTTATACATTTTCATTTATTAAACTGTTTATTATATTTTTCTCGGCTCTCTTTGAATTTATAAAGCCAAGTACATCTTCTACACATTGTGTAAGATTGTCATTTGTAATTAGTGTTGTATATTTATCCGCCTGTTCTAATTCCCACTTTGCCGTTCCTATTCTGTGAGCAATTTCTTCCTCACTCTCACGGCCTCGTGTTAACAAGCGTCTTTTTAGTTCCTCCATTGACGGCGGAATTAAAAAAATCAATACTGCTTCGGGAATAAGCTTCTTTACCTGTAATGCACCCTGAGGCTCAATTTCAAGTAAAACATCCTTACCCTCATTGATTAGTGCTTCAACAACAGCCTTTGGTGTTCCGTAGTAGTTGCCACTATATACTGCATACTCCAACATCTCATCCTGCTTTATCATTTTTTCAAATGTTTCTGTTGAAACATAATAATAAGTCTCTCCTGCAACCTCTCCCGCTCTCTGCTCTCTCGTAGTAGCAGATACTGACAAGGTTAAATCACAGGGCATTTTAAGTAGTTCTGCACATACTGTGCCTTTGCCCGTTCCTGAGGGGCCCGATAAAACAAATAATGTACCTTTCACCTATCCATGCCCCCTTATTCTTCTATATCATCATCGTCATATTTGCCGTCATACTCACCATCAAGTCTTGTAGCAAGTTTCTCGGGAGTTATAGCAGATAAAATCACATGCTTTGAGTCCATAACAACAACTGAACGGGTTCTTCTTCCATAAGTTGCATTAACAAGCATACCGCGGTCTTCCGCTTCTCTTATAAGACGTTTAATAGGTGCGCTGTCAGGGCTAACTAATGCCACTGCACGATTGGCACTTATCATATTTCCAAAACCTACATTTATCAGTTTCATATCTGTACCCCTTATTCTATATTCTGAATTTGTTCTCTTAATTTTTCAATCTCGCCTTTTAGTGTAACTACTATCTTTGCAACATCTAAGTCTGATGCCTTTGAACCGATAGTATTTACTTCACGGTTGATTTCCTGAATTAAGAAATCAAGCTTACGACCCGCTGGTTCATCGCTATCCATAATGGCAAAGAATTCATCATAATGACTTGCAAGTCTTACTGTCTCTTCATTAACCGCAACCTTATCTGCAAAAATTGCAACCTCTGTTAAAATTCTTGCATCATCCGGCTCGTTACCATCAAGAAGTTCTTTAATCTTACTGTAAAGTCTGTCCTTATACTCCTCGACTATCTGGGGTGAACGGTCATCAACCTCTTTGGCAAGTGATTGCATATATCGAACTCTTGCTCTTAAATCTGCTTCAATTCTTCCACCCTCACGAGTACGCATATCAATAAATGAATCTGTTGCCTCGGTTAATACATCCAATACCATTGCCCACAAAGTTTCTTCATCATCACGCTTGGGCTCTGAACGGAATATATCGCCAAAACCTGCAATGGTAGATACTGTTACATCGTTTGTAAGGGAAAATTTATCCCCGATAGCGTTAAGTAGCTCTACATAGTTACCTACAAGCTCCTCATTAACAGTTATTACCTTGTCAGCTTCACCAATGTTTTCAAGGCTGACATAAACATCAATTTTACCTCTTGCAATACGGGTTGAAAGATATTGCCTTACTCTGTCCTCCAAAAAGCCATACTGTCTCGGTACTTTTATATTATAATCTGAAAATCTGTGGTTTACAGATTTAAGCTCAACAACGATTTTTTTAGTCTCGCCTATTCTCTCACATCGACCATATCCGGTCATACTTTTTAGCATTAAAATCCCTTCCTTTTTCAAAAAAAGCGCACAAGTGCATATTATTTTTAATTGTATCACAAATCAAGGTTTTTTTCAACCTGTTTTTATGAACTTTTTGACTTTTTTTCATTAATTTTTCGAGAATTTCAAGGTTATTTTAGGGCTTTATACCTCATATACTTAACTGATAATAAAAACATCATCCGAGGTGGTAAATTTGAATATAAAATTAACCTTAAAATCAACTGTAATATCTGTTATAATTGCATGTGTCTGTCTTTTCATCTCAGGTGCTCTGGTGCATTATAATTTAATTACCAACAAACTCGGCAGTATCATCCTTTTTATCGCCCTTTTAGTTTCATCATTAACGGGTGCGTTTATATCTGCTAAGGTATGCGAGGAAAAGATTTTACTAAACGCTCTTTTTGTTGGTGTTTTCCTGTCCCTTATTATTTTTATTATGGCTATTGTTGTTAACAACTCCCCCGCAATTCATCCGCGTACCCTTGTGCTTATGGGAGGTATTATTGCAACATCAGTTTTAGGCGCAATTCTTGCAAATAAATAAAGGCACACAAAGAAAAAACTGCACTTTTCAAAGTGCAGTTTTTATATAACTTTACTACTATCAAGTATTAGTGTTACGGGACCGTCATTTATAAGACTTACCTTCATATCTGCACCACACTCACCATGCTCAGTTTTTAGCCCCTGGTCATTTACGTACTCAATAAATTTCTCGTACATTTCTTCTGCACCTTTGGGCTCCATTGATGCAGTAAAATTAGGCCTCCTGCCCTTTCTGCAATCACCATATAAAGTAAACTGGGAAATAACAAGTATCTCTCCGTCTACATCTGTAACACTTAAATTCATTTTATCATCCGCATCAGAAAATATTCTTAGCCCGATAATCTTATCGGCTATATATTTCATATCTGCATCCGTATCTCCGTCTCCAACACCAAGGAATACAAGAAGTCCGTGAGATATTTTACCTATTACCTCTTCATTAACAGTAACTGACGCATTTTTTACTCTTTGTACTACTGCCCTCATATCTCATACCCCTTACTTTCAATTTCCTCTTGAAGTTCTGCCCATTCATCCATAAGGTCTGACAACTCTGTTTCTTTTCCCTCACATTCACGGGAAAGCTCTGCAAGTTTAGTAAAATCAGCCGACAGCTTCGGGTCAAGCATTTTGTTGTTTATATCCTCAATCTCCCTTTCAAGAGTTTCTATTATCTCCTCTACTTTCTGGAAACGATTTAGGACCTTTCTCTTTTCTGCCTGTAAACGCTTTTGCTCCTGATAATCAAGGTTTTTAGGTTTTTCCGTAGTGTCTGAAATTACAGTATCCGTTACTTTTTCACGGTTTTCCACAAAATCGTCGTAGTTACCAATGTAGTTTTTTAACCCCGTATTATCCATATACAGAACGCGTTCTGCAAGTTTGTTTATAAAATAGCGGTCATGGGATACCATCAAAAGTGTCCCGTCATAGTTTAATAACGCCGTTTCCAACGCCTCTCTCGAATCTATGTCAAGGTGGTTTGTCGGCTCGTCCATTATAAGAAAATTCACAGGTTTTAGCATTAATTTTGCAAGTTCAACCCTTGCTCTTTCGCCACCTGATAAAGTTTTTATCACCTTAAATACATCCTCGCCCTTAAAGAGGAAAACAGCTAAGGCGTTTCGTATTTCCGTCTGTGTCATATTGGGATATTCATCGTGAATTTCAGTAAAAATATCCTTTTCAGGATCAAGGTTTGCCTGAATCTGGTCGTAATATCCTATATGGATATTTGCACCTATTTTTACCATGCCTGATGTCTGCTCATACTCACCGATAATATTTTTCAAAAGAGTTGTTTTACCACAACCGTTAGGGCCTAAAAGGAATATCTTCTCGCCCTTTCTTATGTGCATATCACAACCTTTGAATATTTCTTTATCACCAAAGGACATTCCAAGATTTTCTGTTATAAGAACGTCATTTCCGCCACCTTGCAGCGACTGGAAATGAAAGGTGAAATCTGCCGTACTTTCTGTGGGTTTTATAATGGTTTTTTCAAGTTTATCAATTACCTTTTGTTTACTCTCGGCAGTTTTAATATTTTTTTCCCTGTTCCAACGGCGTTGTTGTATAACTATACCCTCCAAGCGTTCTATTTCACGCATGGTATTGGCATAGTTTCTCTCCTCGGTTTTCTTTTCTACCTCGCGTTGCTTAACATACTCACTGTATGCACCTTTATAGGTCCTTAACCGCCCGTTTTCCAATTCAAAAGTGCGGTTTGTTACCTTGTCAAGAAAATATCTGTCGTGAGAAATAATAATAAATGAGCCTTTGTAGTTCTGCAAAAAGCCCTCCAACCATTCAACTGATGAAATATCAAGATGGTTTGTCGGCTCATCCAACAATAAAAGATTAGCATCGGAAATCAGAAGCTTACCCAAAGATACGCGGGTTTTTTGTCCTCCTGAAAGAGTATCAACGCGCTTATTAAAGTCTTCTTCACTAAAACCAAGACCAATAAGAGCAGAACGAATTCTGCTTTTGTACTGATAACCACCAAGAGTCTCAAACCTGTCCTGTAACGCTGTCTGGCGTCTTACAAGTGTTTCAATGTCTCCTATGCCCTTTTCAATGTCATAGCGGATAGAATCAAGTTGTGCCTCAATTTCAACAACCTCTGAAAATGCTTCAAGCATTTCACCCATAACAGTGTTGTCAGACTCAATACAAGTGTACTGGTCAAGGTACCCAATCTTTGTAAGCTTGTTTTTATAGACTTCACCCGTATCTGCTTCAACGCTTCCGTTTATAATTTTGAACAAGGTCGATTTTCCCGCTCCGTTAACGCCAAGAAAACCTATCTTATCCCCCTCATCCACATTGAATGAGATATCAGAAAATAGGGTCTCATCAAAAAACATCTTTTTAAGATTTGTTCCGTTAAGCAGTACCATATCTTTGACCTTTCCAAAACAATAGCGACATTATATGTCGCCATTATATGTATATTAACAATAATTCTCCTTATATGATGCAATACACTTTGTAATAATATTTCGTGCCTCTTCTGCACCAAGTACTTCATTTACAACTGTTGATTTTCCTTCAAGAGATTTATATACCTTAAAGAAATGTGATATCTCTTCAAAAATGTGATTAGGAAGTTCTGAGATATCTTTATAACAGCTATGAGACGGGTCATTGAAAGGAACCGCAATGATTTTCTCGTCCAGCTGATCATCATCTATCATTTTAAGTACACCTATGGGGTAACATTCAACCAATGTCATAGGCTCAATAGCCTCCTGACAAAGCACTAAAACATCTAACGGGTCATTATCATCTGCATAAGTTCTGGGAATAAAACCGTAGTTTGCAGGATAATGTGTTGATGTATAAAGAACACGGTCAAGACGCAAAAGTCCTGTATCCTTATCCATTTCGTATTTGTTTTTACAACCCTTATAAATCTCAATTACCGCCATAAAACGTTCGGGTGAAATTCTTTTCGGGCTTATATCGTGCCATATGTTTGACATATTTATGCCTCCTTATTCTGTGTGTTTTTTAGTCAATAAGTTTCATATCATCCAATACTGTATCACCATATAGTCTTGTTTTCCAAAGTATTGGTGTTGTGTGCTCATATTCAAATAGCAGTCCCGGATAAACCGCATCAGCGTCAATAACATCTCCGATTTCGTTTAATTCAAACAAGACAGGAATAACCTTATATAAACCATTTGCAAGACCTGAAACATCCAATTCAAATGTTTTCTCATACGTCTCACCTGCAATACAGTCCATAAAGTTATAACATACTGTTGTCGCTGTTATTATCTGGTCATTGTTATGAATCATCATTCTTAATGAAAGGTTATCTACACTCTCATTACAATGGAATTTAAGCTTAAAACGAA
>JAZQFP010000094.1:0-21142 GCA_045539555.1 Candidatus Ornithomonoglobus sp.
GCTTGAGGTTGCTGCTAAGCTAGTATCAGAGGATGCAGAGGATCCTGGTATCGTTGCTGGTACAATCAAGGTTGCTAAGTCAGAGACTTCAACAAAGGTTAAGGAGTACGATCTAGAGAATAACGTTAAGATTTACGTTAACGGTTTCATGCTAGATGAGGAGACAGCTCTTGTAGATGCTCTTGATTATGTTGGTGAGAATAACCCCGCTGGTGTTATCACACTAATTGACCAGACAAATGAGGGTTCAACAGCTACAAATGGCGATTATGATGTAATCTTTATTTCAGCTACAATCAGCGATAAGGTTGAGCTTGCTGAGGCTAGATCAACAAAGAACCTAATTTCACTTCTAAACAAGGGTGAGTTCTCATACGATCCCGAGGATGAGGAAACAAACGTAGTATTCACACTTGATGGCGAGGAGATTGCTTTCGAGGATATTAAGGAAGATGACGTTCTAACAATCACAGCAGCTCCTGGAGCAGCTCTTAAGAACACATCATATGCTTCAGTAGTAGTTACAAGAAACACAGTTTCAGGTACAGTATCAAGAACTGGCGACGACACAGTTGTTGTTGACGGCGCTGAGTACGACATCTATCCTGATGTTGCTGCTGATGTAACTAAGGAGTACACATTCTTCTTAGATGCTAACGGCGTTATCGTTGCATCAGATCCCATCGACGAAAATATCAACTACGGTGTAGTTATTAAGAGATGGATAAACGCTGAGGGCGACGACATGATGAGACTAATCACTGCAACAGGTGATGTAGTAACATATGAAGTTAAGGACGGCGAGTTTGAAGGCGTATTAGGTAGCGTTCAGACAGCTGGTGATGAGACAGAGACAACAGAAGACGACGTATACACAGTTTCAGGCTGGGATCACGATGATGTAGTTGCTGACGTTGATGGTGCAATTATCGCTTACAAGCTTACAAACGGTAAGATTAAGGCTGGTGAGGCTATAGATATCTACGGTGGCGACAACCAGGTATTTAAGGCTAAGACATCAAAGCTTGGCGGTTACCTACTTGACGAGACAGCTACAAAGATTCTTGACCTAAGTGCATATCTTGCAGATGAGGAAGAGGATGCTACAACTATGACAATCGACATGTTTGAGGATGATGTTAACTACGGTGCATACGTTGTTGACAGAAACGCAGGCAAGTCATACAACTTCGTAGTTGTTTATGATGGCGTTAACACTGTAAGACCTACATCAGATCTTGCAATTGTTAAGGTAAAGGTTGGCGAGACAGTTATTGACGATGTGGACGTTAATGAGTACACAGTAATCAAGAACGGCGAAGAGGTTTCACTAGTAACAGATGAGACTCTTGCAGAGGGTGATATCATCCAGTACGCTCCTTCTTCAAAGGAATGGATTGATGACATCACAGTTGTATTCGATATGTCATATACTTCAATTAAGGCTATGATCGATGCTGTTATGGGTGAAGGTCTTGTAGGTCTTGACCTTGCTAAGATCACTCAGGATAACGATACAATCGACGTTGTTCCTTATGTAGGTCTTGCATACTCAGCTAACTTCAACAAGTTAGAGCTATTCACAGATTTCGCAGGTGGCGAATCAGCTACAAAGGATGTTGAGGATCTAACAATCGAAGGTGCTAATGTTTACACATATGACTTCACATCTAGAGCAAACAAGGGTGTAAGAGTTGAGAAGGCTGCAGCTTCAATGACTACAAGCAGCTACAAGACACTTAACGAAGATGGCGAGATGAATGTAATTAACTGGGCTAACTACTATGCTAACGAGGTATTTGCACCCGTTGTTATCGTAAGAGAAGTTGACAACGATGTAACAGATGTATTCTACTTCGTAGGTGAGTGGGAGTATGTTGAGCCCGCTCCCGAAGCTCCCGCAGAGCCCGAGGCTCCCGCAGAGACCGAGGCTCCCGCTGAGGATGCTGAATAATTTAATTCCGATTAAATTATTTTACTAACGTATAATTAAAGGGACTACCCGAATGGGTAGTCTCTTTTTTTGTTGTAACATTTCCGTAAATGATATGTCATAGACTATTAAGGTGAAAAATGTTGAATTGTAACATATTTAGAGATATAATAAAATAGTACAATAGGATAATAGTATGCCTCCCCTGTGTAAGGGGAGGGGGACCGCGGTAGCGGTGGAGGGGTTGTAAAATGGACAGAAAGCAGAATAAACGCTTAGTTCCTTATGCAAGAGCCCTTCGAAAGAATATGACAAAAGAAGAGAGGCATCTTTGGTATGACTTTCTTAAAGATTATAAAGTCAGGTTTCAAAGGCAGAAAGTTTCAGGCAGATTCATAGCAGATTTTTACTGTGCAGAAGCAAAGATAGTAATAGAATTAGATGGCGTATAGCACTGTTGGGGCGAGGCTGTTGAATATGATATTAACCGATCTGAGTATTTAGAAAAGTATGGGTTAAGTGTTATACGTATATCGAATTATGATATAAATAATAATTTTTTGGCGGTTTGTCAGTATATTGACTTTGTGGTGGAACAATCTCTCAGTCAGCTACG
Organism: Candidatus Ornithomonoglobus sp.; assembly: GCA_045539555.1. GTDB lineage: Bacteria > Bacillota > Clostridia > UBA1381 > UBA1381 > Ornithomonoglobus. Next base: position 2,550 of record JAZQFP010000094.1, read on the forward strand.
CTGACAGCTCCCTTTACACAAGGGAGCCAAATAAAAAAGGGTGGTGATGGAATGAAAAAGACAGTACAACGTTTATTAAGTGCGTTTTGTGTTCTTTGTGTATGCTTTTCATTTTCCATAATTCCCGTTAGTGCAGGAGATGCCCCCTGGGCAAACTCCTTTGCATATACTCTAAATGATGCTATCTTAAATCACGGCTCACTTTCAACGGAAAATGCAGGTGAGTATTTAGGTGTTAATTGTGATGCGGGAATATACCCTCAGGGCGTTATTTACGCAGACCTTATGACCTTTGATAATAATTATGAGCAATATCTTGTTGTGGTACGCTCCGACAGTTACCGCGGCGGTGTGTTTGTTGATATATATAAATATGACGAGGCAACAAAACAGGTTGAGTTATTATCTGTTTTATCAAAAGGATATAATATGGCAGATGGTCTTGTCCGTGAGATAAGCTGGGGACATAATGAAAGTCGTCGTTATATTGTATTTACAGATTATCAGAATGGCGAGAGAGTACATAGTGAATATTACACCGTAATTGATGGGGTGATGTACCTGTCAATGTCCGAGCCTGAGGGCACAGGTTTGTCAGGCGTTGTAACCTTTGGCAGAACATATCTTCATCCTGAGGTGGATGTGTCTTATTTCAATGACCAGCTTTCCTTGTTCTTCTCGTCTCTTAAAGAGTACTCCGCAGAGGAGATACAGTTTGAGAATATTCTTGATAATATTACACGCGACGAGATAGACGACTTAAAGATTGTTCTTAATAAGACCGCAGGTTTTTCAAACTTTGACATAAATGATTATGATACTATGGCAGAGTATGCCTTATCAGTTAAAGCTCACGACGGTGAAGCGGAACTTAACGCCATAACTCATGTTTATGACTTGGGCGAAGAGTTATATTATGTTCGTTATTCTACGGATGAATGTTATTATAACGGAGCGGTATTGAGACGCACAGATGCAGTTCTGGATAACTACCAGATACTGCTTGTAAGAAACGACTTTATTCCTTTCTCGCAGGATGAGGCAGAGAATATAAAAGACACATACATTAAGAGTAAGCTTTTGATGGAAAAGTCAGATGAGACAATAGAGACAAAAGACAAGCCCTTGTTTAGTTTTAACAAGCTTGACATTGAAAAGAAGATAAATGTTCCCAAGATTATTTCAGGAGATTTGAGATTACCCGTAGCCTTAATTGGCGGAGGAATAATTCTTGCATTATTCGTAGTTCTTTGTGTAATAATGGGAAAAGACGAAGACAAATAAAAAAGCGATGTAAAAATACATCGTTTTTTTTATTTAGCCTAAATTATAGAAATCATCAAAGAATTGTGGGTAGCTTACTGCGACGCAGTCGCTGTCATCAATAGTTGATGTACCCTCACAAAGTTGTGCTAAAACGCTAAGGCTCATTGCCATTCGGTGATCACCGTAGGTTTTGAAATCTGCACCTTTAAGAGATTTCATTCCCTCAATAATCATTCCGTCTGCCGTTTCTTCTATCTTCGCTCCGCATTTTGTAAGCTCATCGCAAATGGCACGGATGCGGTTTGTTTCTTTGACCTTTAATTCCTCTGCATCGGCAATTATAGTCTTGCCCTCTGCAAAAAGTCCCGCAACGGCAATTATGGGCAGTTCGTCTATAAGTCTGGGGATAATGTCGCCCGAAACAGTCGTGCCGTGAAGCTTTGATGTTTTTACGCGAATATCTGCAACAGGCTCTCCCGTAACTGTTCGTTGGTTTATAAGCCCAATATTTGCACCCATATCCTCCATAACATCAAGTATGCCTGTTCTTGTAGGGTTAACGCCCACATTTTTAATAAGAATATCACTGTCGGGCATAATTGCACCCAACACAATGAAGAATGCCGCTGAGGAAATATCACCTGGAACGGTTATATCCTGTGGGATAAGTTTATCTGTTTTCTTTACAGTTATGTGCTTGCCCGATACCGCTATATTTCCACCCATTGCTTTTAACATAAGCTCTGTATGGTCGCGGGAGCGTTCTGTTTCGTGAATTACAGTATCGCCCTCAGCGTAAAGCCCTGCTAATATCAATGCGGTTTTTACCTGTGCCGATGCTACGGTCATCTGGTAGTCCATACCTTTTAATTTTCTGCCGTGAATTTTTAAGGGGCAATATTCGTTCTCAATTTCTGCTCCCATAAGGGCAAGAGGTTTTGTTACTCTTCCCATAGGTCGTTTACATATTGAATTGTCGCCCGTGATTTCGCAGTCGAAATCTTGCCCAGAAAGAATTCCACACAAAAGACGAGTGGTTGTTCCACTATTGCCTGTATAAAGGGTCTGAGAGGGTTTTTTAAGCCCATAAAGGCCTTTGCCGTGAACGGTTATAGTTTCATCCGTTACATCTATATCAATTCCCATTGCTCGGAAGCAGTCAATGGTTGAAAGACAGTCTGCGCCTTTCAGGAACCCTTTTATTTTTGTTGTACCCTCTGCCAAGGCACCAAGCATTACTGCACGATGGGAGATAGATTTATCGCCAGGCACAGTAATTTCGCCCCTTGCATGGGGTATTTTTTTTATTTCCATAAGTTCTACCTTCTACAAGAATTTTTGTATAAATGAATTATAACACAAATATTTATGTAATACAAGAGGCGGTGTTTAATTTGAAAAATTCTTTGATTACGGGGGCAGTAATTTTAATGATTGCCAATACTATTTCAAAAATTTTAGGGGCAATCTTGAAAATTCCTCTGACATACATCATTCACGAGGAGGGTATGGCGGTATATAACACCGCATATTCCGTATATGTAATGGCTCTGTCCTTAGCAGTTTCGGGAATTCCTTTTGCAGTTACCAAGGTGGTCGCGGGAGAGAAAGCAAAGGGAAACAGAGAGAGGGAAAAGGGAGCGGTAATAACAGCGGTTATTATTCTTAGCCTTATAGGTATAGGGGTATCTGTTGCGCTGTACTGTGGTGCTAATTTTTTTGCATTGGCAATGAAAGAGCCTAAGGCTTTATGGGCAATACGCGCTATTGCACCATCGGTTGCGTTTGTAGCAATGGGTGCGGCATTTAAGAGCGGGTTTCAAGGTGAAAGCAATATGATACCCACCGCCGCGTCTCAATGTATAGAAGCCGTTACAAAGCTTATTGCAGGTTATTTCCTTGCACTCTGTCTTGCGCGTTTTGGACGAGAAAGTGCCGCGGCGGGTGCGACGGCGGGTGTAAGCATTGGTGAACTTGTAGCAACGTTAATTCTTGCTATGTGGTATCTTTTATCAAAAAGAAAAACTGTGGCAGTATCGCAGGGCATTAAAAAGGAGATAATGGATATTGCCATTCCTATTTGGGCTTTGTCTGTTATAACATCGGCAATTTCTGTTGCTGATACATCGTTATTGCGGTGGGGACTTATAAAAAGCGGACTTGGGGAGGCAGAGGCGAGGTATCTCTACGGTGCATACTCGGGTTATGCAATGACGGTTTTAAATCTTCCTGTTGGGTTACTTGCCACATTAGGCGTCAGTGTCGTGCCGATTATTTCAGGTGCGGTAGCGGTAGGGAATATGTTAAGAGTAAGAAGTATTACAAAAAAGGGAATGTCGGCGGCAATAATATTAGGCAGTTGTGCAATGTTGTTTCTCGCGTTTTTCGGGGAATTTACCCTTGATTTGTTGTTTAACAATACCGCCAGTGCAAAGATGCTCCAATTAGCCTCGCCGTCGGTTTTGTTTATCTGCCTTATGCAGTTTACAGGGGCAATATTACAGGCGATGGGGAAGATGGGAAGCGTTTTTATATCCTCAACTGTCGCGGGAGTAATAAAACTGTTATCTGCGATTTTTCTTGTATCCCGTCCTGAAATTAACATCTATGGTGCCGTGATCGGCGGGGACATTGCATATTTTGCAGGAATGGTAATGAATATTATATTTTTAGCTCGGGCACAAAGAATGAGACTTGAAATGTAATTTGCAATGTGTTACAATTAAGAAAAATATACAGGAAGTGATACCAATGGAATTAAAAGATAAATACACAATAGATGACCTTATTGAAATTATGGCAAGACTGCGTGAGCCTGACGGTTGTCCCTGGGACAGGTTGCAAACACATCAGTCAATAAAAAAGAGTATGATAGAGGAGACCTATGAGGCAATAGACGCCCTTGATTTTGGGGATGATAAGGCATTCTCAAACGAGTTGGGAGATGTACTTTTGCAGGTGGTTTTCCATGCGCAGATTGCAAAGGAGCGGGGAGCTTTTGATTTCTCCGACATCCTTTATGAGATTTGTACCAAGCTTATAACACGCCATACTCATGTTTTTGGTGAGGATAAAGCGGGTAATGAGGCAGAGGCTCTTACCAACTGGGAAAAAAACAAGAAAAAGGAAAAGAAGATAGAAACATATACGGGTGTACTTAGTGATGTTCCGCAGTATCTTCCTGCTTTAATGCGAGCTGAAAAGGTACAGAAAAAGGCAAAGGGCTTTGGCTTTGACTGGGACAACATCGAGCCCGTTTATGAAAAAGTTTATGAGGAAATGGATGAGGTTAAAGAAGCCTTTTCTGCTGGAAATGAAACGGATATCCGCGAGGAGTACGGAGACTTGCTTTTTGCCGTTGTAAACATGGGCAGGTTTCTGGGAACAGATCCCGAAACTGCTTTGACAGGTGCTACAAATAAATTTATTTCACGGTTTGCAAAAATGGAGAAATTAGCTCAGGAAAAGGGCTTGGATATGGGGAAAATGGACCTTGAAGCCTTAGATGAGCTCTGGAATTGTGTAAAATCACTATAAATGGTCTGTTTTTTTGGGCAAAACATAAAAATATTGCCGTAATGTATTGACAAAACAAGCTTTTTGTACTAAAATAAAAGTGTATTGAGGCAATGTGAAATTGCCCGAAAATATAAATTTTATAGGAGGAAGTAAACATGAACAAGCATGAATTAGTTTCAGCTATCGCTCAGAGTGCAGAGCTATCAAAGAAGGATGCTGAGAAGGCTCTTGCAGCTACAATCAACGCTATCTCAAAGGCTCTTGCAGAGGGTGACAAGGTTCAGGTTGTTGGCTTTGGTACATTCGAGGTTAGAGAGAGAGCAGCAAGACAGGGCAAGAACCCCAGAACAGGCGAAGTTATCAACATTGCAGCTACTAAGGTTCCTGCATTCAAGGCTGGTAAGGCTTTGAAGGACGTTGTAAACGGCTAATCTTTAATAATCGTAATTTTAAGGGACGAGCTTTGCTCGTCCTTATTGCGTTTATGACTTAACGGAGGAAATATGAGAATAGATAAATATTTGAAAGTATCCCGTCTTATAAAACGCCGTTCCGTTGCCAATGAGGCTTGTGATAGCGGACGCGTTGCAGTTAATGGCAAGAGTGTTAAAGCATCTTACGATGTTAAGGTGGGAGATATAATTGAAATTACACTTGGCGAACGCGTTATGAAATATGAGGTTACAGATATTTTAGAGCACGTTTTGAAAGGCGATGCCAAGAGTTTATATAAACCCCTGTAATGTTCTAAACATCTGGGCACCAAAATAGAATGTATTAGTACAGTCAATTTTGTGGAGGTGCATTATGGCAAAGGTAACGGAGGCTCCGAAGGAGCATTTACTGGAACTTAAAAACAGGTGTGAAATGTCTCTTACAGGCGTAAGTGAAGTTATTAATTTCTCGGATAATCTGGTAACATTACGCACATCCTGCGGTGATTTAACGGTGCGTGGAGACGGGCTTTCCATGGGTAGACTTAACACGGAAACGGGAGAGCTTTATATTAAAGGAACCGTGTCAATTTTAAGATACAGTAAGGCAAAAGGCAAGAACAGATTTGAGGGACTTTTGAAATGACGCCTGAGGCGTGGGCATTTGTCCTGTCTGTGCTTTGCGGGTTTGTTGCAATGTCCATTCTTGATGTGAGGAATGCAATTGCTGCGGGACCTGGGATAAGTATTATCCTAGATGTTTTATGGTGGTGCATTGCGGCGGGAATGTTCGCATTTTGTATGTGGCAGACAGTTGACTTTAACGTGAGATTTTTTCAGATTATCGGTGCTGGAACGGGCGCTGTATTAGAGCATTTTACAATAGGAAGATTTGTGGCGAAATTTGCAGTCTTTCTTTTCGGGGTTATTTTCAAAATACTCTTGACACCATGGGCTTTTTTGTATAAAATAATAGTAGTACCCATTAACAGGAGAGTTATCTCGAAATCAAGAAAGGTGGCAAAAAATGATTCGCCTCAAAAACAAGATAATTGATTATTTCTTGGATAACAAAAGACGAATAATTATTACAGTTGTAGCTATTGCTTCAAGCTGGATGGTTATTAAGGGACTTATGCAGATTCCTGCGATTGAAGAAAACAGAGCTGACCTTGCTCAGGTTGAGGAAGCTATTGAGAATGAGAAAAACCGCCAGAATGAAATTGACGATTTGGCAGCAAAGGTTAATTCCGATGAGTACATAGAAAGAATTGCATCTGAAAAACTTGGACTTGTTAAGAGCAATGCCATTATTTTCTATGATGTTTCTGGCGAAGATTAAGAAGGATAATAATATATCCGTTAATAAAAATCTGACTGCGGATAAAATCCTGTGATTTTATCCGCTTTTTATTGGAAAGAGTGGTTGTGTGGAGAAGTTAAGGGGAAATGATTTCTGGCGTCGTAGAGGATTGCCGTGGCTGGGAGCCCTGATTGTTTTTGTCGTGAGCCTTTTGGTTCTTTATTGCGGCGAGAATGTGGGTCTTAGCGATAACGGTGATTTCCGCCGTGTACTTTTGATGAATAACATCGAGTACAAGGACGACACGGACAAGTATTATCTTTTCAAAGAAGATTATAAAATGAACCTTAAAAGTGAAGAAAACCTTGGTGATGCCATTTCCTCTGCATGGGCGACTAACGAGAACGAGGAGATTTATAAATCACCACATTTCTTGTTTGTCCGTGTAAGTAAGGTGTTAAATGTTCTTGGTAACGGGGTTTTTGGTAAGCCTTTAAGCGATTATGACTTATTCTACCTTGCAATTTTGTATATTATAATGCTTTCCGTTGCTGGATGGTGTATTTTTGATTTCTTCGCAGAGTCAAAATTACGGGTACAGATTGCCGTTATGGCAGTTTACGTATTTATATTCTGTGATGCGGGGTATCTTTTGTACTTTAACTCTTTCTATGGTGAGCCTTTGCAATATGTTTCCCTTATGATGCTTATTGCAACGGGTATGCTTATTTATAAGAGGCCAAGTGTTCCAAAGGTTATTACATTTTTTGTGGTATTATATTTCTTTGCAGGGTCGAAACTTGCAAACATACCATATTCACTTATGGTTGCACTCCTTGCCGTTTTTATGGTAATTATGCGTAAGGACAAGAGATATAAAATTGGTGTAATAGTGTCCGTTGTCTTGTGTATTGCAAACATTGTTGCACTTTATGTTGATATTCCTGACTGGATGGATGAAGACACAACCTACCAGTCGGTGTTCCACGGAATTCTTAAAAGCAGTGAAACTCCCGAGAAAGATTTAGAGGAGCTGGGGGTTGACCCCAAGTATGCTTCCCTTGCAGGAACTCATGCTTATATGGAAGAGGACGAGTATCCCATTGACATTAAAACAGAAGAGTTTCATAAGGACTTTTATGAAAAGGTGAACAAGGTTGATATTGCATTTTTCTATTTAAGACACCCTGTGAGATTCATTGGTGAGCTCAATCATGCAATAGAAAACTCTGCTTATATCCGCCCGCCAAGCGTGGGCAATTCTGTTGACACACCCATGGAAATGACAGACCGTTACAGCGGATGGTCAAAGACGAGAGTAGCCCTTCGGTTCCTTTATGAGCCGTGGTTTATATATGTTTTATTCCTTGGCGTAACCGCCTATATGATATTTATGAATATTTTCTATATTCATAATCATAAGGTGGAGAGCCCTGACAGAAAATATATGATTTGTGCTCTGGATGTCCTCATTATTGGATTATGGATAAATCTGGTATTGCCCGTTATATGTAATGGTCAGGCAGACCTTGCAAAGCACATGTTCCTGTTTACAAACTGTATTGATATATTATTTGCGTTAGCTATCGGTGCTTTAATTTCAATGCCCATAAAACGTGCAATAATATATGCAGGTGCGGCGGCAATTTTTACGGGTATGTTTTATATCAGAATACCAGGCAAAACCATAATATTGGGACAGTTAAACGGTGAGCCTGTTAAATGGGAACGCGTCAAGAAGTTTCATGACGGGACATGGATGCTTATCACAAAAGATTGTGTAGGCTATATGCCCTATGATGCCACTTCAAACATGTGGGAAACAAGCGATGTCCGTGAGTGGTTAAATACAGAGTTTATGGCCGAGTTTTCCCAGGCAGACAGAGAGAGAATTGTAAAAACGACCAACAAGAACATGTTGCCATTCTCCCATCGTGGTTATGCCATAGAGGGTAACCATTCACACTATTGGAATTTTACCCCGAATCTTGTATATGATATGGGAGATACTGCGTATTATAACCACACACAAGACTGGGTATTTATGCCGACTTTGACAATGCTTGACAATGTTTCAACAGGTGAAGATTTCTGGGTTATGTGCCCATACACCTCAAATGATTTTATGGCAAGATATATGGCAGACGACGGTTTTATTCTCCATACAGACGTGAAGAATGAAATGGGCGTTCGTGCTGTTGTAAGAATTAAGGAATAGGAAAGGAATCTTAAAAATGATTACTAATGAGAACTACACAATGTTAACAGATTTCTATGAAATCACAATGGCAAACGGTTTTTTCAATGAGGGATACAAGGACAGAATAGTTTATTTTGATTTGTTCTTCCGTACTGTTCCCGATGGTGGCGGTTTTGCTATTATGGCGGGTGTTGAACAGGCCATGGAATACCTTAAAAATTTGAAATTCACATCAGAGGATATAGAGTATCTTCGCGGTAAGGGTTTGTTCTCCGAGGCATTTTTGGAGTATCTTAAAAACTTTAAGTTTACCTGTGATGTATGGGCTATTCCTGAGGGCACTCCCATTTTCCCTGGTGAGCCGATTTTAACGGTTAAAGGCCCTGCAATTCAGGCACAGTTCGTTGAAACAATGTTGCTTCTTACAATCAACTTCCAGACTTTGATTGCAACAAAGGCAAACAGAATTGCCCGTGCGGCAGAGGGCAGAGCCGTTATGGAATTTGGTGCCCGTCGTGCGCAGGGTGCGTATGCTGCAATCTACGGTGCCCGTGCAGCATATATCGGCGGATGCCCTGGCACATCAAATGTGCTTACAGACCGAAGATATGGAGTTCCCGCATTAGGCACAATGGCACATAGCTGGGTACAGATGTTTGATAGCGAATATGAGGCATTCTGTGCTTATGCAAGAAACTATCCTGATGATACAACTCTTTTAATAGACACATATAATGTTCTTAAATCAGGACTTCCCAATGCAATCAAGTGCTTTGATGAGGTGCTTAAACCTATGGGCAAACGTCCCAAGGGTGTGAGAATTGATTCAGGCGATATCACATATCTTTCAAAGAAATGTAGAAAGATACTTGACCAGGCGGGTTATACTGACTGCTCAATAGTCGCATCAAACTCATTGGATGAATATATTATTCGTGATATGCTTATTCAGGGGGCGAAGATTGATTCATTCGGCGTTGGCGAGAGACTTATAACATCAAAGTCTAACCCCGTTATGGGCGGTGTTTACAAGCTTGTTGCGGTGGAGAAAGACGACGGAACAATTGAGCCGAAGATAAAGATTTCAGAGAATGTCGCAAAGATTACAACTCCATGCTTTAAGCAGGTTTACAGACTATACGACCTTGAAACAGACAAGGCTATTGCTGATGTTATAACCCTGTTTGATGAGAAAATTGAGTATAACAAACCCTACGAGTTGTTTGACCCTGAGTTTACATGGAAGCGTAAAAAGGTTGAGAATTTCTATGTAAGACCATTGTTACAGAGAATATTCAAAAACGGTGAGCCTGTTTACGAATCACCGTCAGCACAGGATATAAAGGAATATTGTGAGGACCAGCTTGATACTCTTTGGGATGAGCTTAAACGATTTGAAAACCCCCACAAGTACTATGTAGATTTATCACAAAGTTTGTGGCAGATTAAGAATGACTTGTTAAGAAGTGTATCGGTAGATTGATAAATTAATGGAAACAAAGATAATTAATACAGATGACAAATCAATAAATACGGCGGGGGATATTTTAGCCTCGGGCGGACTTGTGGCATTTCCCACAGAGACTGTATATGGTCTTGGTGCAAATGCATTTATGCCTGACGCAATCGCTAAAATCTACTCTGCCAAGGGCAGACCGTCTGACAACCCGTTGATAGTTCATATTAGCGATGTTGCAGATATTGAGGAATTGGCAGATGAAATTTCTCCTGAGGGACACGCTCTTATTGATGCATTTATGCCAGGACCCTTTACGGTTATTGTAAAGAAAAGCGGAAGAGTTCCTTATGAGGTAACGGCGGGAATGGAAACGGTTGCTATAAGATGCCCCGAAAATGAAACGGCAAGACGCCTTATAAAATCGGCAGGAGTACCTGTGGCGGCACCGAGTGCCAATATTTCAGGAAAGCCAAGTCCCACTAAGGCAGTGCATGTAATTGAGGATATGTCAGGAAGAATTGACGCCATAATTGATGGCGAGGACTGCCGTGTAGGTGTGGAGTCTACCATTGTTGATGCATCAGGTGATGTTCCAGTCCTTTTACGGCCTGGCGGTATAACATATGAAATGCTTTTGGAAGTTGTGCCAGACATTAAGATTGATGGACACATTCTTGAATCTGTTGGTGCAGATGAGAAACCCCTTTGCCCAGGTATGAAATATAAACATTACTCACCCGAGGCAGATGTTACGGTGGTTGAGGGAGATATGAAAGCCGTCAAGAAAAAAATTGATGAGCTTTTAACAGAGAACGCAAACAAGGTTCGCGGTGTTCTCACAATGTCAAAGAATGCCTATGACAGTGCAGTTATCCTATCGGGCGGAGAAACAAACGAGGAGTATGCAAACAAGCTTTTTGCACATTTGAGAGAGTTTGACCGATTAGGTGTGGAGATTGTATTTGCAGAGTTTGAAAGCCAGGACGGATATGGCCTTGCAATAAAAAACAGGCTTTATAAGGCGGCAGGACAAAAGGTTATATATGTATAACGGAGAGAGATAAATGAAAAAGATTTTGTTTGTATGTACGGGAAACACGTGTCGCAGCGCTATGGCGGCGGCAATGATGGCAGATATTGCAGTTAAAAATGATTTGGACATATTAGTAGACAGCGCGGGAGTATTTGCACTAATAGGCGAATGTGCGGCAGACAATGCTGTTCTTGCCATGGAAAAATATGATATAGATTTGTCCTTGCACCGTACAAAGCCTCTTACTGAGGAGCTTATTGAAATGGCAGATGTTATTCTGGTTATGACAGAAGCCCATAAGATGCTTATTAAAGATATGGCAGGGGATAAAGTTTATACCCTGTTGGAGTATGCCAATAGTGAGGGAGATATTTCTGACCCCTATGGCGGGGACATGGAAGAATATGAGGAAACGGCGGAGGAGATTTATGATGCATTGGTAGACATTGCAGAGAAATTACCCGTTAAAGATGAAGAATGAATATAAGGAAAATGGTATTGGAGGACATCCCAAAAGTTCTTGTTGCAGATGAGAAATCATTTACAAAACCATGGAATGAGGGAATGTTCACCGATGAGATAAAAAAGGAATATGCCGATTATTATGTAGCTGAGGCAGACGGTGAGATTATAGGCTATGGCGGAATATGGAGCATATATGAAACGGCAGAGCTTATGCGAATTGCCGTTATTCCCGAGTTTCGAGGCCGTGGAATTGCAAAAGAAATAATGGAAGAAATGACAGAATGTGCAAAAGACCGCGGATGCGAGAGAATGATGCTTGAAGTCAGGAAGAGCAATGTTTCAGCTCAGGAATTATATAAAAAATTCGGATTTTGTGAAATAAGTATTCGCAAGGGATATTACGATGGCGAAGATGCCGTTATTATGGAGGCGACGTTTAAGGGATGAAAGACATTTTAGTTTTAGGCATAGAAAGTTCGTGTGATGAAACAGCGGCGGCGGTTGTAAAAAATGGCCGTGAGGTGCTTTCTAATGTTATAAACTCACAAATAGATATACATAAACGCTATGGCGGAGTTGTGCCCGAGATAGCTTCCCGTTGCCATATTGAAGCCGTTAATGCGGTGGTTGATGAAGCAATTTCCAAGGCGGGAGTAACATTTGATGATATTGATGTTATTGCGGTAACATACGGCCCTGGCCTTGTTGGTGCGCTCCTGGTTGGTGTTGCTACGGCAAAAGCTTTGGCATACGCCTTAAAAAAACCTTTGGTTAACGTTCATCACATAAAGGGTCATATTTGCGCTAACTTTGTTGAGCATAAGGACTTGGAGCCACCCTTCACATGTCTTGTGGCGTCAGGCGGACATAGCCATATTGTTTATGCAAAGGACTATATGGAATACGAGATTATGGGAATGACCCGCGACGATGCAGCGGGTGAGGCCTTTGATAAGATTGCAAGAGTGTTGGGGTTAGGGTACCCTGGTGGGCCTAAGATTGATGCATTGGCAAAAGAGGGAGACCCCCATGCCGTAGAATTTCCCCGTGTTAAAATGGGTGAGGACTCTCTTGATTTTTCGTTTAGCGGTGTAAAGACTGCGGTTATAAACCATGTCCATAAGCTTGAACAAAAGGGCGAGGAGTATAATAAAGCAGACATTGCCGCATCGTTTCAGAACGCCGTAACGGATGCCCTTGTTACCCATACCTTAGAGGGAGCAAAAAGAAAGAATTCCAATACGGTAGTTCTTGCAGGAGGCGTTGCGTCTAATTCTGCCCTAAGAGAGAAAATGACCCAGGAGGCAGAAAAGGTTGGTATTAAGGTATTATACCCATCACCTGTACTATGCACAGATAATGCGGCAATGATAGCGGCGGCAGGATATTTTGAATACATATCAGGAAAACGTGCTGATATGAGCTTAAACGCTATTGCATCCTTATCATTAGAGGGAGGCGAGTAATTTGGAAAGACTATATGTAGATTTAGGGGAGAATTCCTATGATATATGTTTCACTGACAGTTTTAACAGTCTTAAAGATGAGCTTGAAAAAATAAATGCACCCAAGAGGGTGCTTATAGTAACCGACTCCAATGTTGAGCCTTTGTATGCCAAAGAGGTAAATGATATTCTTACACAAGCAGGTTATGAAAGTGCAGTTCATACATTCCCTGCGGGTGAGGAGAATAAGGGTATGGATACTATTCTTGGCATTTGCGGTGCATGTGTAAATAACGGTTTAGACCGTAAGAGTATGATTATTGCCCTTGGCGGTGGAGTTGTGGGTGATATGGCAGGTTTTGCTGCGTCTATATATATGCGTGGAATAAGATTTATTCAGATTCCAACAACGCTATTATCACAATCAGACAGTTCAGTTGGCGGCAAGACTGGCATAGACTTTATGGAGAGCAAGAATATTCTTGGGGCTTTCCATCAGCCATCACTTGTGTATATAAATGTTAATACCTTAAAAACGCTTCCTCCTGTGCAGTTTGTTTCAGGTATGGGCGAAGTTATAAAACATGGAATCATCCGAGACAGAGATTTTTATGAGTTTATAAAAGACAATAAGGACCTTATAAAGTCCCTTGATACAGAAACTCTTATAAAAATGTCAAAGCGTAATTGCGAGATAAAAGCGGAAGTTGTCGAGCAGGACGAAAAAGAGTCAGGTCTTCGTGCAATATTAAATTTTGGCCATACAATAGGCCACGCAGTAGAGTCTGCTTTTGATTTTAAGATGACCCACGGCGAATGTGTGGGACTTGGCATGGTAGCAGTATCAAAGATTGCAAAGGACCGTGGAATGATTGACGACGAGACTCTTTTTGATATTATAAATATGCTAAAAGATTACGGTTTTAGTGTAAAGGCAGAGCTTCCCCCCAAGGAGAAAATTATAGAATTTATGCAGAAGGATAAAAAGAAAGCTAACGGAAAATTAAGCTTTGTTCTGCCCGTTAAGATTGGTGAGGTAATTCGTAGCTCTGATATATCCGCGGAGGAAATAACAGGAGCAATAGAATTTATTTCTATGTGAGGTTGTAATGAGAAAAAAAGAACTATTTACGGCAATATGGCAGATTATAGGTACAATAGTAATTCTGTTCCTTGACCAGATGACAAAGGTATATGTTCTTAGAAATGTCTCGGTTGGAGAGGTTTTTGGTGAACTGCCGTATGTTGCAGATTATATTTTTGTCAAAAACACAGGTGCGGCATTCTCCATATTAAGCGATAACACTTGGCTTCTAAGCGCCATATCTGTTATTTTTGTAATTGCAGTTTTAATTTATCGAATTGTTGCAAAGCCTCGGGGTGTTATTTTTAATATTGCCCTTGTATTGTTTTTTGCGGGGGCACTTGGAAATGCCATTGACAGAATTGCATACGGCTATGTGGTAGATTTTATATCAATCAAATGGTTTGATTTCCCCGTGTTTAATATTGCAGATATGGCTATCGTAATGGGAGCTGTTCTGGCGGTAATACACGTTATTTTTCTTGATAAAGACGGAGACAAAAGCAATGGATGAAATAAAAATAATTGCCTGTGAAGATGTGGCAAGGCTTGACAAGTTTATATCCGACAACAGCGATATTTCCAGAAGCTATGCGGCGAAGCTTATTGAGGACGGGCTTGTTACTCTTAACGGGAAAAATGCCGTTAAAAAGGATAAGGTAAAGGCGGGGGATGAGGTTTCTATATCCGTTCCTGAACCCGTAGAATTGGAAGCAAAGCCCCAGAATATCCCCATTGATATCGTTTATGAGGATGATGACGTAATTGTTGTCAATAAACCTCAGGGGATGGTGGTACATCCTGCGGCGGGTAACCCTGATGGCACGTTGGTTAATGGGTTGCTTTATCATTCAAAGCTAAGCAACATAAATGGCGTTGTACGCCCTGGAATTGTTCACAGAATAGACAAGGACACCTCGGGGCTTTTGGTGGTTGCAAAGACAAATATGGCCCACGAGGCGTTATCAGAGCAATTAAAAGAAAGAAAGGCTATGCGAAAGTACTGGTGCATAGTAAATGGTAATATAAAAGAGGACACAGGAACGGTTGATAAACCCATTGACCGACATCCTGCTGACCGTAAAAGAATGGCAATTATAGAGGGTGGACGTGAGGCAATAACCCATTTTACAGTTCTTGAAAGATTTGGTGCATATACCCTGGTGGAGTGTGCGTTGGAAACAGGCAGAACTCACCAGATAAGAGTACACATGGCAAGTCTTGGCCACAGTATTGTGGGAGACACGGTTTATGGAATAAAGAAAGACCGTGAAAAAGGCAAGGGGCAGTTGCTTCACGCAAAGACAATAGGCTTTTCTCATCCTAAGACGGGGGAGATTATGGAGTTCACATCGGAGCTTCCGTCGCACTTTATGGCAGCCCTTGATAAGTTAAAAAAAGGCCATACGAGCCTCTGATGAAAAATAAGGGAATTTTCCTGTATCTATTGCAATTTTTTATAAAATAGAGTAAGATATAAGTATAGACATTATAGATGGGAATGAGATAGAAATGAAAAAGAATTTATGTGTTATCTTTGGTGGCGAGTCCCCCGAGCATGACATTTCACAGAAATCTGTTACATCGGTTCTGAATAATCTTAATAAAGATAAGTATAACATTTATACCATAGGTATCACCCGTGACGGAAAGTGGTATCTTTACACAGGCGACTGGGCAAAAATAGAGCCGGGCGAGTGGGAGAAGGATAAGGAAAATCTTAAAACAGCCTTTATTTCGCCTGACAGTTCGCACCATGGTATTGTTGTGTGCGATGATACCAATAAAATAATACATATTGATGTCATATTCCCCGTACTTCACGGCGAATACGGCGAGGACGGTACAATTCAGGGCTTGTTTGAGCTTTCTCATATTCCTTATGTGGGGATGGGTGTATTGGCATCGGCCAATGGTATGGATAAGACGTATTCAAAGTTAGTATTCCAGTCAGCAGGAATTCCCCAGGCCAACTGGGTGGTTGTACTTGGTGATGATGACTTTAATAAAAAAGCGGATGAAATTGAAAACAAGCTTGGTTATCCTTGCTTTGTAAAACCCGCGAGACTTGGCTCATCAGTAGGCATTGCAAAAGCTCATACCAGAGAAGAGCTTATGGATGCACTAAATAATGCGAAAAATTTTGACCGCAGAATACTTGTTGAAGAGCATATTGACGGCCATGAGGTTGAATGTGCGGTTTTAGGTAACGGTGATGTTAAAGCGGCAACCGTGGGTGAGATAAAACCCACCGTTGAATATTACGACTTTGATGCAAAGTATAACGACAATTCAACAGAACTTTTAATTCCCGCAAATATTCCCGAGGAGACAATAGAGAAAATTCGCGATTATTCAATTCGTGCATTCCGTGCCCTTGACGGTCAGGGACTTTCAAGAGTAGATTTCTTTGTGAAGTATAATGACGGGTCAATTATATTAAATGAAATAAACACATTACCTGGTTTTACTAATATCAGTATGTATCCAAAGTTATGGAATGCAGTAGGACTTGGTTATGAGGAGTTGCTTGATACTCTTATTGAGTTGGCACAGGAGAGAGTAAAATAATGGATAACAGAAGTATAGGCGTGTTTGATTCGGGACTTGGCGGTCTTACTGCCGTTAAGGAAATTATGAACTTGTTCCCCGATGAAAACATTGTATATTTTGGTGATACAAGCCGTGTTCCTTACGGTACACGCTCAAAAGAAACCATCTTAAAATATACCTATAACGATATAAATTTCCTTTTAAGTCAGGATGTAAAGATGATTGTTATTGCCTGTGGCACGGCGTCATCTGCTGCATTGCCTGAAATCAAGGAGGAATTCAGTGTTCCTATCTATGGTGTTGTTGATGCGGGAGCATACGAGGCGGCACGAGTTACCAAGAACAATAAGATTGGAATTATAGGCACACCTGCGACCATTAAGAGCGGGGCATATACCAAATACCTTAAAGAGTTTAACCCCGAGGTAGAGGTTTATAACCGTGCATGTCCGTTGTTCGTGCCGTTGGTTGAGAATGGTCATTTTAATACAGAGGTAACACGCCTTGTTGTAAAAGAATATTTAGAGGAGATAAAAACCGCGGGAGTAGACACACTTATTCTTGGTTGCACTCATTATCCTTTACTTAAAGATGCAATTTCTGAATATATGGGCGATGGCGTTACCCTTATAAGCCCAGGTGAAGAAGTTGCAAAGTATCTTAAAAAGAAACTGACGGATGATGACAGACACAGTAATGTTCGAGATGATGAACAGTATCGATACTTTGTAAGCGACAGCGTAGAGAGTTTTGAAGATTTGGGCAGCATTTTCTTAGAAACCAGAATAAATGGCAAGGTGAGTAAGATTGACATTGAAAAATACTGATAAATTCAGAATGCTTGTCACCAATCACCAGACAATAGACGGTGAAACGGACATTATATCTGAACAGGGGACAGGCTCATTTCGTGAGGCTGACGGCAAGTGGTATATAATGTATAAAACTGGTGAAATATCAGTTATGCTTAAAATTGATGGCGAGACGGTACATGTAAAGCGTTCAGGAGAATATGGTTCATATATTGATTATGTGAAGGGCGAAAAAACTGCCTTTTCATATAATACACCTTATGGAAGAATGGACATGGCTCTTTATACTAAGGATATAAAATACACCATGTCAGTCTTTGGAGGTGTCGTTGTTCTTGAATATGATTTATATGCAGGAGCAGGGACAATAGAAAACAAAATGGAGATAAAAATAGTAGCAAATTAGCGAAGGGATTTAATGGGTAAATAGATATGAAAAAAATATTAGCAGTATTACTTGCTATAAGTTT
This sequence comes from Candidatus Ornithomonoglobus sp., assembly GCA_045539555.1. Classification (GTDB taxonomy): domain Bacteria; phylum Bacillota; class Clostridia; order UBA1381; family UBA1381; genus Ornithomonoglobus. Next base: position 20,593 of record JAZQFP010000094.1, read on the forward strand.
TATTCCTGCCGTAAACGTATTTGCAGAGACTAAAACTGATGAGCAGGGAAAAGAAATAAAAACCAGTGTAGAATATCAGGCGTTTGAACATATCGCAGGGGTAATCTCAGATTTATACATAGATGATTCATATACCGCTGAGGATATTATGAAGCTGGGCTTATCAGAGTATCTTGGTAAAGCTGGTGATGAGGCTTTGATACAGCTTTTTAAGGGGGCATTGCAAAGTCTTGACCCATATTCTGATTTTTACACACGCAGTGAGTATATAGAATATAATAATGAGTTGAATAAAACTTTCTACGGTCTTGGCGTACAGTTACAGCAAATGGGTGAGTATGTGCAGATTGTGGACTTTGTTGAGGAAAACGGTCTTGCAGAGAAGTCAGGCTTTATGATAGGCGACTTGATTGTAGCGGTAGACGGCAAGGATGTTGTAGGTAGCAGCGTTACGGAAGTAAGAAATATGGTCATCGGTGAACTTGGCACAACTGTTCTTATTACTGTACTTCGCGACGGACAGAATATTCACATTACAGGTACCCGTACT
>JAZQFP010000095.1:0-48933 GCA_045539555.1 Candidatus Ornithomonoglobus sp.
AATAATGAGTACCATAAGGAGGTAAACATGGAAAAAGAAACTAAAAAACAGAGATTTGAAAGAATTTCAAAAGCAAGAAAAGATAAAATAATTGACACTCTTCGTTTAATGGAAAATTGTTCAAATAAATCTAACTATGAATATACACAGGATGAGATTACTGACATTTTCGACGAATTAGCAAAAGCAGTTGAAGACGCCCGTGAAAAATTTGCATCAAACTCTACCCAAAAACGCATTAACATGTTTAAGAAATCATTTGAGGCAGAGTATACATGGCTTAATGGTTTTATGAGAAATGTTCACCGTTTTGGAAACCGTCAGGCTTTGTTTGACCCATCTACAAACAACAGTTGGTCATACACAGAGCTTAACAAAGCTGCAAATAAGTTTGCCAACGCTATATTAAACAAAGGAATTAAAAAAGGTCATGTTGTTATGTTCCAGTTACAGAACTGTCCTGAGTTTGTGTTCTCATATTTAGCATGTCATAAAACAGGTACAGTTGCATCCCCCATTAACTTCCGTTTATCATCAGGTGAACTTGCACAGACAATTGATGACAGTACCCCCGAAGTTTTCATTTATGAAGCATCAAACACAAAAACTGTTACCGAAGCTCTTGCAACTTCAAAACACAAACCTAAAACTGTTGTAATGGTTGAAAATGCCGATGTTTCGCCCATCCCAAATGCAATTACTTTCGCGGACTTTATTAAATATTCATCAGAGGACGACCCCAAACTTAAATGGGAGCTTACAATATACGATGAAACTTCAAGATTATATACATCAGGTACAACAGGCATGCCTAAGGGTGCCTGTCTTACAAGCATCAACGAAGTTTTAAGTGCTCACGATGTTATGATCCACTTCCCTCTTTCATCAGAGGATAAAACAATGAACACTACCCCCTGGTTCCACAGAGGTGGTCTACACTCAGGAGGAATTACTCCTACTCTATATGCAGGTGGTTGCGTTACAATTCTTCGTAAGTTTGACGCGGTAACCGCTCTGAAATATGTAGAAGATTATAAAATCACATTCCTTATCGGCGTTCCTAATGTTCTTGCAGTTCTTACTCTTGAACAGGAAAAAAATGGTTTTGATTTAAGTTCATTACGAGGCATCGTAACAATGGGTGCTCCTCTTGAACGTGCAGCTTGTATTCAGTATCAAAAAGTTCTTACTCCCAATATATTTAACGGTTACGGAACAACTGAAACTTTTTGGAATACTTTCCTTCGTCCGTCAGATTTACCCGCAATGGCAGGTACGGCAGGAAGTTCATGTGTCGATGATGATGTGAGAGTTGTCAAAGTATATGACGACCGCAAAGCCGACCCTGACGATCTTGTTGCAAAAGACGGAAACGAAGTAGGAGAAATAATTATCAAATCTCATGCTAAATCATCATATTTCTATTACAATAATGAGACAGAAACCGAAAAGAAATTTGCTAACGGCTTTATATACACAAACGACCTTGGTACATGGGACAAAGGACATTTTGTTTCAGTCGTCGGTAGAAAAGACGATATGATTATCTCAGGCGGAGAAAACATCTATCCTACACAGATTGAAGAAGTCCTGAATACTCATCCCAAAGTAAAAGATTGTATCGTTACAGCTGTTCCCGACAAGGTTCGTGGTGAGCTTGTTACTGCATACATTGTCAAAAACGACGATTCTCTTACTGTTGCAGAGCTTGAAGATTTCTGTAAAAACAACAACATGATTGCTAACTACAAGCGTCCAAGATATTACAGATTTATCGCAGAAGTTCCCGTAAACGCAACAGGCAAAAAATTACACTACAAAATTAAGGAAATTGCAAAGAATGATTTGATCAACGGTTTACTTATCCGTGCATAAATATTATACAGATAACACAAAATAAATGCACCCACAAGGGTGCATTTATTTTGTGAGGTGATATTATGGAATTTAATTCAACATCAGAGTTATTGGAATCTGACCCCAAATCCCAGGCTTATTTTGATACTCTTCCCGCATCTGTTCAACAACAATTGCTTGATAAATATACAGGCGCTAAAAATGTAGATGAACTTCGTGCATTTGGAGACGATTTAATGACACATATATAAAAAAAGCGAACACTTCTGTGTTCGCTTTTATCTTTAACCTTCTGCAATTTTCTTTGTATCTATTGCAATCATCATTTCCTCATCAGTAGGAATTACAAGTGTCTTAACTGTTGCATCATCAGCTGAAATATCAACTGTTCCACGAGTTTCGTTCTTTGCATCACAAATCTTAATTCCCATAAATTCAAGACCGCTAACTATTGCCTTACGTGCACGAGCGTCATTCTCGCCAACACCTGCCGTAAATACTACTGCATCAATTCCACCCATAGCAGCTGCGTATGAGCCTATGTACTTTTTAACCTGATATGTAAACATATCAAGGGCAAGTTCTGCCTTGTCATTACCTGCATCTGCTGCCGCTGTCAAATCACGGAAGTCTGATGAAACGCCTGACACACCTGCAACACCACTCTGCTTATTAACAAGGTTGTCAATTTCTTTTGCAGACATACCCTTGTTCATAAGGAATGTCATAACCGCAGGGTCCATTGAACCTGTTCTTGTACCCATAGGAACACCATCAAGGGGTGTAAAGCCCATTGATGTATCAATACATTTTCCTCCGTCAACAGCACTAATTGATGAGCCATTACCTAAATGACAAGTTACTATCTTTATATCCTTTGTATCTTTTCCAAGGAACTCTGCCGCCTGTTGTGCAACATACTTATGGCTCGTTCCGTGGAAACCGTACTTTCTTATTCTATCCTTCTCATAATATTCATAAGGAAGTGCATACATAAATGCTTTCTTAGGCATTGTCTGGTGGAATGCAGTATCAAAAACTGCAACCTGAGGAGTGTTGGGCATTATCTTCTTACATGCTTCAATACCAATAATGTTAGGCGGGTTATGTAGAGGTGCCAAAGGTGTGCACTTTTCAAGAGCTTTCATAACTGCTTCTGTAACAAGAGTTGAGCCTGTAAACTCCTCTGCACCATGAACAACTCTGTGTCCTACTGCACCTATCTCGTCCATTGATGCAATTACACCATGTTCACCGTCTACCAAGGCATCAATTACCATCTGTATTGCATCGCCATGGTCTTTCATAGGCTTTTCAATCTTAATCTTGTCAAGCCCTTTCATAACACATGTATGTTGAAGATTTGAACCGTCAATACCAATTCTTTCACAAAGTCCCTTTGCAAGAACCTCGCGGTTATCCATATCTATTAATTGATATTTTAATGATGAACTACCTGCATTAATAACTAAAACTTTCATTTTAATTCCCCCCTATTATTTCTTTGCCTGTGCCTGAACAGATGTAATAGCAACAACACCTGCAATATCTTCTGCTGTGCAACCTCTTGACAAGTCATTTACAGGTGCTGCTATACCCTGTAAAATAGGTCCGTACGCCTCTGCTTTTGCAAGACGCTGAACAAGCTTATAACCGATGTTTCCTGCATTCAGATCAGGGAATATAAGAACATTCGCTTTACCTGCAACCTTTGATTCGGGAGCTTTTTGTGCACCTACACTCTCAACGATTGCCGCGTCTAATTGTAACTCGCCATCAAGAGCAAGTTGGGGTGCCTTTTCTTTTGCCATTCTTGTTGCTTCCTGTACCTTTGTTACAAGGTCGTGTTTAGCACTGCCATAAGTTGAATATGAAAGCATTGCAACCTTCGCTTCTTCACCAACTAACGCCTCAAATGATGCAGCTGATGATATAGCAATCTCTGAAAGTTCTTCGGCTGTGGGGTCCTGATTAAGTCCGCTATCACCAAAAATAAATGTTCCCTTTGCACCATACTCACAATCAGGCACATTCATAATAAAGAAAGCTGATACAATCTTTGTATTAGGTGCAGTCTTCAAAATCTGCAATGAGGGACGGATAACATTAGCAGATGAATTAACCGCACCTGCAACCATTCCGTCAACCTTACCTGTCTTTACCATCATTACACCATAATATAAGGGGTCCTTAACAGTCTCTCTCGCCTGTTCTATTGTAACGCCCTTGCTCTTTCTTAGCTCTGCAAACAATTCTGCAAACTCTTCATTACCGTCGGCAGGGTTAATTATTTCAATACCCGAAATGTCAACACCCGCTTCTTTTGCCATTGCATTAATCTTGTCTTCATCACCAAGCAAGATGTTCTTTGCATAACCCTCTGTCTTAACGATTGCTGCCGCCTTTATTGTTCTAAGGTCTTCACCTTCGGGAAGAACAATGGTTTTAATGTCGGCTTTCGCTTTTGACTTTAATCCGTCAATAAATGTTCCCATTTTTCAAAATCTCCTTCGTAATACATATAATAAAATAATTATACACCAATAAATTTCAAATTTCAAGGTCTACACCAAAATTTGTATTTGATTTTATCTCATAAATGTGTTGATATTTACACGCCCCATGCCACAGATAATTCTTATATTTTTCCCATTAGCATTTTTGACATATTGTCTTGGCAATTTAATTGAATTTAAGGTAACCTCACCCATACCACAATTTGATGTTATATTATATCCAGTAGTATCAAAGGGAAGCTCTGCATTAACAGTTCCATATCCGCAGTCAATTTCCAGGGTGTGAAGCTCTTTAATATTAGCTCTGATTTCGCCTTTACCCATTGATATGCCGATTTTTTGACCATACAGATTTCTAATTTCACCTGCTGAATTCTTTAAGTCGAAATAAACAGTATCCGCCTTTAACAAATCGCACTTTAAGGCTATATCTGTACCCTCCAATATAAAACTATGTAATTGTATATCGCGGGGAATTAAAATAGTAGAATTACCATCCTTGCCACCGTCATGGTCGCTTATTACATACCATATTCCCTTTTCTTCATATACCAAATGGTTTTCACAATCACTTTTTACAGAAAAATCGTCTCCGTAAGTTATTTCATAAAAACCGCCTGACAGTTTAAGCTTCACTTTATCTATCATAGCATCTCCCTAAAAAGCAAAATCGGGCATTAGCCCGATTTGCTTAAATCTTATCAACATCTGTTATTTTATAATTTCCGTCCGAGTGTTTCTCCACTGTGTATTCTATCCTGTAATTCTCTAATGGGCAATTTTCAAGTGTTTTATCCATAATAAGACTTGCACATTTACTAAACTCATCAGAGAAAAGTTCAAGAATATCTTTTATATATACCTTTTCATCACCTGATGAATAAATTTCACGAAGCTTCGACTCTTCTACACCCTTTCTCAATGCAAGTTCTGCAAAAAAAGCATCAGGGTCATTTACATCAAACTCAAAACACTCTTCTAAAATCAGATTTATATCTTCGTCTGTAACATCCTGTGCACTATGAAAATCGGGCAACATCATAGTAACTGTTACATCAACCTCATGGCCGTCAACTACCGTACTATCTATGGTATAATCACTTGCACCATAAATCTTTGAAGATAGCATTTCTACCCACTTATCCGTTGTCTCCTGCGAAATATACTGCGATATGTCCCCAGCACTTTGAAGAAATGTATCTTTCATCGTCTGCACATTGGTTATATCGTTATACATTTTCCGCGTATCTTCATCTTCAACAAAGTATTTGTCAAAGTCTTCCACAGCACCTGAGCGGATATGGTTATGAAGCGTTGCCACAACCTTTTCTCCCAGCATAGCAGGATCGTTCTCTCCTGCACCGATTTTTCCCAAATCAATGGCAGAACATCCCGAAAAAATTATAGTGCAACAGCTTATAGCTAAAAACAATGAAATTTTCTTAATCATATTAAACCTCAATAAATATCGTTTTTAATAACATCCTCGTAGGTTTCTCTCTTAACAATAACTTTTGCTTCTCCGTTTCTCACCGCAACCATTGCAGGACGGGGTATTCTGTTATAATTTGATGACATTGAATAATTATAGGCACCTGTTGCAAGAACTGCGAGAATATCTCCTGACTCTGCTTTCTGTAACATTGTGTCCTTTATAAGCAAGTCTCCGCTTTCGCAACACTTACCCGCAATTGTTACTTTGTCATCCTGTGGCTTATTTGCCTTATTAGCAACAACCGCCGTATACTCCGCCTCATACAATGTATATCTGGGGTTATCTGACATACCACCGTCAACGCTAACATATTTGCGAACATTTTTTATGTCCTTAACACTGCCTACTGTGTATAATGTAAGACCCGCAGGTGCACTTATGGAACGGCCAGGCTCCATCAATATAAAAGGAACTTCCAGACCTCTTAACTCCGCCATTTTTCTGACTGTTTCCGATACATGCTTAATATACTCGTCATAAGGAACAGGATCATCATTCATTGTATAACGGATACCAAAGCCACCGCCAAGGTTCAGCTTCTTAATTACTAAGCCAAGCTTGTCTTTAAGGTCTCCCGCAAAATTCATCATTATCTCTGCAGCCTCAACAAAAGGTTCAACATCAAATATCTGTGAACCAATATGACAATGCAGACCATCAGGATTTACATTTGACATTTTATGAGCAATCTCATAAATCTCAAAGGCTTCGCCATTCTCCAATGCTACGCCAAACTTGGAATCTATCTGACCTGTCTGGATAAAGTCATGAGTATGAGCGTCAACTCCTGGTTTAATTCTAAACATTATATTTTGAACAATGCCGTGTTTTTTTGCAATTTCATTAAGACGTTCAAGCTCCCAGATATTATCAACTATAATATGTCCAACGCCGTTTGATACAGCCATATTAAGCTCATCATCCGTCTTATTATTGCCATGGAAGTAGATTTTATCCATGGGGAAACCTGCTTTTATGGCAGTATAAAGTTCGCCGCCAGATACTACATCTGCCCCAAGCCCTTCGTCCATTGCAACCTTACATGTGTGAACAGTACACAATGACTTGTTTGCATAGAGAATAAGTCCTTTACCGTCATAATATTTGTCAATGGCATCTTTATAAATACGACAGTTTTTACGGAACAAGTCTTCATCAAGAACATACAAAGGGGTACCAAACTCCTTTGCCAAAGAAACTGTATCGTAACCGCCGACAGTAAGATTGCCACAATCATTTACTGACAGGTTCTCCGAAATAAACATCTCTATCAATCCTTCCTGCAACAGAGGGACTTTACACAGCCTCTCTGTCTTTATCTTCACGCTTTCGAAGTTCAATTTCTTCTTTTAGCGCCTTCTTCTCATGACGGATAATAACAGGCTCTCCTTCGCCCATAACGCTATCCTTTGTAATAATTATCTTTTTAATATCCTTGTTTGACGGTGTTTCAAACATAACATCCATCATACAATCTTCAATAATACCTCTAAGGCCTCTTGCACCTGTATTTCTGTCTATTGCCTTGTCTGCAATAGCTGAAACGGCATCTTTTTCGAATTCAAGCTCAACATCGTCAAAGCCCAATAAAACCTGATACTGTTTAACAAGAGCATTTTTAGGCTCAGTAAGTATTGTGATAAGAGTTTCACGATCAAGCTTATCCAATGTCGCAAACACAGGTAATCTGCCTATAAACTCGGGAATCAAGCCAAATTTCAACAAGTCCTGAGGCGTGATAAGTTTAAGCAATTGGGATATGTCTCTTTCCTTTTTGCTTTCAACCTTAGCACCAAAGCCCATGGCTTTTTTGCCACATCTCTCATCAATGATGTTCTCAATGCCATCAAATGCACCGCCGCAAATAAACAGAATGTTTGTTGTATCAATCTGTATCATTTCCTGATGGGGATGCTTTCTGCCTCCCTGAGGAGGAACTGATGCAATAGTGCCTTCAAGCATCTTTAACAATGCCTGTTGAACACCCTCACCTGAAACATCACGGGTTATGGACACATTTTCGCTCTTACGGGCAATCTTGTCTATCTCATCAATATAAATTATTCCGCGTTCCGCCGCGTCAATATCATAATCAGCTGCCTGTATAAGTTTAAGCAGAATGTTCTCAACATCCTCACCAACATAACCCGCCTCTGTTAATGATGTAGCATCAGCAATAGCAAATGGTACATTCAAAATCTTAGCCAGATTCTGAACTATAAAAGTCTTTCCGCTGCCCGTGGGACCTACCATAAGAATATTACTCTTTTGTAATTCCACATTACAATCAGGGTCTGTGTTCATAATGCGTTTATAGTGATTATAAACAGCAACTGAAAGTATCTTCTTCGCCTTATCCTGACCGATTATATAATCATCAAGGAATTCCTTGATTTCTCTCGGTGTGGGAGGCTTGGCGATAACATCAAAATCACTGCCCATGTCTTCATGCATTGCCTCATCAACAATAGCCTGACATCTTTCCACGCATTCCATACATATACATGCACCCTGACCCATAATCAAAGGTCCTGCTTCCTTTTCATTTCGTCCGCAAAAGGCACAGATATGCTCTATATTTTTCTCACTCATATATATCCTTCCAAATAGTCTTATTTACGCTCACTTGCAGAAACAATAACTTCGTCAACTATGCCATAGGCCTTTGCTTCCTCAGCATCCATAAAGTTATCACGTTCTGTATCATTGCATACCTGCTTATATGTCTTACCTGTACGCTCTGCCAAAATTCTGTTCATTTTCTCTTTTGTCTTTACCAAGTGGTCTGTGTAAATCTTAATATCTGTTGTCTGTCCGCTAAGTCCGCCGCCTGATATTAAGGGCTGATGAATCATTATCTCGCTACTGGGCAAAGCATATCTCTTACCCTTTGCACCTGCTGCCAATAAGAATGCACCCATAGATGCAGCCATACCAATACAAATAGTTGATACATCACACTTAATATAGTTCATTGTATCATATATTGCCATTCCCGCAGTTATTGAACCACCAGGACTGTTAATATAAAGCTGGATATCCTTATCAGGATCCTTTGCTTCAAGATACAACATCTGCGCAACAATAAGTGCTGCTGTTGTTTCATTAACATCCTCGCCCAAGAAGATAATTCTATCCTCTAAAAGACGTGAGTATATATCGTAACTACGCTCTCCTCTGTTGTTTTGCTCGATTACATAAGGCATTGTTGCCATAATGCATTCCTCCTTGCATAATTATTTTTCCATAAATGGCATATATGCCGATGGAAAGGTATTCCATCGGCATTGATAAATCTTTCGTATTATTTCATTACTGCATTATTTCCAAGCATTTCAATTGTCTTTGTGAATGCCATTTCCTTCTTGATGTTTTCAAGCTCAGGCTCTGAAATAAGTTCTTTAAGCTTATCAAGCTCCATATTATATTTCTTTGACATATCAACAAGGTTCATTTCAAGTTCTTCTGCATCTACTGTGATACCCTCTGCCTTTGCAATTGCATCAACAACAAGTCCTGCTGATACCTGCTTTGTTGCGGGTTCACGGTATGCTTCCTTCATCTGGTCAATAGTCTGACCTGTGTATTGAAGGTACATATCAAGGCTCATACCCTGATATGCAAGATTCTGCGCCATATCGTTAATCATATTCTCAATCTGATTATCTACCATTGCAGCAGGTAGGTCAAACTCAGCGTTCTCAACTACCTTCTCAATTACAGCGTTCTGAATCTCAATCTCAGCCTTTTCCTTAGCTTTTTCTTCAAGCTTAGCCTTAACATCAGCCTTGTACTCTGCCAATGTATCAAACTCACTTACTTCACTTGCAAAATCATCATCAATTTCAGGAAGCTCACGAACCTTAATCTCGTTTACCTTTACCTTGAATACTGCGGGTTTACCTTTAAGCTCCTCAGCGTGATACTCCTCAGGGAAAGTAACATTTACATCTACAAGGTCATCTATCTTTGCACCTACAAGCTGGTCTTCAAAGCCGGGGATAAATGTGTTTGAACCGATTTCAAGCTCGTATCCCTCGCCCTTACCACCTGCAAACGCTACACCGTCAACAAATCCCTCAAAGTCAATTACAGCTGTGTCGCCTGTCTCAACCGCGCGGTCGTCAACGCTTATCATTCTTGCATTTCTTGCCTGTACTGTCTCAATTTCCTTATCTACATCTTCATCTGTTACAGTATAGTCAATTTTATCCACCTTTATACCCTTGTACTCGCCAAGTTTTACCTCGGGACGAGTTGTTACAAGAGCTGTAAATACAACAGGCTCACCCTCTTTGATTTCTTCAACATCAAACTCAGGACGAGCAACTACATCAAGGCCACTCTCCTTTAATGCTGCCTCATAAGCATCGGGTAATACATCGTTCAATGCATCGTCGTAGAACACAGCCTCTGTGTAATACTTGATTACAACTGCCTTAGGTACCTTACCCTTTCTAAAACCAGGAACTTCAAACTTACCCTTGTTCTTATTATAAGCTCTGTCAATCGCCTTTTTGAACTCTTCTGAGCTAACCTCAAAAGTAAGCTTTGATAAATTTTTCTCTACTTCTTCACACTTAAATGCCATGTGATTAATCCTCCTTTTATATTCTGCATTTTAGATAAATGCATACATTTCAAAATCTGTTTAATTATAACACATATTTGTCCAAAATGCAATTATTTTCCTGAAAAATTTAATAAATTATTTACTTTTACTTAAAAACCCGTTTTTTTGTCCCCTATATAGTACATTTTCCCAATAAAAAACGGGCTTTTCATCAGAAAAGCCCGTACATCTTTTAGTCTGTTTTTTCTATATCACTTGTAGGAAGTTTATAGTTTTCTCTGAACTCCTTATAAGTTTCTTTATAAGCATCCGACATTCGTCTTCTCTGATGAGCCTCGGAATGTAATTCAAATGACGGATCATTTTTCTGGATAACAAATACGGACATATTTTTACAATGACTGCTTATCTTTTCCAATGCAGTAATGTAATCTGTAAATACCACTCCTGCCTCAACCGTGCATTCGCCTTCACTCATTCTTAGAATATGACGTTTTTTCAGTTTCTCAGCAAGATAGTCAACAACATCATGCAAAGGCTCAACCGACAAAGCTTTCTCTATGTCATCATCAACAAAAACAGCTATTGTTCTGTCCATTATTTCACGAACGGCAGACGCGAATATCTCTAATTCTTTCTCCGCTTTTTGAGACAAGCTGTGCCCCTTCTGATGCTTTGTTCTTGAAGCATACAGGATATTCGCCTCATAATCAGTCATTTTTTCGAACTCACTTATGGCGTGTAACAATAATGTAAGCTGTCTTGACTGGTGTCTTCCCTCAACCCTTGCCGATAATCTTACAAGATATTTGCTTAAAGCATCTTCATAATCATCAAGAGATTTTTCATTTTCAATAATAAGATTATCAAGCTTATCATTCAGATTTGTTATAGACTCTACGGCATGGTCAAAGGTTTCCCTCGCAATATATGCCATATTTGTTGTAAGTATTGTACTCTGGTCCAATGCAAACTGAGGGTTCTGGAAAAACTTCTCGTCGAGAACAGAGAACATGTCCGACTTATCACCCTCCCTGATAGTAGCCTTTGCAAGTTTTTCCAATACCTTTGTAAAGGGCAGAAATAAAGCTGTCGTTATAACATTAAACAAAGTATGCACAATGGCAATATTTACAGCATTAACACTGTCTCCAATAAATGAAAAGTTAATCAAAGCATTTAAGCCATAGAATAATATCAAAAATACAACAGTACCCATTATATTAAAATACAAATGCACCGCCGCAGCGCGTTTTGCATTTTTACTGGCACCGATAGATGCAAGAACGACTGTAACACATGTGCCTATATTTTGTCCAAGAATAATAGGAATTGCCGAGCCAAAGGTGATTGCTCCTGTTGCAGATAAAGCCTGTAAAATACCAACAGACGCTGATGACGACTGAATTACAGCCGTTAAAACTGCACCCGCGAAAACACCCAATAGCGGGTTTTCAAACATAGTAAGAATACTTGTGAACGCAGAATTATCTTTTAGACCCTCAACTGACTCTGACATTTTCTCCATTCCAAACATCAAAATTGCAAAACCTATAAGAATATAGGCGATATTCTTTTTTTTGGTGGACTTTGTTGTCATTGTTATAATAATACCTGCAATAGCCAGTATGGGAGTAAAATTAGCGGGTTTTAACAGTTGCATAAACAAACTGTCGCCCTCTATACCCGTCAGGCTCAAAAGCCACGATGTAACGGTCGTTCCGACATTGGCTCCCATAATTATTCCAATAGCCTGAGAAAGTTTCATTATGCCTGAATTAACAAAGCCTACAACCATTACTGTTGTAGCAGACGACGACTGAATAACCGCTGTTACTGCCAGACCTAATACAACGCCTTTAATGGGGCTTGATGTAAGTCGTTCTAATATTCTCTCCAACTTGCCTCCACCTAATTTTTCAAGGCCATCGCCCATAAGGCTCATACCATATAAAAACATGGCAAGTCCGCCTACCAAAGACAATATCTCAATAATTCCCATATTATAATTTCCCTTTCTCGTATGGATTTTCGTGATTACCACGGGAGGGCAATACTGCTTTTGCCAATGATATAATTATATAATACACAAAAAATATAGTCAATATAATAATTTTCCAATAAAAAACCGCCTGGATATCCAAGCGGTTTATGTATTATCTGAATTTGATTGCATCCTGGAAGCTTACGTTTGCAGAAACTACGTTCTGTGTTCTCTCAATAGTGTTTGTAATCTGTGTGCCATAATCAGCTATTGATAGCAAAACATCTATTGTGGGTAGCGGAGTTGCATTTGTTGCTGACACTCTCTCAACATTAAACTTTGAGATGCTCATATCGGGGTTTATATACTTTTTCATACTATCGCCCCCCTTACTGTGCTACCGCAGCATCTGTGCTGAAGTATAATTTCAAGCCTTTATGTGCCTCAGGAATTGCATATACCTGTAATGCTATTGTTACATCACCTGAACCTGTAAGCTTTGTTTTATCCCACGCATATCCATGTGTGTTTGATGATGTATAGCTGTCAGGATCCATCAAGATAGCACCAATACAATTAGCACCAGCTTCATCAATTAGCTTGATTGACTTATATGAGTTATACTCAGCGTATGAAACTGTCTTTACAAAGCTCTTCTTATACCAAGTTGTTGTTGATGTACCTGCAAGAGTTCCTGTACCATAAGCCTCTGCCTCATCAAGAACAGTAAGCTCATCCTCGGGATCAACACTGAAATCACCAACTACAAACAATACTCTTTCATATGAAGTATCTGTTACTGTACCCATTGTTGCCTCGTAGTAACCAGGTGTCAAGCCTGTATCATCAGGGTATCCTGCATCCGCCTCACTTGCAAACATAACCTTTAATGCAGTTGAGTATGCTGATGTGCTCTGGTCTGCATAAACTACATTTGCATTCTTGTCAAGCTCTGTTCCATCAAGCTCGTGTGTCTTCTTAACTAATATTGTCTTGTGATTATTGGGTGAAATCTCACCTTCTGTATCTAGATTCTCCAATGTGTCAGTTGAAGTATTGTAAACATCTTTAAGCTCCTCTGCCGTAGGCACAGCTGCCATTACAGACATGCTTGATGTTAATACTGTTGCAACCGCTAACAAACATATTAACGCTTTCTTCATCTTAAACCTCCATAATCAAATCAGTATGTAATCATAAATTCATTTCGGGGCATAATTTACCCCATAATTTTATTAGTCTATACTAGTTTACCACAACTTTTTTGAAAATGCAAGTCTTTTTTCAAAAAAAATTGCAAAAAGTTTTTTTATGTGATATACTACCAATAGAATTCATTTTGGAGGACAATTTTATGTGGGCATTTAATAGTGTTTTTTATCAATTCTATCCCTTAGGTTTATGCGGGGCACCCTTTGCAAATGACGGAGTTTTGGAGCACAGAGTGAATCGTATCCATGACTGGCTCCCCCATCTTAAAGAATTAGGCGTTGGTGCCGTTTACTTCTCACCCGTTTTTGAATCAGACACTCACGGGTATAACACAAGGGACTATTTTAAGATAGATTGCCGTTTAGGTACAAATGACGACTTTAAGGCACTTGTAAATAAAATGCATGACATGGGTATTAAAGTTGTCCTTGATGGTGTGTTTAATCATGTAGGAAGAGGTTTCTGGGCTTTTAAGGATGTGTTAGAAAACCGTTGGAACTCTCCTTATAAAGATTGGTTCAATATTAACTTCGACGGCAACAGTAACTACAATGACGGCTTGTGGTACGAGGGCTGGGAAGGTAATTATGACCTTGTAAAATTAAATCTCCGAAATGAGAATGTTATAAATCACCTGTTTGATGCAATAAAATTCTGGGTGGATGAATTTGACATTGATGGTTTAAGGCTTGATGTTGCATATTGTCTTGACCACGATTTTCTTCGCAGATTAAGAAAATACACAGAAGAATTAAAGCCTGAATTTGTCCTTATAGGTGAACTGCTTCACGGAGACTTACGCCAGTGGGTTAACACCGAAATGCTTCATTCGTGTACCAACTACCAATGTTACAAGGGCTTGTACTCCTCACTTAACTCTATGAATATGTTTGAAATTATACATTCAATTCAGCGTATGTTTGGCGACGAGGACTGGTGTATGTGCCGCGGTCAGCATCTTCTGAACTTTGTTGACAATCACGATGTTACAAGAGCCGCAACTATTCTCACAAACAAAAATCATCTTCCTCTTTTATATGGTATGATGTTTGGTATGCCAGGTATGCCTTGTATTTATTATGGAAGTGAATTTGGTGTTACAGGCGATAAGGCAAACGGAGACCCATCGTTAAGACCCGAAATATTATTACCCGAAAAGACTGAGCTTACCGAATTTATTTCCAAGCTTTCAAATATATTTACAAACAGCGATGCACTTATAAATGGTAAATTCAGAAGTGTGGTTTTACAGAACAAACATTGCATATTTGAAAGAAAATCTGATAACGAACGTGTATTAGTCGCAATCAACGCAGATGACTCACCCGCAATCTGTCATTTCGATGCAGGATGTGGTACCGCAGTTGAGCTGATTACAGGAAATAAACACGACTTTGGTGGTGGTACTACCCTGCCCCCTTACAGCGTTCAGTTCTGGAAAATGGAAAACTAAAAAGTGTCCCAAAAGGGACACTTTTTTATAATTCTACTGTTTCAAACTCTCCGTTATCATAAATCAGGCATTGATGTTTACTGCCGTTTTTGGGTAATGATACAGAACCTGGGTTAACGCACCAAACTCCGTTTCTTTTCTCATTCATCGGTATATGTGTATGTCCCTGAATAACTATATCCCCCGCTTTTGCACCTGGGAAATAGTCTACTCCATACTTGTGCCCGTGGGTGAGATATATCATTCTCTCCCCATCTGCAACTATGGCATAATCTGCCATTATGGGAAAGTCTAACACCATCTGGTCAACCTCTGTATCGCAGTTTCCACGAACACAAAGCAATTCATCCTTTATACCATTAAGCATTTCTATTACGGCTTTCGGGTTATATCCAGCAGACAAATCGTTTCTCGGTCCGTGGTATAATAAGTCTCCCAGTAATATAAGCTTTGTTGCTTCACTTGATTCATATGCATCAAGTAGTTTTTTTGCATATTTCTCTGAGCCATGAATATCAGATGCAATCATTATTCTCATTTTGTGTCTCCTTTTACAACCATAGGTCTGAATTCAAGATAATCAGATGAAACGAGCTTAAAGGTGATTCCCTCTATCTCATGGGGTACCTGATTACTATGACTTGCACTATGCAAATGACCGTAAAAACACTTTTTAACGTCGTATTTTTTCATTGTCTCAATAAAGGCATTAACCTCACCCATTTTTGAGGTTGGCGGATAATGCATAAAAACAAACTTCTCATCACACTCTGCAATTTTAAGAGAGTGTTCAAGTCTTGCAACCTCACGGTTAAAATATTTCTCATCCTCCTGGGTGTATGCAGAAAAACCAGGATGTATCCACCCACGAGTACCACATATAGAAACTCCCTCAACTGTAATAGAATTATTATGAAGAAAAGAAATAGTCTTATAGTTGTTCTCCTCAATAAATTCATTAAGCTTAGTCATGGTTGTCCACCAATAGTCATGGTTGCCTTTTAATATAATCTTTCTGCCGTTAAGCTTTTCAAGAAAATCAAAATCTTTCTTTGCTTCTTCAAGATATGTTGCCCATGAAAAATCGCCTGGGATAATCACCGTGTCATTCTGACCCACGGCAAATTGCCAATTCTCCTGAATTCTCTCTACATAATTATCCCATCGGCTACCGAATATATCCATAGGCTTATCTATTCCCAAGGGAAGATGTAAATCACCTATTACAAATATCATATATCCTCCTTAAAAAAAGCCACAGATTACCTGCGGCTTTCATATACCTTACCGAATAGCAGAAACACGCATTATCTGCTCTATTTTTATATCCCCTGTAATAAGAGGCTTAATATTCTCTACAAAAGCATTAAAATGGGGCATAGCATTATGCTTTTCTATTGCAACATCGTTTGCCCACTCTTCTATAAAAGTAAACTTGTTTTCGTCATCTCGCCCGTTAAACACTTTATATGAAAGGTTTCCTGCTTCCTTTCTTGTATTTCGGGTACACTCTGCCGCAAGTCTGATAAATTCATCTTTATGACCCGGTTTTACCTGAAATTCAGCTATAATCGTTATCATTTGCTATACCCTCTCTCTAAATACCATATATTGTTTTTATTATATCATTACATATTATATTTGTCAATATGATGTGCCGTTTTTCTTTAATGAAAAGCCTTGACAAACTCCTGGGTTAGTAGTATAATCGACTTTGTAGCGTGTCACGAGACACAAATGTAACATGGTAGGAGGAATATAAACTATGGAAAGACAAGGAAACTTGATGCAATTCAGACCTGACATAAAGGTACTGGATGCGACAATCAGAGACGGAGGATTAGTAAACGATTTTTACTTTGATGACGCTTTTGTAAAAAAGCTGTACGAAGCTAATGTCAAAGCTGGAATCGATTATATGGAGTTTGGTTACAAAGCTTCAAAAGAGATTTTTGATCCTCAGAAATTTGGTAAATGGAAATTCTGCGACGAAGCAGATTTGAGAGCTATCGTTGGCGATAACGATACTGACCTTAAAATTGCGGTTATGGCAGATGTTGGAAGATGCGATTTCAGAACTGATTTTCTTCCAAAAAGCGAAAGCGTAATTGATATGGTTCGTGTTGCTACATATATAAACACAATGCCCGCGGCAATAGAAATTATCGAACATTGCCATGCTCTTGGCTATGAAACAACCTGTAACATTATGGCAGTTTCAACTGCTCAGGAAAGCGATATTTATCTTGCCCTTGAACTGTTGGGAGAAAGTAATGTTGATGTAATATACCTTGTGGACAGTTACGGTTCATTATACCCCGAGCAAATTCGTGAACTTGCAGTTAAATACCAGAAAATAGCAACAAAATATGGCAAAAAAGTAGGCGTTCATGCACATAACAACCAGCAACTTGCATTTGCAAATACTATTGAAGCTTGTTCATACGGTGTAAGCTACCTTGACGGTACAATGGGCGGTATGGGCAGAGGTGCAGGTAACTGTACTCTTGAAATGCTTATGGGCTTTTTAAGAAACCCCAAGTACAAGATTTTGCCAGTACTGAAATTTGTTCAGGACGAAATTGAAAATCTTAAAGCACAGGGTGTTGTCTGGGGATACGATGTTCCCTACCTTTGCACTGGTGTTCTTAATATTCATCCTCGTTCTGCAATCAATGCTATTAACGAGGGCGACAAAGATTACTCCAATTTCTATATTGGACTTTGGGACAGAGATTTCTAAATATAAAAAAGAGTGAGGTTTTATCTCACTCTTTTTATTTTCCTGATAATTTTACTCAGAATTCCGACTCTCCAGAATATAAATATTAAAACCGCAACAGATGTAATAATAACTGATATAACAAAAAGAATAACAGATGAAAGTTTTGTCTCTTCTGTGCTTTCTATATCCTTTTCAATATCGCGTATTTCCTCTTTTATTATTACGTCAAAAGGTTGTTCCGTAGGCTCTCCCGTAGAAACGGGCATTTTTTTGAGAACTACCTCAATCGGTTTTACATTTTCGTTCTTTTTAAGACCTGTTCCCGATAAGTTAACCTCTTCTGTGTATATATCTGGACTATCTATTCTATCAAGGCCTCTTACATTGAAGAAGTTGTCTTTTCCCTGCATGGCACGAATATGGCTTACAATCGCACACACAGCAAGGGCTGTGTCTTCTTTGTTTTCACCAAAGCTACCGTCTTCATTCTGCTTCATCAAAAGCCAGTCAAGAGTAGATTTACCATTTAGTGTAAAACCTGGGTCATTATCACAGTCAACCCCCGCACTGTCCAATGCCATAATGGCATACGCAGTGCTTTTTATATTACCATATCCGCATTCTTGATCCTTTGCACCTTGTAAATAATTTACTCCCCGCAAAATTGCATTATTTACATCATAATAATATACCTCGGTCTTGTAGTCGCCTTTTACTTCATATATGTTCCCTTCAAAAAAGGATAATGCAATTATGCTTTCACTTGTTGTAATAATATCGTTACCAAAACTACCATTTGAGGACTGATTCAATAACAACCGTACTACAAGATCATCAATGGTAGTATTATTACCCTTTACTTCATATTCTCCTGAACAAAGAGCAAGAATTGCCCCCGATAAATCTGAAACATCTGCCAGATTATTGTTATATGTACAATCAGCCACAAAAGTTTCATTAAATCTTCCATCACAGGCCGCATTAGATATAATTATTCTGTGGGCATCCCCCATTGTCTGTGGGGTCTTTGATCTTGTAATTTTCTTGTATTTACTATAATCAAACGTTCTGTTTGCTCTTGACATTGCAATAACATAATAGTCCGATTCCACAGAATCTCCATCGCCTAATGGTGATGTGTTTTCATTTATCCACAAAAATGTTTTCTCCATGCTGTTATATATTTCATGACCAGTATGTGCGCCATAAACGGTAGCGGACATAAAAAGAAACATTGCAACAAAAATAAATGCAACTTTTTTCATTACGCCACCTCCCTTTTAATATAGAAATTATATCACAGGGCCATTTTTTTGTCAATTCGTAAGTTGTTATGTAAATATCTGCATTTTCTGCATAATGATGTGGTTTACTAATATTCTTTTATAAGGTGATTCTATGAAAAAGTACAATTTAATAATACTATCCATAACTATATTTTTTCTTATTGTCTTGATTTTAATATTTACTACAAAAACAGCACCCACATTTTCTGTTGCACCTTTATGTACAGTTGTGGTTGATGCTGGACACGGAGAACCCGACGGCGGTGCAGTTGGTGTTAACGGTACTCTTGAAAAAGATATTAATCTGTCTATTGCCATAAAAATTCAGGAAATTCTTGAAAGCCGCGGTGTTAAGGTCATTATGACAAGAACTGATGATAACAGTATCCATAGCTCTGACGCTCAAACACTTCATGAAAAGAAAGTGTCAGATATGCACAAAAGAGAGAGTATTATAAACAATTCGGGGGCAGATTTGTTTTTGTCCATACATATGAACTCGTTTACAGACACTTCCGCCTCGGGTTTACATGTTTTCTATTCCCGTAATCATCCTGAGGCCGAGAATCTTGCTGTCTCAATTCAGGATGAATTAACCAATATCACCCATGCAAAAGCCCATACGGTTAAAACCGCATCAGAGACACTTTATCTTATGAAAAGCCCTGTTCCACCCGCAATTTTAGTTGAATGTGGGTTCTTGTCTAACCCTCAGGAAGAAGAACTGCTAAATGATGAATTGTACCAATCAAAAATTGCTTTTGCCATTGCTAACGCCATTATTGATAAATATGCAAAATAAACTGGCAATATATAGTAAAAAATGACAACAAACTTGGAAAAAAGTATTGACTTAAAGCCTTATATGGGTGTATAATGAGGGGTATAGATTTTATCTATACTACATATTTGGAGGTTTTAGAAATGAGTAGAGTATACAATTTTTCAGCGGGTCCTTCAATGCTCCCCGAATCAGTTTTGAAAAAAGCCCAGGCAGAAATGCTTGAATGTGGCGATAGCGGAATGTCCGTTATGGAAATGAGCCATCGTTCAAAGGCTTATGACGATATTATAAAAGGCGCTGAGGCTCTAGTTCGCGAACTAATGAATGTACCTGACAATTACAAAGTAATGTTTGTTCAGGGCGGCGGCTCAACTCAGTTTGCTATGGTTCCTATGAATCTTGGTATTAAATGCAAAGCTGCTGATTACATAATTACAGGTCAGTGGGCAAAAAAAGCTGCTCAGGAAGCAGAGAAATATATTAAGGTAAATAAAGTTGCATCATCAGCTGATAAGACTTTCTCATACATTCCCAAAACAACAGCTGCTGATTTCTCATCAAAGGATGAGGTTGACTATTGCTACATTTGTTTTAATAACACAATTTACGGTACAAGATTTACAGAGCTACCTCAGACAGAGGCTACCCTTGTTGCTGATATCTCATCAAATGCAATGAGTGAGGTTATGGATGTATCAAAGTTTGGTCTGCTTTTTGCAGGTGCACAGAAGAATCTTGGCCCCGCAGGTGTTGTTTTAGTTATTGCCCGTGAGGACTTAATAGGTGAGCCTATGGAGGGTACTCCTACGATGCTTACATATAAGACACATGCAGACAATGATTCACTTTACAATACTCCCCCCACATATGCAATCTATATCTTCAAGCTTGTTCTTGAATGGATTAAAGAACAGGGCGGTATTGCTGCATTACAGAAAATCAACGAAGCTAAGGCAAAAATCCTTTATGACTTCCTTGATTCTTCAAAACTATTTAAGGGCACAGTTGCAAAGGAAGATCGTTCACTTATGAACGTTCCCTTCGTAACAGGCGATGCTGACCTTGACGCTAAATTTGTTAAGGAAGCAACCGCGGCAGGTCTTGTAAATCTTAAAGGCCACAGAAGTGTTGGCGGTATGCGTGCTTCAATCTACAATGCTATGCCCGTTGAGGGTGTTCAGTCACTTGTTGATTTTATGACTAAGTTTGAACAGGAGAATGCGTAATGTATAATATTTTAACATTAAATAAAATTGCTAAGTGCGGTCTTGATCGTCTTGGTGGTAACTATGCCGTTACAGATGATGCAACAGCTGATGTAGACGGTATCATTTTAAGAAGCTTTAAGATGCATGATATGGAATTACCCAAATCACTTAAAGCGGTTGCCCGTGCAGGTGCAGGTGTAAATAACATTCCTATTGATAAATGCACAGAGAATGGTGTTGTTGTTTTTAACACTCCCGGTGCTAATGCAAACGCCGTTAAAGAGCTTGTTTTAGCTGGACTTTTCCTTGCATCACGCGATATTATCGGCGGTAATCAATGGGCAAACACACTTACAGGTGATGACATCGGTAAACAGGTTGAAAAGGGTAAGTCAAACTTCGGCGGTAATGAGAT
Organism: Candidatus Ornithomonoglobus sp.; assembly: GCA_045539555.1. Taxonomy (GTDB): domain Bacteria; phylum Bacillota; class Clostridia; order UBA1381; family UBA1381; genus Ornithomonoglobus. The sequence goes on from JAZQFP010000095.1 coordinate 21,509, forward strand.
AAAGGGCAAAACTCTCGGCGTTATCGGTCTTGGTGCCATTGGTATTCTTGTTGCAAATGCAGCAGTACATTTAGGTATGGATGTTATTGGTTATGACCCTTACCTAAGTGTTAACAATGCACTTCAACTTAACCGCCATGTTAAGTGTGTAACAGATATTAAGACAATATTTACAGATTGTGATTTTATCACAGTTCATGTTCCTCTATTAGATTCAACACGTGATACTATCAATGCAGAAGCTATTGATATGATGAAAGACGGAGTTGTAATTCTAAACTATGCAAGAGGCGGCCTTGTAAATAACGATGCTATTAAGGCAGGTCTTGCATCAGGCAAAGTTAAAAAGTATGTTGTTGACTTCCCTGATGAAGAGACAATAAACGTTCCTGGAATCATTGCTATCCCCCACCTTGGCGCATCAACTGAGGAGTCAGAGGATAACTGTGCTAAAATGGCAGCAGACGAAATTCGTGATTTCTTAGAGACTGGCGACATTAAGAATTCAGTTAATTTCCCCAACTGTTCACTTCCCTGCGACACAGTTGGCAGAATTACAATTATTCACAAGAATGTTCCCAATATGATTGCTAAGTACACAGACCTTCTAAAAGAGGTTAACATTGCAGAGATGATTAACAAATCAAAGGGCGATTATGCTTACACAATCATTAACACAGACCACGAGGTAACAGCAGATATCGTTGAGAAACTAAATGCACTTGACGAGGTTGTTAAAGTAAGAGTAATTAAATAAGCTAAAAAAATAAGGCACACGATTGTGTGCCTTATTTTTTTATGAGTTTCACCATAACAATCTCGGGGTTGTTATTTATTCTTACAGGTATAATACTATTGCCAACTCCACGGCTTACTATCATATCAGTATCTCCATTTTTATAAACTCCACTGTAATATTGTGGAAATAACCCTTGTCCTGGTGCAACAAGACCACCAACGAAAGGAATAATAAATTGTCCACCATGAGCATGACCCGATAATACTAAATCGACTTTACCTGAATATGTATCAAAATACTCTGGTCTGTGTGCAAGAAGTATTTTATAATTCTCATTCTCATATACTATATCATCTAACTGATTTTTGATCTTATCCCCATTTGTATCACCAGCACTATTTACCATAAAAGATGGGTCGTTTATCCCAATAATAGTTATTTTCTCTTCACCCTTAACAATATCCACCGAAGAGTTTTCAAGTATAATAACTCCTGCATCCAGCAGTCCGTTTTTAAGTTTATCGTATTCATCGGGAACACCCGCCTCATGATTTCCGTTAACATAATAAGTAGGGGCTATTTCTGCAATATTTTTAGCAAAATTGATTGCGACATCTACATCTGTTTTTTCCCAGTCAATCATATCACCCGTGATAGCAATCATATCCGCTTTCGTGTCTTTAATTTTCGAAATCAGCTTTTTGTTATCAGTGCCAAATTCTGCATTGTGTAAATCTGAAATTTGCATAATGCAAAAACCATTAAACGAATCTGGTATCTTCTCTGACTCTATATTATAGTGGCTTATTTCAATATATGAATTACCATAAATAACCCACCCAATTATGAATGCAAAAATAACTGCTAACACATACCGTATTTTTATTTTCATACCCTATTCCTTTAATAAATAAGGCACACGATTGTGTGCCTTATTTTTATTTGTTTCCTTCAATAAATCTCTGTAATACTGCTGCTATCTCGGCTCTTGTTGCCGCTGCTTTGGGCTCAAACTTATTGTATTCCTTGCCTTCCATTATTCCTGCAAGTTTACAATACATTACACCGTCTGTTGCATAATCTGCAATATCTGCAAGATCAGCATATTCAAGACGAATTGCCCAAGCATCTTCTGGTGCAATACCCTTATAATCTGCATACTTGTAAATAATTGTTGCAATCTGTTCTCTTGTAATAGGAGCATTGGGTGCAAACTCTGTTTCTGAATATCCGTTTACTATACCCTCTGCTGCCGCCCAACGAACTGCCTCTGTATACCACTCTTCTGCATTAACATCATCAAACGTCATAAGATAATTCACAACAGGCTCATCTTCAAGTCTCCACAAAACTGTTACAAGCATTGCTCTTGTTAATGTTACTGCGGGACCAAACTCCGTATCTGTAACGCCGTTCATAAGCCCTTTTGTGTATACGTATCTTACATTATCATAATACCATGCATCTTCTTTTACATCAGTAAATGCAGGTTTATATATGTCATTTCCAGCAGGTGCCTTTGTTGGCTCTTCTGTGGGGGCTTCTGTTGGTGTCTCTGTCGGCTTTATGATTCCACCGCCACCACCGCCGCCCTGCGGTTTCTTTGTGGGAGCAGGAGTCTGAGCAGGTGCTTCTGTCGGCTCTGCCGTAGGAACCTCAGTTGGTGCCTCCGTGGGAGCCTCAGTTGGTTCGTCTATTGCCGCACCTATTACTGATACATTAGGCAATGACAAACCATAACTCATGGCTTCACCTGTTGAATTTTCAAGCTTATTAACACCTATTGTAATAAAATAACTGCCTATCTCTGCATTATCTGCTACTCTGAATGTTAAAGTAAACAGCTCACCATCAAGGCTTACATTCTCATCATTTTCCCATGAAACACTGTATTTACCTGCAACTGATTTGTCTTCTGATAATTCACCCTCTGCAAATACATCACCTGTCGCTGCATCTTCAAGTGTAAGAGTGCTCTTATCCCAGACAAGTGCAAGTTCTGCCTTGCTTATACCTGAGTTTCCGCTAACCGTGAATGTAACATCAACTGTTTCGCCACATCTTGCGTTTACTGACTTACCTGAAAATTTTATGCCCGCGGCATTTACTACGCATAATGAAAATGCAATGGCAAATGCCGTCATTAATGATATAATTTTTTTCATATATATGCTCCTTAGTATAAATTTCTTAATTATTATTTTATCATATTACAGACAAGTAATCAAGTGTATATTTTTATTCACCTTTTCTGAACTTGGCAGGTGTTATTCCCTTATGTTCCTTAAAGGTTTTAATAAAATAGCTTAAATCATTAAACCCGCATGAATAGGAAATCTCTGTAACACTTCTGCTACTGTTTATTAACTTTCTTGACGCCTTTTCTATCCTGTATGTATTAAGATATTCAACAGGTGTTTTCTGTGTCATTTCCTTAAAGAAATAACAAAAATACTTTGGAGACATCCCAGCGGCGTCTGCCATATCCTTTAAGGTAATCTGCTTATCATAATTGCCCCGCATAAAAGATAATACAGATTTTAGTTTAAGCATATTTTTATCATCGGTTGGCTCCGACACAGCACCAGTATTAACATAGTACCGCTTATCTATTATTTCTCCAAATAATCTGTACAGACTTCCAATTACCTTAAACTTATATCCCTTCGATTTATTCTTCATGGTTTCAAAAAGTTCATTTACAATTTCATGAAGATATGTATCCCCTGCTGATATGTGTTCCTTAACTATGTATTCGTTATGAATAAGACCTTCAAAGAAATATTTACAACCCTCACATCCAACGGATAGAAAATCAAGATAAAAATCAAGACATTCATATACACATTCATGCGGCTTTCCACCGTGGACTGTCTCAGGATTTATAAATACAATATCCCCTGTTTTCGCCTTAAAGGTATGGTTATTCAGAATTACATTTAATTCGCCCTCAATTATACGGACAATTTCAAATTCATTATGCCAATGGGAAACCATTTCATACCTGGAATCATGCTTATCTACATAATATAACTCAATAGGAAAATCTGCCGTTCCCCTCTCTCTTAGCTCATTAAAACTCATTTTATTCTCCATAACTGAATATTATTATATTTTTTTCTATTATAACACAAGTAATACAACAATTTCAAGTATATAATTATATTAATAATAAATTAAGGAGGAAAATTATTATGGCTAAAAACAGATTAATCGGCGATTACCCAGTAATCGGTATTCGTCCTACAATCGATGGCAGACGCGGTCCCCTGAAAGTTCGTGAGTCTCTTGAAGACCAGACTATGAATATGGCAAAGGCAGCGGCTGAGCTTATTTCATCAAACCTTAGATATTCAAACGGCGACCCCGTTAAGGTTGTTATTGCAGATACTACTATCGGTCGTGTTGCAGAAGCTGCGGCATGTGCTGACAAATTCAAAAAAGAGGGCGTTGACATTACCCTTACTGTTACTCCCTGTTGGTGTTACGGCTCCGAGACAATGGATATGGACCCGATGACGATCAAGGGCGTATGGGGCTTTAACGGCACAGAGCGTCCTGGTGCAGTTTATCTTGCAGCAGTTTTGGCTTCACATGCGCAGAAAGGTCTTCCCGCTTTTGGTATATATGGCCATGATGTATGCAATGCAGACGATACATCAATTCCCGCAGATGTAGCAGAGAAGATTTTAAGATTTGCCCGTTCAGCAGTTGCGGTTGCAACAATGCGCGGAAAGTCATACTTACAGATTGGCTCAATCTGTATGGGTATTGCAGGTTCAATCATTAATACAGATTTCTTTGAGGAATATCTTGGAATGCGAGTTGAATCAGTCGACGAGGTTGAGATCATAAGACGAATGACTGAGGGGATTTATGATGAGGAAGAATACCAGAAAGCTCTTGCATGGACAAAGGCTAACTGTAAGGAAGGATTTGACAAAAACCCTGAATTTATCAGAGCATCAGATGAAAAGAAAGAATCTGAATGGGAATTTGTTGTTAAGATGATGTGTATCATCAAAGACTTGTTTAACGGTAACAAAAATCTTCCCGAGGGTTGCGAAGAAGAAATGGTAGGCCACAATGCAATCGTTGGCGGTTTCCAGGGGCAGAGACAATGGACTGATTTCTATCCGAACTGCGATTTCCCTGAGGCTATGCTTAATTCATCATTTGACTGGGAAGGTGCAAGAGAGCCATATGTTCTTGCCACAGAGAACGATACTCTCAATGCTACCTGTATGCTATTTGGTAAGCTACTTACAAACACTGCGCAGATTTTTGCAGATGTAAGAACGTATTGGAGTCCTGAGGCAGTTAAGAAAGCTACAAACGGCTACGAAATTACAGGCAAAGCAAAAGAGGCAGGTGGTTTCATTCATCTTATTAACTCAGGTGCCGCATGTATTGATGCCTGTGGTGAGGTTAAAGACAGCAACGGCAATGGCATTATTAAACCTTTCTGGGAAATGACAGATGCTGACCAGAAAGCTTGTCTTGACGCTACAACCTGGAACGCTGCCGATAAGGGTTATTTCCGTGGTGGCGGTTTCTCATCAAGATTCCTTACAAGAAGCGAAATGCCCGTTACAATGATGAGACTAAACCTTGTTAAAGGTCTTGGTCCTGTTATGCAGATTGCTGAGGGTTGGACAGTTAACCTGCCTGATGAGGTTTCAGACGTTCTCTGGAAGAGAACTGACTACACATGGCCTTGCACATGGTTTGCTCCCAGACTTACAGGCGAAGGTGCGTTCAAGTCCGCTTATGATGTAATGAATAACTGGGGTGCTAACCACGGTGCTATTTCATATGGTCATATTGGTGCAGATATCATTACTCTTTGCTCAATGCTAAGAATTCCTGTATGTATGCACAATGTGCCTGAGGAAAAGATTTTCCGTCCCGCTTGTTGGAATGCATTCGGTATGGATAAAGAGGGACAAGATTACAGAGCTTGTGAAGCTTATGGTCCTTTGTATAAATAATTAATACATAGACACGCCGTTTCATTACGGCGTGTTTTTTACTTTGATAAATCGTCTAAAAATAGACACTACTTTTTGTATAAAGTGCAACAATTTTTTTGTTTAACCACAAAATATATGGAAAAACGTTCTTTTATATGATATAATGTTTCTAATATAGATTAGGAGGTTTTTATCATGGACGATATCATGAATAAAATCAAAGACACGGCATCAAAGGCTAAGGACGGAGCAAGTAAATTTGCAAAAATTTTTGCAAAACGTACATCAGATGCAATAAGCAGTACAAAGATTTCAATTTCTATCAGCGAGGCTAATAGCAAGATTAAGGATATATACACCGAAATTGGTGAAACTATGTATGAAAAATACCTTAACAATGAGGCTACTGACCCTGAGTTTGAAACTGCTTTCCAGCAGATTGATAAACTTATGGTGGATATTGGTGAGCTTTACGATAAAAAGGCTGAGCTTAAAAATGCACAACGTTGCAAGGATTGTGGAGCTCTTAACAAGGACGATGCAGACTTCTGTTCAAAATGCGGAGCAACTCTTGAATGTGATGACTGCGATGTAGAAATTAACGAAGCAGATGAGGATACAGTTGACGAGGTTATTACAATTACACCTGAAAAAGGTGAATAATTAAGGGGTTGTCTACATGGATTTCGATAAGATTAAAAAAGTTGCAAAAGAAACTTTCAAAGTCGTAAGCAGTAAAGCTAATGAGGTTACTCCCCCGCCCCGTGCTCCCAGAGAGCCAGAGGATGACTTTGACGATTTTTCAATGGTTGATGACCTAATGGGGCAAACACGAAAGTTTGATATGAAAGATGCTCTTAACCGCGTCAAGAAGAATACTGAAACAATTAAAAATTCTGTGGCTGAACTAATCAGCGAAGATAATACTGATATTCCTGAAACAAAAACATACGATAAAATGGCTCTTAACTCTGACCTTAATGATATTTCAGAGGAGGTTAAGGCATTACGGACATCTAATGAAAATCTTGAAGGACATATTGTTGCCATTGAGAGAAAGTTATCAGAAATTTCAAATGCAGTATCAGGCGTTAATAAGATTAATGACAGCATATTTGACCTGAAAAATTCACAGATCAATACAAGAAACTCAATAAATGAACTTGAAGTTTCATTTAGAAAAATGAAAAAGAAAATGATTTCAGGAATTACTGTTATCAGTATTATTACAGCCATTGTTGCTGTCCTTGAAATCATAAACCTACTTTCATAAGAATAAAAAGCGAATGAGTTAATCTCATTCGCTTTTTTGTTTAATCACACAAACATTTAACAGACGGGTCATAATCTCCTGGGTTTAGAAATGAACATTTCTCGGGAGGATAGAACTCGTCAATGGGGAAATCGATTCTGTCAAACAACTCACAAGGATTATCATCTGATGTTGCCCCTACACATTCCTTATCAGGAATACAATAATCATAGCAAGGAACAAGTACCTGAACACGACGTTCAAGCTTTACAATAGAAAATACGCCCAATGATACGTATGCACGTTTACATTCTCCGCCTGATACTAATTCGTCTCCAAATATTTTACATACACAATCAGGTACAGATGAAACATCACAATCATCGTAACAACAACAGTTCTTTTCATGTCTTACATCCATTACCTTTGCTCCAAGAGTAATGGGGTCAACAACCTCAACTACTGCGTACGGCATATTTGTTTTTTTCCACATCTGTTCATCAAAACCATTTTCTCTGTACTTTGATGAGAAAATCTTTGCATTGCCCTCGGAACCGAAAAGAATAACCCTCTTTGTGAAAGTTGCAAGACCCTCTACTACCTCAGGGTTACAACTACCTGTATAAGCATGTAATGTAATCTTGAAGAAATACTTGATGTCGATTGAATAAAAACCTCTGTTAAAAGGTACTTCTTCAACATCTGATAAAACCCAGATTACCTCTGCCTTTGAGCATTTCACACTAATTGCACGGTCAATAATCTCCTGTCCGCAACGAGTTAAATAAACCCGTAAATTCTCGAGACAATCTTTATCGCGGCAAGAATCAATTACCTTATCTGTATGTATGCAAACTGCGTCCTTAAAATTCCCATCACAGTTTTCCTGATAAACACAACATTTATCCTGCATAGCAATTCTCCTTTCATAAATTACGGGATACACCCTAAAATATAGTATGCTAATAAAGTAAATGTTGTGCATTTGTAAACTTTTTTATTTGCCTATTGCATTTCTGCATTATTTTTGCTATAATGGAAATAATAAGGGAGTAGTCAGCACACCCGTGTGATAGTGCCAACAATCTCGGTTTATCCTGGCATTATCTTAATTGACGAGACTTATCTCAATGCGGATAAGTGTCGTTTTTTTTATCCGTAAATATCTATTTATAAGGAGGAACATTATTATGTTCTACAATCAGCCAAAGGAAGAGGTTCTGCAAAATCTTAAATCAGACCTTAACCGCGGACTAACTGCCGATGCCGTAGGAAAATTACAGGAGAAATACGGTGAAAACAAACTTAAAGAGAAACGTAAGAGAACAAACTTTGAAAGGTTTGTTGAACAGTTTAAGGATGCGATGATTCTTATTCTTATTGCTGCGGCAATCGTTTCTTTCATAGTTGCTTGTGTTGAGGGAAACCCCAAAGAATTCTTTGAACCCGCCCTTATCCTTTTAATTGTCATACTTAATGCAATTATGGGTGTTATGCAGGAAAGCAAAGCGGAGAAAGCCCTGGATGCATTAAAGAACATGTCGGCTCCTCACGCGAGAGTTATCCGTAATGGTATTGAGGAAATTATTGATGCCAAAGAGCTTGTACCAGGTGATATTATTAAGCTTGAAGCAGGAGACTTTATTCCAGCAGATGCAAGACTTATAAAAAGTGTCAGCTTAAAATGCGAAGAAGCTGCATTAACTGGTGAGTCTGTCCCCTCTGAAAAAGATGCAGAATTTATTGCAGAGGAAAATGCACCCCTTGGCGACCGTGCAAATATGGTGTTCTCAGGTTGTAGTGTTACCTACGGAACTGCCGTTGCTGTTGTATGTGCAACGGGTATGGATACACAAATGGGTAAAATTGCAAATCTTCTTGACGATGAGGGCAATACGCAAACACCTCTTCAAGAAAAACTTGCTCAATTAGGTAAATATCTGGGTTTTGTTGCGTTACTTGCCTGTGCGGTTATTTTTGTAGTTGGTATTGCAAACGGTATTCCCGTAATGGAAATATTTATGACCGCCGTATCTCTTGCCGTTTCTGCTATTCCTGAGGGCTTACCCGCAATTGTTACAATTGTGCTTTCTATCGGTGTGCAGAGAATGGTTAAGAAAAATGCTCTTATCCGCCGTCTGCCTGCCGTTGAAACCCTTGGCAGTGCATCAGTAATTTGTTCTGACAAGACAGGTACTCTTACCCAAAACAGAATGACTCTGGTTAAAACATACTGCGACATGGAAGAAATCGAAGATGTCAGCAATAATGTTAATGACAATGCTAAAAAGCTTCTTACCTATGCCACACTTTGTTGTGATGGTGAGATTATTGTAAATGACAGTAATGTTGAACATATCGGCGACCCAACAGAGACGGCTATTGTTTACGCCGCACACATTAATGGTCTTACAAAGGCACAGCTAAATGAAAATTATCCCCGTCTGGGCGAAATTCCCTTTGACTCTGACCGTAAGCTTATGACTACCATCAATAACATTGACGGTAAAAATATCGTTATTGTTAAGGGTGCATTCGATGTAATGGCAAGTCGTTGTATTGCAGGAGACCTTGATAAAGCAAAAGAAACAAACAATGCAATGAGCGAAAACGCTCTACGCGTTCTTGCAGTTGGATATAAGGAAATTGATACAGTTCCTGAGACACTCATTCCCGAGGAAATTGAAAAAGATTTGGTGTTTATGGGACTTGTAGGTATGATCGACCCGCCAAGACCCGAGGCAAAGGATGCTGTTGCTATCTGCATCAAGGCGGGAATTAAGCCTGTCATGATTACAGGCGACCATATCGTTACTGCATCTGCTATCGCCCGTGAGCTTGGAATTCTCCGTGATGGCGACCGTGCAATCACAGGTGCAGAGCTTGATAATATGACAGATACAGAGCTTGACAATGAGGTTAAAAACATCTCCGTTTATGCCCGTGTATCGCCTGAAAATAAGATAAGAATTGTAAAAGCATGGCAGAGAGCCGGTCAGGTTGTTTCAATGACAGGCGACGGTGTAAATGACGCTCCCGCCCTAAAAGCAGCAGATATTGGTTGTGCAATGGGTATTACAGGCACAGATGTTGCCAAGGGTGCAGCAGATATTACCCTGACGGATGATAACTTTGCAACTATCGTTGATGCCGTATCAGAGGGACGCGGTATCTATGCAAACATACGAAAGGTTGTAGGCTTCTTATTAGGTACAAATATTGGCGAGGTTGTTGCAGTATTTACTGCAATGCTATTATGGCACAAATCACCTTTCCTTTCAATGCAACTGCTTTGGATAAACCTTGTAACTGATAGTTTACCCGCTATTGCATTAGGTATGGAACCCGTTGAAAAGGACGTTATGGACAGAAAACCAAAGCCCAAAAATGAGGGAATATTTGCTCATGGACTTGGTATAAAGGTTGTTTTACAGGGTATAATGTTTGCTATACTTTCTCTTATAGGTTTTGTTTTTGGCGAAAAAGCCATGGGGCTCTCAGGCGGACAGACAATGGCATTTATGGTATTAGGTTTATCACAGACCGTTCATGCCTTTAATATGCGTTCAGAACATTCATTGTTTAAGATTGGTGCATTTACAAACACTAAGCTTAACGGTGCAGTACTGATTTCAGTTGTGTTAATGCTACTTGTGTTGTTCTCACCTTTGAGAATTGCATTCGGTCTTGTGTTACTACCCGCAAACCTATATTTAATTGCTTTGGGACTTATTCTTGTTCCATTTGTGGTTATGGAAATTTCAAAGGGTATTAAACATATTGTAAAAAGATAAATAAAAAAAGGACTTGTCTTATGACAAGTCCTTTTTGGTACCCTCTGCGGGAATCGAACCCACAACTAGCCCTTAGGAGGGGCTTGTTATATCCATTTAACTAAGAAGGCATACGCTCATTATACCACACACACTTGTACTTTTCAAGTAATTTTTGGGTTTATCGTTGACATTCTTAAAAAAAATGATATAATTATAATAAAGTGGAATAATTTTGAATAATACAAGGGGTTTTGCCCTTTTTCATTATTTTAGGAAGGTGATAGATATGATGGTAAACGGTGATGTAACTGCCATATTTGGTGAAAAGGTTTTCAACCTGCCTACTATGCGGGAAAGATTACCAAAAGAGACTTATGATGCCTTTGTAAAGACAATTACAGAGGGCTCTAAGCTTGATTTTAGCGTGGCAGAAGTTGTTGCAGCTGCAATGAAGGACTGGGCTATTGAGAATGGTTGTACTCATTATACTCATTGGTTCCAGCCAATGACGGGCTTAACAGCTGAAAAGCATGACTCATTTATCCAGCCCACAGAGGACAGAACTGTTATTATGGAGTTCTCTGCAAAAGAGCTTGTTATGGGTGAGCCTGATGCATCATCATTCCCCTCAGGTGGTCTTCGTGCCACATTTGAGGCGCGTGGATATACTGCATGGGATCCCACATCTTTTGCCTTTATTAAGGACCATTCCTTGTATATTCCTACATCATTTGTGTCATACACAGGCGAGGTGCTTGATAAGAAGACACCGCTCCTTCGTTCAGAGGCTGCCGTTGATAAGGCCGCAAAGCAGGTTCTTAAACTGTTTGGCAAAGAACCCGCGCGGGTATTTACATATGTTGGTGCAGAACAGGAATATTTCCTTGTTGATAAAAAGCTTCGTAACAAGCGTAAAGACTTGTTGCTCACAGGCAGAACATTGTTTGGTGCAAAACCTGCCAAAGGTCAGGAAATGGATGACCATTATTTTGGTCAGTTAAAAGAACGTGTTGCCGCATTTATGCGTGAGGTTGACGAGGAGCTTTGGAAATTGGGCGTATTCTCAAAGACAAAGCATAACGAGGCTGCCCCATCACAGCATGAGGTTGCTCCCATTTTCTCAACTGCAAACATTGCATCTGACCATAATCAGTTAACGATGGAAATTTTGAAGAAAGTGGCAAATCACCATGATTTGTACTGCTTACTTCACGAAAAACCCTATGAGGGTGTTAATGGTTCAGGTAAACACAATAACTGGTCAATGGGAACATCTGATGGCGAGTTGTTACTAAAACCAGGCAAAAAGCCCGAAGAGAATGTTCAGTTCTTGTTATTCTTTGCCTCAGTTATTAAGGCAGTAGACGATTACGCTGACATTTTAAGAGTTTCTGTTGCAACTGCGGGTAACGACCACCGTTTAGGTGCAAACGAAGCACCACCTGCCATTATCTCAGTATATCTTGGCGACCATATGACATCTATGATTGATAAGCTTATCACAGGTCATGGTGCTAAATATGAGTCAGGTAAGCTGATTGAAACAGGCGTTGAAACAATGCCTGACATCCATAAGGATACTATGGACAGAAACAGAACTTCACCCTTTGCCTTTACAGGTAACAGATTTGAGTTCCGTGGTCCAGGCTCACGCCAGTCAATAGGCGGTATCAATATTGTCCTTAACACAATCGTTGCTCATACTCTTACTGAGTTCTATGAGATACTAAAAGATAGTAAAGATATTGAAAAGGACGCCCTTGACCTTGCTGTTAAGACATTTAAGGATCATAAGCGTATTATCTTCAACGGTAACGGATACAGTGATGAATGGGTTAAAGAAGCCAAGAAGCGTGGTCTTCCCAACCTTAAAACCACTCCTGATGCATTGCCTTATTTCAAATCAGAGAAATCTGTTGAACTATTCGAAACCCAGGGCGTATTCTCACCCTTAGAGGTTGAAACCCGTTGTGAGATAATGATGGAAGAATACAATAAGACCTTGCATTTTGAGATGCTTACAATGCTTGAAATTGCAAGACAGGAAATTCTTCCTGCATGTTTGAAATATACAAAATCAATCGCAGACGGCGTTGCAGTGAAGAAGACATTAGGTATTAAGGCACCCAATGAAATTGCAACTGTAAATAAACTTACAGCGCTTACAGAGGAGTTAATGGAAAGAATTGAGGAGCTTGACTCGGTTACTGAAATTCCCGAAGCTGACCAGTTTGCAGTAGGTATGTATTACAAGGATAATGTAATACCTGCAATGGAATCACTAAGAGAGACCGCAGACACATTAGAGGGACTTGTGGCAAAAGAATACTGGCCATTCCCCACATATACAGATTTGTTATATTCAGTATAAAAGAAAAAACCCCCGCATATTGCGGGGGTTTTTTGTTCTATAAAAAAATTGGAACAAGTAAAACTTGTTCCGATTTGGTAGCGGTAACTAGATTCGAACTAGTGACACTGCGGGTATGAACCGCATGCTCTAGCCAACTGAGCTATACCGCCAAACAACATTAGCTATTATACACTATAAAAAAACAATTGTCAAGGCTTTTTTCAAAATTTTCTTATTTTTTTATTCCTAATATTTTCTCTGCATTTCTATGGGTTATTTTCTCCAAATCATCCCCCGTTATTCCCGATTTTATCAGAAATTCCATAGTATCTTTTGGCGATTCCCACGGGCTGTCCGACCCAAACAGTATCTTGTCTGTACCGTGATTTTCAATTATTCGTCTGTATTGAGTAATATCCATAAACCTTGATACAACAGAAATATCAAAATATGCTCTGCTCTTAATCAGGTACTTCTCAACCTCATCCCATTGATTAAATGCACCCATATGTGCAAGAATAACACGGCTTTCATCAACTTTATTAAGTAACCTGACAATTTTATCAACTGTGCCACCAAAAGGCGGTACAATGCCTGTATCATGGCCTGAATGAATTGTTACATACAAACCCTTGTCTGTTGCTTTTCTAACAAGTTCAATAAATTTCTCATCATCTGCATTAACACCCTGATAATCAGGATGTAACTTTATTCCCTTGAATTCTCTTTCGCAAAGGCTTTCAAGGTCGTTGTCTATGTTTTCTCCATATGGGTGTAATGACCCAAAGGATGTAACTTTTTGCGATCTGACGGACATTGCAAAATCATTTATACTCTTATGTTGTGAGGGTTTTGTGGCAATAGGCTGAATTACACTTATATCTACTCCTGTTTCTTCCATATCACAAAGAAGCTCAGGCAATGTTCCGCCATAGCTTAGTTTCTGGTCAATATTATAAGTTTCACTCATATTTCTAAGCAGCATCGCAAATGTCTTTTTTGCAATACTTTCAGGGAACATATGAACATGAAAATCTATAAGCATACCCTCACCACCTTTCCGTAAATAATTTTAGCACGGTGGCGAATAAAATGCAAGTTTTACAAGCAAAATAAAATGTAAAATTTAACATATAACTAAATTTATACAATATTCTTAAAATACAACCAAAACCCTCTGTTTTCTTTGCTTTTACATACAAATTCTGCATGTTACTATTGACAGAATAATGCCTTTGGAGTACAATAATATGTAGTATATGCTAATATGCATAGAAAGGATAGATATTATGAAATCGGTATATTTAGATAACAATGCAACAACTGCCATAACACCCGCCGTTGTTGATGCTATGATGCCGTATCTTACAGATATATGGGGCAATGCCTCGTCAGTATTCTATGAAGTAGGTCAGAAAGCTGAACAAGAGCTTTTTAACCTGCGAGAGAGTGTTGCCAAAAACATTGGTGCCAAAAACTCCAATGAGATATATTTTACAGCATCAGGCTGCGAAGCGGATAACTGGGCAATTAAAGGCTATGCTTTTGCCAATAAGCGTAAAGGCAATCATATTGTAACAACCAAAATTGAACATCATGCAATTCTTGGTACATGCGAGTTCCTTGAAAAACACGGCTTTGAGGTTACTTATCTTGATGTTGACAAAAACGGCCTTGTTACACCTGAGGACGTAGAAAATGCTATTAAGGATAACACTATCCTTATTTCCATTATGACTGCAAACAATGAAATAGGCACTATTATGCCTATTAAAGACATTGCACAGGTGGCAAAAAAACATAATATTGCATTCCATACAGATGCAGTTCAGGCTATCGGTCATATGAAAATTGATGTTTGCGACTTAGGCGTTGATATGCTGTCATTAAGTGCTCACAAGTTCCATGGTCCCAAAGGCGTTGGAATGCTTTATATAAGAAACGGCGTAAGAATTGATAACCTTATCCATGGTGGCGGTCAGGAACGGGGCAAACGTGCAGCAACAGAAAACCTTGCGGGAATTGCAGGTCTTGCAAAAGCTCTTGACGATGCAACTAAAAACCTTGATAAAAACATTGAGCATATGACAAAAATGCGCGACCGCTTAATAAACGGTATTCGTGAGAGAATTGATTATATCAAGCTTAATGGACCCGATGATGAGCGTCGCTTATGTAACAACGTAAACTTTTCATACGAATTCGTTGAGGGTGAGGCAATTTTAATGCGCCTTAATATGTATGGCATTTGCGCATCAAGCGGAAGCGCCTGTGCATCAGGCTCTCTTGACCCATCACATGTACTTTTATCAATAGGTGTTCCTCATGAGATTGCTCACGGCTCAATCAGATTCAGTGTGAGTGAATTCACAACAGAGGAAGAGGTCGACTATACCCTTGAAAAGCTACCTAAGATAATCGAAGGACTACGGGCAATGTCGCCAATGTATGAAGCTTTTGAGGAGGGCAACCTAAAATCCTACACAAAAGCGTTAGAGGAGGGAAAATAATGTATAGTGAAAAAGTAATGGACCATTTTGAAAACCCCAGAAATGTGGGTAAACTTGAAGATGCAAACGCTATCGGAGAGGTTGGCAACGCTCATTGTGGCGACATTATGAAAATATATATGAAAATCGAAAAGGGCATTATTGAAGATGTTAAGTTTAAGACTTTCGGTTGCGGTGCAGCCATTGCTACAAGTTCAATGGCAACAGAACTTGTTAAAGGTAAGACTATTGAAGAGGCACTTACTCTTACTAACAAAGCAGTTATGGACGCTCTTGGTGGTCTGCCCCCTGCTAAGGTACATTGTTCTGTTCTTGCACAAGAGGCAATTCACGCTGCACTAAAAGATTATAGTGCAAAAACAGGTATTGACTTAGGTTTGGGTGAACTTGAACACAAATTTGATTGTGCAGAGTTCCACAAAGCAATGCATCAGGACTAAAAAATAAAGCCCCGAAAATTCGGGGCTTCTTTTTTTAGTCTTCGTCAGGCTCTTCCCATGAATGATATACTTCCTGCACATCGTCATGGTCCTCTAAAACGTCAAGTAACTTTCGCATATTTGCGATTGCTTTCTCGTCTGTTAATACTGTTGTTGTCTGGGGTACCTGTGATGCCTGAGCAGACGAAATTGTGTATTTAACTTCAAGTGCTTCACGAACTGCACCTACCTCATTAGGCTCTGTCTCAATCTCAATAAGACCTTCTTCAATAGTTACATCAACGGCACCTGCCTCCAATGCATCCATTGTTACCTCATCCTCATCAAGTTCGCCGTCTTCGTCCTCGATGATAATAATGCCCTTATTATCAAACATAAAGCTTACACAGCCTGTTGTGCCCATATTTCCGCCATACTTTGAAAATGCGGCACGGACATCGGCGGCAGTTCTGTTACGGTTATCAGTTAATGTTTCAACAATAACTGCAACACCGTTGGGTCCGTAACCCTCGTATGTGATGGGCTCGTAATCAGCTCCACCTGCCTCACCTGCGGCTTTCTTGATTGTACGGTTAATATTATCATTAGGCATATTGTTTGAACGTGCCTTTGCAATTACATCTTTTAATGATGAGTTGTTTGCAGGGTCGGGTCCACCCGCCTTAACTGCAACTATAATCTCACGGGCAATCTTGGTAAATATCTTTGCTCTCTGAGCATCATTTGCACCTTTTTTTCTCTTAATTGTACTCCATTTTGAATGGCCTGACATAACAAACTCTCCTTTATTATCCGTTCTATTTTAATCAACTTAATGATTATACCACATATAAAAGAGGTTTTCAAGATTATTTTTATTTTTTTAAGTTTTTTTGAAAAAAAGTGTTGACAAACCACCTGAACTATGCTACAATAAACAAGTCGTTTAGATATGGCTCGTTGGTCAAGCGGTTAAGACTCCGGCCTCTCACGCCGGCAACGCGGGTTCGATTCCCGCACGAGTCACCAAAAATAGAGATACTTTTAAGTATCTCTTTTTTTGTGCTTTAATCAAACGGGAATTGAACCCGAGAGGGCTTTGTGCGTTTAGAAAACAGTCCAGTGAACTGTTTTTAGCACAAAGGGGTGAGACCTTTGGGTCGAGCCAGGCAGATTGCTTCGCAATATGCGTCGATTCCCGCACGAGTCACAAAACAAAGAAGGATACCTGGTTGGTATCCTTTTTTTATTTTATAACCCTCAACACGCTATCCCCCACATTTATATCACATTGAGGACGGGCTTCTATTTTGGAATATTCGTTACTGTTACAGATAACCAGAGGCGTTGTTACTTTTAACCCCTCATTGCGTATTGCATCTATGTCAAATTCACAGAGTAGGTCCCCCTTATTTACCCTATCCCCCTCTTTTACCTTTACTTCAAAACATTTCCCTTTTAGGTTTACCGTATCAATTCCAATATGAATTAAAATTTCACAACCAAAGTCTGATACCAAGTTAATTGCATGGCCTGTATCAAACACGTGCCCCACCTCTCCTGCACAAGGTGAATATATCCGTCCCTCACAAGGCTCAATGGCAACACCCTCGCCTAACATTCCCGTTGAGAACACTTCATCATCTACATTATTAAGATTTACAATATGTCCTTTTGCAAAGGCAAATAATATCATTTCCTTTTTATCCCGCTTTAATGAGCCTAAAATTCCTTTTAGCATTTTATCATCTTCTTTCTTTTTTATATTATTATTCCCTGTGTACCTCTTATTATCCCCACACGTTACCTTGACATAAAAGTTCATTCATGTTATACTTTTATTGATATTTCTTGATAAAACTTTGTTATTTTACATATATTAGTCTGTAAGGAGATGATTACCATTTTTAAGAAAACAGTTTCTGTTATTTTAACCTTAGCAGTTTCAATTATTCCTGTGATTTCTGCATGTGCAACAGGCGATTACGCATGGGCAAAAGATGATATTGAATATTGCAGAAAAAATAATATAATGACAGGTGATGAGCATGGCAACCTTAACCCTGGCGGAACACTTACCCGTGCAGAAATGGCAAAAATGCTTGTTGAATCCTTTGATATTGGACTTCCTGATGTCAATGCCAACACAAATACATGGGTTTTTGATGATATTGATAAAGACGACTGGTTCTATGAATATGCATGGGCAATAAAAGCATATATGCCCGATGCTGGGTCTCGCTTTAATGGCAATGAAAAGGTTACCCGTGAGGAATTTGCAGCAACTCTTGTTTTAGCCTCGGGACTAAGAGAATCATTCCTTTGCAACCTTCATGTTTTAGATGATAATTTCTATGATGCAGACGAGGTTTCACCTGAATATAAGAAACTATTATCTATTGCCGTTGAACGCGCATACTACCGCGGTTCAGATTACTGGCTTCGTCCCAAAGATACCTTAAAACGCGCTGAGGTTTGCGCATTACTTCACAGAGTAATAGAAAAAAACAAAGGTAACATTGCATTTACACGCCTTGACTTAGGCGTACCTGAAAGCAACACTCCCCTGCTTGGCGTAAGCGAGATTTCAATGGAATCTGCAATTAAATGGGCAAAGGCAAATAATGCCTCAGACTTATTTATTGATGCAGCGCAATACTACTGGCAGTATGGCGAACTTACAGGCATACGCCCCGAAGTCCTTTATGCTCAGGCGGCAAAGGAAACAGGCTACGGCAGATATGGTGGCCGAGTATTACCTGAAATGAATAACTTTGCAGGAATTAAGAAATATGGTGCTGTCGGAGATGCAACAGAGGACCACGAAACCTTTGAAACCCGTGAGGACGGCGTTCGCGGACACTTTAATCATATGTGTGCATACGTTGGTCTTGAACCTATCGGCGAAGTACACGGAAGATACAACTCTGTTAAAACTCTTGCATGGGCAGGTACAGTTAAGTATGTAGAGGACTTGGGCGGAAGATGGTGTCCTGACCTTTATTACGGCTATGCAATCGTAAAAGACCTACTTGACAAAATGGAGCAATACTAAACAATGGATATTAATATACTGATAAATCAGATGGCTGGGCTCTTCCTTATAATGTTCCTTGGTTATCTGCTGTTTAAGATAAAACTTGTAGACGATAACTTTTCAAAAGGTCTCACAAGAATGATTATAAATGTAACTATGCCTTGTTTGTTGGTTTCATCTGTTATGGAAACAACAGAGCGTCAACCCGTATCAAATGTTCTTTTGATACTTTTAGTTGCATTTTTGTTGTACTTTGTCATATTCCCCCTTGTGGGCATAATAATAGCGAAAATACTACGGGTTAAGCGAAATCAGGAAGGAATGTATATGTTTATGACATCCTTCTCAAACATTGGCTTTATGGGTTTTCCCATTATAAGTGCTGTTGCGGGTCCCGTTGGACTTTTCTATGCAACCCTTTATAATATGGTATTTAACCTTGGTATATTTACCATTGGAATATGGCTTGTAAATTATGGCAAAAAAGAGGGTGTTAAGTTTAGCCCTAAAAAACTACTTTCACCTGGTTTTATAGGCGCATGTTTTGCACTTTTAGTGTACTTTCTAAACCTTGAACTACCCAGTTTTATAAACCGTGCCATTGATATGGTTGGAGACATCACATCCCCCGCCGCAATGCTTGTAACAGGTTTCACATTAGCTAAGATGGACATAAAAAATGTATTTAATGACTGGCGTGTATATGTATGGCTTACCATTAAACAATTTGCACTACCCCTACTATTATGGATACCTTTTACAATGCTTTTTGCAAACGAAACTGTACGGTATGTGAGCCTTATCCTTGCAGGTATGCCCGTTGCAAATATGGCGGTACTGTATGCAACCACATACGGAAGTGATGAGGAATTGGCGGCAAGGTCTGTATTTATTACAACCCTGTTTTCACTAATAACCGTACCATTATGTGTATGGATAGTAATGTAAAGTAAAATACTGCTTGTATCAAGCAGTATTTTTTTCTTGCTATTACCCTGATTATATGGTAAAATAACAATAATAATATGAGGGAGAAAAAAGCTATGGCAGTAGGAATTGTCGCTGAATTTAACCCGTTCCATAACGGGCATAAATATTTAATTGAAACCGCAAAAACGCTAACTAATGATAGCGTGGTTGCGGTTATGAGTGGTGCTTTTGTTCAGCGTGGCGGTATTGCCATTACGGATAAGCTAAAAAGAGCCGAAATGGCTCTTAAAAATGGTGTTGACTTAGTTATAGAGTTACCCGTTACCTTTTCCCATAATACAGCACAGAAGTTTGCTTTGGGCGCTATTGCAACTCTTAATGCAACAGGTGTTATTGATACCCTTGCCTTTGGGTCAGAATGCGGTGATAAGGATAATCTTATGAACCTTGCCAAAGCTATTGCAAATGAACCTGCCGAAGTATCTGCTAAGATTAAAGATTTATTATCTCAGGGAATGTCCTACCCTACGGCTCGTGCTATGGCATACGAGGGAATTTGCGATACAACTCCCCTCAATACTCCCAATGATATTTTAGGAATTGAATACATCCGCGCCTGTTTTGATTTAGGAATTTCACCAGAGATTTTACCCATTTCAAGAATTGGTACGAAACACGATAGCAACGTCGTTACGGGCAACATTGCAAGCGCGTCCGAAATTCGTCGCAGACGGCTTTCAGGTGATAGCGTAGCGTCCTTTATGCCTGATTGTGATTTCACTCTTTACGACCCAAAATTACTTGATTTAGCCGTAATCTCCAAGCTACGTCTTGCAACACCAGACGAAATTTCAAATATAAATGATATGGCAGAAGGTTTGGAAAATAAAATTATTGCCGAGGCAAAGAATGCAAATTCCGTTGACGAATTGGCAATGGCAGTAAAATCAAAGAGGTATACCCTGAGCCGTATCCGCAGAATTTTGTATTCTACTCTATTAGGACTTACGAAAGATTTGTGTGCATTGCCACCATCATATATTCGTGTGCTTGGTATGAATGACCGTGGCCGTGAGCTTTTGCGAAAAATGAAAGAAACGGCAACCTTGCCTGTTATTATAAAACCTGCCGATTATCACGGCGACCCTGTATTTAATGCAAACTCAAAAGCGGAGGATATTTTTGCACTTTGCTCGTCAGACCCCGAAAAACGAACAGGGGCTCAGGACTTAAAAATGACTCCCGTGATTTTATAAAGGAAAATTATAATGAAAAACATTGTAGCAGGAATTCTTGCCCATGTTGACTCAGGTAAAACTACTCTTTCTGAGGCTATGCTTTACCTAAGCGGTACTATCCGTTCTCACGGAAGAGTTGACCACGGCAACACATTCTTAGACACCAATGAAATTGAAAAAGAAAAAGGCATTACCATTTTTTCAAAACAAGCGGTAATGTCTTTTGGTGATGCTACGGTTACTTTACTTGACACCCCAGGACATATTGATTTCTCCGCGGAAACTGAAAGAACTATGAGTGTTCTCGACTATTGTATTCTTGTAATAAGTGGAGCGGACGGTGTGGAAAATCATACCCGCACACTTTGGAAGCTTCTTAAAAGATACAATGTCCCTACAATAATTTTTGTTAATAAAATGGATATTGCCTTAAAAGATAAAGCAGAAATTATGGCAGACATTCGCCGTAATCTGTCAGAGAACTGTGTTGAGGTAACGGATACCGAGTCCCTTGTCCTTTGCGATGAAGCTATAATGAATGAGTATCTTGAAATGGATAATATCTCATCTAACACAATCGCAAAGGCTATTTGTAACCGCAATGTTTTTCCTTGTTTCTTTGGCTCTGCATTAAAGTTTGACGGCGTTAAGGAATTTATGGAAAATCTTGATAAATACATGATTATGCCTTCTGCCTGTAATAATTTTGGTGCAAAGGTATATAAGATTTCCCGTGATACCGACGGCAACCGCCTTACACATTTGAAGGTTACGGGTGGATGTATTAAAGCTAAGGATATATTGGATATTACAAAAACTGACGGCGAAACAGTTCAGGAAAAGGTCAACACTATTCGCATATATTCAGGCGAAAAATTTGTAATGACCGACACCGCAGAGCAAGGTACGGTTTGTGCCGTTACAGGGCTTAACGAAACTTATGCAGGTATGGGCTTAGGCTATGAAAAAACTTCTGTCAAGACATTCTTAGAGCCTGTACTCACATATAAGCTTGAAATTCTTGATAACACAGATATTCATACCGCTCTTGTTAAGCTTCGCGTCCTTGAACAAGAGGACCCACAACTTCACATTATTTGGAACGAACTTTTACGGGAAATTCATCTTCAACTTATGGGCGAAGTGCAGATTGAAATTCTAAGGCGAATTATCGCTGAGAGATTTGATATGCAGGTAGACTTTACCGAGGGTGTTATTTCCTATCGTGAGACAATTAAAAATACTGTTGAGGGTGTTGGACATTTTGAGCCATTGCGACATTATAGCGAGGTGCACCTCATCCTTGAACCTTTGAAACGCGGTCAGGGTATTATTATTAAAACAAACTGTCCCGAGGATGAACTTGATAAAAACTGGCAAAGACTTATCCTTACACATATAAAAGAAAAAAATCATGTAGGTGTTCTTACAGGCTCACCTATTACTGACATGAAAATAACTCTTGTGTCAGGCAGAGCACATAAAAAACACACGGAGGGCGGAGACTTCCGTCAGGCTACCTATCGGGCAATTCGCCAGGGCTTAATGCAGGCGGAGAGCGTGTTACTTGAACCTTATTATTCATTCAGTCTTGAACTGCCTACATCTTGTGTTGGCCGCGCAATGACAGACTTGCAACAAATGGGTGCAGAGTTTTCATCCCCTGTTATAGACGAGGATATGAGCGTTATAAAAGGTACGGCACCCGTTAGTAAAATGCGGTCATACCATACAGAGCTTACGGCTTATACATCGGGCAAAGGACGGTTATTTACAACCATTAAAGGATATGAGGAATGTCATAACCATGACGAGGTTATAGCAGAAATTGGATACAACCCCGATAGTGATTTGGAAAACCCCGCAGGAAGTGTTTTCTGTGCCCATGGTGCAGGTTTTAATGTCCCCTGGGACAAGGTTTATGAATATATGCATTTAGAGAGTGCATTAAAACCCCAGGAAGAGATCGAGGATAACACTACCCGTGTAAGCGAGTATGTTAATCGGGTTATAAATGACGAGGAGCTTTTGAGGATATTTGAAAAGACCTATGGGCCTGTTAAGGTAAAGGCTTACACGGCAATGGAAAAACGCGTTAAGTCCCCCACTCCCAAAGCTCCACACATAAAAAAGAGACCTCAATATGAGGGTCCCACTTATTTATTGGTTGACGGATATAACATTATCCATGCATGGGATGACTTAAAAGAGGTTGCAAAGGACAACCTTGACGCTGCCCGTGAGATGTTAATACACAGAATGTGTAATTATCAAGGGTTTGCACAATGTGAGCTTATATTGGTATTTGATGCCTACAAAGTTAAGGGCGGAATTGGCTCTGTTGAAAAGGTAAATAACATAAATGTAGTTTACACAAAGGAAGCCGAGACAGCGGACGCCTATATTGAAAAAGTAACCCACGAACTTGCAAAAAAGCACAGAGTGAGAGTTGCCACCTCTGACGGCTTGGAGCAGATAATAATTTTCAGTAGTGGTGCCGAGCGACTACCAGCATCACAGTTTTTGGAAGAAGTTAAAGCAACGGAAAATGAGATACGGGAGTTTATAAAGAATATGTAAAACACAGACGGCAATGCCGTCGGTGTTTTTTACGCTGCTGCATTCATATTTATCTGTTCTATAACATTGCGAATTTTCATCCACATTGACATATCTGTAAAAATTTCCACAACACTTCCTCTGTCAGTAAATGGTGCGTCCTGCAATACAGATAAATCTTTCATCATACCGTTATGTACAATATATTCAATAATCTGATTGACAAAATAAATCTGTCTTGAATCAAGACTTGTGCTGTCAAGAAACTCTGCAAAGGCTTCTTTTGCGGAATTCATATCCAGTCCCACAATCTCACGGACAAACTCTCCAAGGGGTTTCTCGCCATACTCAGCACTATACTCTGCTTTTGTACCTACTTCACCCCACAAAATACTTTCAAGTTCCGCTACATCTCCCTTTGATAAAGGCACGTTTGTTTTTAGTTTTGTAATAACTGAATTATCCTGGTGTTGCCTGATATAGTACTCTGCTTTTGCCCGATAATTTTTCAGGTCATCCGTTTCAAGCTCTGCCTCTTTCCATTCAACTGAAAGAATATCATCACTAAAATGCGTCGTGTATTTCGTTCTGTCAATGATTGGCAGATATTTCATAAGCTCACGCAATGACGTTCTAATATTCTCAAACTCATTTATTCCTGCACTCTCTATGTACTCCGTATTAAGAATTTTATTGATTAACTCTGTCTCTGCTGTAATTTCAGGAATGGTGCTTCCCACACTCGCAATAGCAGAAACCTTATGCATTAAATCCTTTCTCGCACGAGAGTATTTCTTTCCTATCAGATATGCAAGTTCAATTCCATACATAAGTGCATCAAATCTCACTGCACTTGCATCATCATTATCAGGAGTAACCAGCGGTGCAAGTTCATCTGCAATAATTAAGGTATCTTCATATGTAAGCACCTTGTAATTATCTTCGTTAGAATACAAATCTACATACTTCAAGTGTTGCTTAACAGCAAAGTTATCTCTGTTAAGCTCACGCACTTTGGATGCCATTTCACAAACCAAGGCTTTTCTGAAATCAACTAAATCTTCCGTCTGATACGCGATGTCCTGTAACTTAAAAACAATCTGTTTTTTTAAGTTGAATATTGCGCCTTGAAGAGCAAGTTGATTTGTCGTAGAATTACCTTGGTGCATCCTGAAAAATTCAAAGTTGTTACAAAAATCAAATATATAAAATTTCTCTTTATCCTCACCGTCTAAAAGATTTGGGCAAAGCCGTGTTCCTCTGCCTATCATCTGCCAGAATTTCGCCTTACTCATGACTTTTTTGAAAAATACAAGATTAAGAACTTCGGGTACGTCAATACCTGTATCAAGCATATCGACGGATATAGCAATTCTTGGCAATTTGTCGCCCTCAGAAAACTCATCTATGGCACTTTGGGCATAGTTAATGTAATTATCGATAACCTTTGCATATCCAACAAGATGTGGATATTCTTTACCAAATACCTCATATATTTTTTCGGCATGATCGTGATTTTTGGCAAAAATAATTGTTTTTCCCAAGGTTTCGCCATAGTTGACTTTAATGCCGTCTGTCATTAAGGTGTGAAGGACACGTTTTATTGTATCTTCATTAAAGATCCACTCGTTTAGCGCAGCAGAATCAATGTAAGACGGGAGTTCCCCGTTCTCATCGAGGAAATTTTTCTCGTATTCTTCTTTTTCAGTTTCAGGAAGCTCATCATATGAAATTCCTTGTTCCAGAAATTTCAATTTTGTTTCAATGGAAACATAGTCAACAAGATAACCGTCTCTTACTGCCTGAGCAAGTTCGTATCCGTAGGTGGGAACACCACTTTCAAGTTCAAAAATCTCATAGGTGTTTTTGTCAATCTCATCCTTTGGTGTAGCAGTAAGACCAATTAAAGGCGCATCAAAATAATTAAAAATATCTCTGTATTTATTGTAAATTGAACGATGTGCCTCATCACATATTACAAGGTCAAAATGTCCGCAGGTGAATAGCTTCCCCTCATCATCCTTCACTTCATCAATGCAGTTGTACATTGTCTGATATGTCGAGAAAACACAATGCGCTGAAAAGTTATCTTTTTCTTCGCAAAGATTGGTAACAGATAAATCAGGAAGCATATTTACAAATGAACGTTTAGCCTGTGTTACCAAAGAGTTACGGTCTGCAAGGAAAAGAATGTTCTTCACCCAATTATGTTGCAACAGCACATCACAAAGCCCAATAACTGTTCTTGTTTTACCTGAACCTGTTGCCATAACAAGAAGTGCTTTTCTACGATTCTTTTTGTCCAACGCATCACAGACCGCCTTGATTGCACCCTCTTGATAATAACGACCTGCAATCTGTCTGTCTACCATAACATTTTTAAGACTTGTCCTCATACGGCGTAAGTTGAACATTTTCTCCAAATCACGCTTTGAGTAAATTGATGCAACCTTACGCTCAGGGTACTGACCATCATCAATTCTTGTATCAAAGCCGTTTGTTAAAAAGATAACAGGTCTTCTGCCATATTGTTTTTCTAATAGATCTGCATAGAGTTTTGCCTGTTGTCTGCCTTTTGAAACGCCAACACAAGTACGCTTTGCCTCAATTACCGCCAGTGGCTTATGTGCATCGTCATAGAGAACATAGTCAGCATAACCCACCTCGGATTTGTTGGGCATTCCCTGAAGTTCAACCTCGTTTATCCAGTTTTCACCCTCAGCCCAACCTGACTCTCGGAGCATATCATCAATATAGATTTTTCTTGTCTTAAACTCTGACAAATCAAGTGGCTTTGGAACATAGGTCTGTTGATTCTCCTCACGTCTTGCTGTCAGCTCATCTTTTAATGCTTTATTCTCTGCAATAAGCTTTTCAAAATCAAGCTCCATTTCCTTTGTTAGAACAGGCTCGTTGTGTGAATCAAGCAGAGACTTATCAAAAGGCTTTTCTGTGTAATCACTTCCATAGCAACACGCTACAAAATCCATAAAAATGTACAGGTTTTCAATGCAAAGCTTTGCCTGTTCCATCGTGATTTTCTTACCCGAATGTGCCACGTCATTACCGCGTTTGCGGATATAATTCATTCTAAATAATAAATCATTGCCCACAATATCACAAAATTCCTCTGTGCTCATTAAAGCAACCAAAGTAGTATCATAAGGCATTATTAAATCTTTATCAACGGAGTACATCCACTTAACAGCAAACTCCATCGCACGGCGACAATTAAGAACTGACGCCGACATATCAATATTTAATATTTTCTCAGCAGAAACTGCCACATCACTAAATGTGACAAATTGCGGGTCTGTTTTTAGAAAATCAAAGTTTGTCATTTGTTAGCTCCTCTATTATCTGTTAGATAAAAAACCAATAAGTGTAGCAATAATAATTGGAATTACTACCCACAACCAGTTTGCCACTAGGTTTTGTAAAATAGATTCTATCCATTGTTTAAGTGTAGATTTTTCAACTTTTTGTTCAATTATGTCTGAATTATTTCCTTGTACTACCGCATTGTTGTCGCCTGATATTGTACCTATTTCGTAATTATTTTGAATGTAATTGTTTGTTATGTTTTTATTTTGCTTAATATCGGGTGATTCAAGTATATAAGTCGGAGGCCAAGCGGTC
>JAZQFP010000096.1:0-28415 GCA_045539555.1 Candidatus Ornithomonoglobus sp.
TGAAATTTTTTGAAAAATAATATATAATACCAAAAAAAGTAGAAATTGGAGGCAAATATTATGACTGATAAGGAACTTTTTGAAAGTTTGTCATATAATAAGAAAAATGTCTATCTTTCAATGACAGAAGATGAAAGAACGGAAATGAACAGCTTATGTGATGATTACCGTAATTTTCTGGACGCAGGAAAAACTGAAAGGGAATGTGTAACGGAAGCAATAAAAATTGCTGAGAAAGCTGGTTTTGTAAATATAGACACATTAGAAAATCTTAAAGTAGGTGATAAGGTTTACAAAACAAACAGAAATAAAAACATATTTATGGCTGTTATAGGAACAGAGGACATAAGAAAAGGAATTAATATTGCAGGTGCACATATTGATTCTCCAAGACTTGACTTAAAACAAAATCCTTTATATGAGAGTACCGATATGGCACTTTTGAAAACGCATTATTATGGCGGTGTTAAGAAGTATCAGTGGCCGACAATTCCTTTGGCTATTCATGGTGTTGTATTTAATGCAGACGGTGAAAAGATAAACATCTCAATAGGTGAAAATGAAAATGATCCTGTATTCGTAATTACAGACCTGCTTCCTCATCTTGCAAGAGAGCAAATGTCAAAGAATATGCGAGAGGGAATAGAGGCAGAAAATCTTAATGTACTTATTGGCGGAATGCCAGTTGAAGCAGAGGATGTTAAAGATAAGGTCAAGTTTTCTGTTTTGAAAATATTAAATAATAAATATGGTATTACCGAAAAAAGTTTCCAGACCGCGGAGATAGAAATAGTCCCTGCCCAAAAAGCAAAAAATGTTGGTATTGACGAAAGTTTTATTGGTGCATACGGTCAGGATGACAGAGTCTGTGCATATACAACTCTGAGGGGGATAATTGACGTAGAAAACCCCAAGAAAACTGCTGTTGCGATACTTGTTGATAAAGAAGAAATCGGTTCAAGCGGCAATACAGGTGCACAGAGTGCATTTATGATGATGGCAATTACAGAGCTTATTGAAAAGGTCAATGGTGTGTGTTCTCTTACAGACTTAAACAGAACAATTTCTTCATCCGCATGTATGTCATCAGATGTATCAAATGCAGTTGATCCTAACTTTTTATCAGTTTCAGAGCCCAATAATTCTTCCTATGCAGGTTACGGGGTTACATTATGTAAATATACAGGTTCAGGCGGTAAGTATGATTCATCTGACGCTAATGCAGAGTTTGTATATGAAATCGGAAAGTTAATGGATGATGATGGAGTAATCTGGCAGACAGGCGAACTTGGTAAAGTTGATCAGGGAGGCGGAGGAACAATTGCTCAATATGTTGCAAATCTCAATATGGATGTAATAGACTGTGGCGTACCAGTTTTATCTATGCATTCACCCTTTGAGGTTACAGCAAAAAGTGATGTTTATATGGCATACAGAGCCTATAAAGCCTTTTATAAAAGATAAAAAAGATGGCGAAAATCGCCATCTTTTTTAATATGCTTTGAATAATGTTCCAACCTCTTTGCCGTCAATTATATCATATAAAGCATCAATATTATTTCCATTTGTGATCAGCATACTGATTCCTGCACCATTTGCAATTTTTGCAGCTTCAAGCTTTGTTACCATTCCGCCTGTACCAACGTTGGTTGAAGTATCACCTGCACTACTTTCTACTTTTGTGATATTTTCTACTTTCGATATGAGTTCTGCATCTGGGTTTGAACGGGGATCACTGCTGTAAAGTCCGTCAATATCTGAAAAAAGAACAAGAATGTCAGCTTCAACAATTTTTGCAACAATAGCAGAAAGACTGTCGTTGTCGCCAAATTCGATTTCTTCAACTGAAACGGTATCATTTTCATTAACAATAGGAATTATACCCATTGCAAGAAGTGTATTAAAGGTATCTTTCGTATGTATCATTCTTTTTTCAATGTCAATGTCAGAACGAGTCAGAAGTATTTGAGCTACTGTATTATGATACTCCGAAAAAGCTCTATCATAAATTGCCATCAGTTCACATTGACCTACTGCTGCAAGAGACTGTTTGATTTTTGTATCACCTGGTTTTTTTGAATATCCAAGCTTACCCATAGCAACACCAATAGCACCTGATGAAACAAGTATTATTTCATATCCACAATTTCTTAAATCGGATAATACACGCGCAATATCATTAATGCGTCTGAAATTTATTTTTCCAGTATCGTATGTAAGAGTGGAAGTTCCGACCTTTACAACAATACGCTTGTTTTTTGTAATCATAATAATTCCCCTTGGTTACTAAATATACTTAAATTATACACCTTTAAGATAAAAAAGTAAAGAGAAAATGTCTAAATAGGGGAATCAGGGCACGGTTTTTTTAATTTTAATTACAAATTCGTCGCCCCAGTCGTATGATTTTTCGTTATATTGAGCATCAACACCGCTTGTCCTTATTATATTAACCGCATTGTTTATTGTGTTGCGGAGTAGTTGCATATTTTTGAATTTGTTTATGTGAATAACAGGCGAGTTTTTGGAAGATATCAAATCGTTAATATAACTGATTGATTCTGTCTCTGTTAAAGAGTTTTCACATATTTTGCGAACAGTTTCAATTTGCAGATTTTTATCTTTTATTTTTAATAATGCTCTGGCCTGTTTTTCCGATAGCTTAAAACTCCTGATGTATTTTCTTACAATCGGATCAAGAGACATTAAACTCATTCTTTCCGTGATTTCAAAGGGGCGTCCTCCAAGTTTTCTTGATAAGTCGCGGCTGCTTATTCCGTTCTTCTTGATCAATTCACGATAACTTTCGGCGATTTCAAGAAAAGATAAATCATCACGCTGTAAATTTTCAAGTAAAGAAAGAATTGCACAATCTGAACCATCTGTATCTATTATAATACAAGGTATTGTGTGAAGCCCAGCACTATATGCTGCACGAAATCGTCTTTCTCCTGAAATCAATTCATATTCGTTATCTCCACAATCTCTTACAGTAATTGGATTAATAACCCCGTATCTTTCAATGGATGAAATAAGAATTTCCATTGAATCGGGATCAAAATATTTTCTTGGCTGGCACGGATTGGGTCGAATACATTTTAATGGAATTTGTTTTATTTTTCTATATGTATTATCTGACATGCTTATCACCTGTTTTTCTAAAAAATAATAAAAGGATTTGGTAAACGGCATTAAGGGAAATACCGTTTACCATACCTCGGTGGTGGAAGGTGTAAGACATTTCGGGGTGACAGTAAAGGGTTTCATTACCGTCTGTATCTGTTATTTTCTGTCTTACAAATTCAATTATAGCATAAAATATACCTGAGTAAAGAAAAAGCGTACGACATAAATCGCCACGCTTTTTTTATATTATTTTTTTAGATATTCTTCGACAGGGATTAGTGTCGCTTTTTTGCCTTTTCTTGGTAAAACCGATGGGGTATGTCGAACTTTTTTTATGATTATTATTTTATGATTAAGGTCTGTGTTTGGAATATCAACACTAAAAATATTGCAAAATTCGCCGCCTAAGGCTTTAATTGCCCCTTTTGCATCATCTAATTCATTATCGGCAAGTGGCCCTTTAAGAGCAAGGAAATATCCGCCAATTTTGAGAAAGGGTAAACACCATTCGGACAGTGCACGTAGATTTGCAACGGCGCGTGATACAACGGTGTCATATTTTTCGCGGTATTTTTTGTCAAGAGCAGCATCCTCGGCTCTTGAATGAACAAATTCAATTCCGTCTGTGATTTTCATTTCGTTAGCAGCATCTTTAAGAAAGGAAATTCTCTTGTTTAATGAATCTAACAATGTTAATTTAATATCAGGTTTTACACATTTCAAAACAAGGCCAGGAAACCCAGCGCCAGTTCCAACGTCAATTACCTTACCATTAATTAAATTTGTTAATAAGGGTGTCATACTGTCAAGAAAATGTTTTGATACCACATCCTGAGGTTCTGTTATTCTTGTAAGATTAACAACTTTGTTTCTTTCAATCAAAATATTATAGTATGATATAAGTGCATCTATGGTTGTGTCTGAAATATTTATATTAAGCTCAGATGCACCATTTTTAATACTTTCTTTCATAATTTTCTCCATTATATAGAAAACAATCTTTTTCCGTTCTCTGTCGTGATTTTCTCAATTTCATCGGTTGAAAGCCCTGTTAGTTCTGATATCATAGAAACTACTTCCTTTAAGTATATAGACGAATTTCTCTTTCCTCTGTATGGCACAGGGGCAAGGTAAGGAGAGTCGGTTTCAATTAGTAAACGGTCGAGAGGCACAGCTTTTAATGCTTCTCTGGGTTTAACAGCATTCTTAAATGTAACTGTTCCGCCAAAGGCAATATACATACCAAGATTATTTGTAATTTCTTTCACCATTTCTGCACTCCCTGAATAGCAATGGAAAACGCCACCGCATTCCCAGACTTTATGTTCTGTAAGAATTCTCATAATGTCTCCGTGTGCTTCTCGGTCATGGATAATAACTGGCATATTCAGTTCTCTTGCAAGGTCAATTTGTTCACCTAATATTTTTTGCTGTTTTTCTTTTGTTTCTGTTGTCCAGTAGTAATCAAGACCTATTTCGCCGATAGCTACTATTTTAGGGTGTTTTGTATACTCAGTAATCTTTTCAAGATATGTTTCGTCTATCGTATTTACAGCTTCGGGGTGAATTCCAACGGCACCATACACATGAGGGAATTTATCTATCATTTCAATAATCTGTGGCATTTCAGATAACTGTGAACATGCATTTAAGATTAAAGAAACATTATTATCAGGCATACTGCCCAAGATATGGTCTCTGTCAATATCAAACTGTTCGTCATTATAATGAGCATGTGTATCAAAAATCATTATATACCCTCTTTTCAGTTACAATCATATTCATTTTAACATCATGGGGAGATGATGGTATTTCATCAACTATTTGAAATTCATAACAAACTCCGATTTTTAACCCCTCGAAGTTTTCTAAAAGTTTATCATAATATCCCTTACCAAAACCGATTCTGTCGCCAGATTTTGAAAATACAATACCAGGGACTAATACAAGGTCTATATCTTCAATATTTGCCTGATTTATGGTTTTTGGCTCATATATGCCGTATGCACCTTTATGAAGATCATCTATGTTTGATATATATGAGGGTATTATGGTATTATCATCTGTATTACTGACAGGAACTACAATTTTAATATTCTTATCAATTAAATAACTTAATAACATGGATGTGTCAGGCTCATTAAAAGATGAAAGGTATATCATAACACAGTTTAATTGGCTTATAAAAGGAATAATTGATTGCATAATTAAAGAGCTTGATGTTACCTTAAAATCATCAGTTAATTCCCGTCTTTTTTGTCGCATATATGTGCGAAGCTCATCCTTAGTCATTGTATTGCATTTCTTCCTTTAATTGATTTGAAACATCAGTGCCTTTCAGAATTGATAGAATCTCAAAACCAAATTCCGATGCAGCACCAGGGCCTTTTCCTGTTATTATTTTACCATCTGTTATAACTTTTTTATTGACCATATTTGCACCATAGCAATACTTTTCAAAACCAGGGTAACAAGTTGCCATTTTGCCGTCTAAAATTTGTTTTTTACCCAAAATCGATGGGGATGCACAAATTGCTGCAATATACAGATTATGAACTATACAATAATTTATTAAAGCATGTACTTCATTTGAAGCATCAAGAAGTGCATGTCCTGCACCACCTGGGAGAACAAGCATTTCCATATCCTCAGGGACAACATCGTTTATCATAATGTCTGCCTCAACAGGAATGTTGTGAGCACCCATCACTTTCTTTGTGGGCATAATTGAAACAGTTTTCACATCAATACCACCGCGACGAAGTATATCCACAGGTGCCAAAGCTTCAATTTCTTCAAAACCGTCCGCTAAAATTGCATATATCATAGTCTTTCTCCTTTAACAATTACTTTTTATAAGTATAACATATTTATTTTGAATTGTCATTAAAAAAATTAAAAATGTACTATACATTAAAATAAATATATGATATAATCTAAAAAAACATTGTTATTAGCAACAACAATGAACAATAAAAATGTATTTTTTTGTTTAAAATTAAAATTGGGTATTGACCTTTTACAAAATTTAGGGTACAATAGATAGGAGATATACTAATGCGAATTATTTCCGGTTGCAGACGTGGGCATAAACTCCACGAATTTGCTGGCAGTGATGTTCGTCCTACAACGGATAGGGTAAAAGAAGCAATCTTTAATCTTATTCAGTTTGACGTTCCAGGAGCTGTCGTATTAGATATGTTTGCAGGCAGCGGGGCATTGTCATTTGAGTCTGTTTCAAGAGGCGCAAAAAGGGCAGTGCTTATTGACAGTGATAGAAATTCTGTTGCTATCATTAAAAAAAATATAGATGAACTGAAATTTTGGGACATGTGTGAAGTTAAGGAAAAATCTTGCTTTGACTTTGCAAAAACCTGTGAAGATCAGTTCGATATTATTTTTCTTGATCCACCGTACAATAAGGGATATATTGAACCTGTGTTAGACGCTATCTGTGAGAATGATTTGCTTACAGATGACGGTATAATAGTTTTAGAAAGTGATAATACAGATTTCAAATCTCAATATGACGGACTTAAAATACTTAAACAGAAAAAGTATGGCAGAACATATATCACAATTTATGGTAAAATGGGAAACGGGGAATAGAGAACATGAGAATTGCAGTTTATCCCGGTAGTTTTGACCCAATCACAAACGGACATCTTGACATTATTGAAAGAGCAAGTAAAATCTTTGATAAGGTAATTGTAGGTGTGCTTAATAACAACAATAAAAATCCATTGTTCACTGCAGATGAACGTGTGATGCTTATTGAAAAAGTAACAAATAATTTACCTAATGTTGAGGTTTCATGTTTTAATGGGCTACTGGTTGATTTTGCCAGTCAACACAATGCAAATGTAATCATAAAAGGATTGCGAACGGTAAATGATTTTGAATATGAGTTCCAGATGGCATTGCTTAATAAAACTCTTAATAGTGAGTGTGAAACAATGTTTATGATGACGAACTCAAAGTATTCCTATATCAGTTCAAGCATGGTAAAAGAGCTTGCTGGATATAACGGTGATTTGGCGGGACTTGTTCCCACTGAAATTATACATTATATTAAAGACAAATTTGAGCAAAACAATGCTTAACAAAAATTATCATTGAAAGGATGTTACAAGAGATGGACATGGATATGGACATTATGGAAATCATTGACATGATGGAGGATACTATTAATAAAGCTTCATCAGTGCCCCTAACAGGCAAAATAATGATGGACAAGGACGAGCTTCTTGATTTCTTGCAGGAAATGCGTCTTGTTTATCCTGAGGAACATAAGGAAGCAAGATGGGTTAAGGCTGAGAGACAGAGAATTCTTGACGAAGCTGAAGAGAGAGCCGACGCTATAAAGAAGTCTGCTGAGGAAACTCAGGAGAGACTTGTTGATGAGCATGAAATCACAAGACAGGCTTATGAAAAGGCAGAGGCTATCAGAGATATGTCCGAGAGAGATGCTAAGGAAATCAAGATGGACACAGACAGATATGTGGACGAGATTCTTGCCGATGTTGAGCATAGACTTGATTTGTTGCTTAGAAAAGTTCGTGAGGACAGAGAAGAGCATCTAAACAACTAATTTACATTTGAATAAACGAGGGCTGGATAATGGTTTTGTTCAGCTCTGTTTGACTTTATAGAGATATTTTTACGGAGGACACATTTATGTTATCAGACATTGAGATTGCTCAGCAGGCAGAAATGCTTCATATTCGTGATATTGCGGAAAAAGCAGGTATTGCCGAGGATGATTTGGAATTTTATGGAAAGTATAAAGCTAAACTTTCAGCTGAGGCTATTATTAAAGCGGAGGAAAAAGAAAACGGTAAGCTTATATTAGTTACAGCTATTAATCCCACACCCGCGGGCGAGGGTAAGACAACGATAACTATTGGCTTGGGCGATGCAATGACCAGAATGGGTAAAAAGACATTTATTGCTCTTCGAGAGCCATCATTAGGTCCTGTTTTTGGTGTTAAAGGCGGAGCTGCGGGCGGTGGATACAGTCAGATAGTTCCTATGGAAGATATTAATCTTCATTTTACGGGTGATATGCACGCTATAACTGCTGCAAATAACCTTCTTGCTGCAATGCTTGATAATCATATTCAAAAAGGTAATCTTTTGAATATTGATGTAACAAACATTGTATGGAAACGTTGTCTTGATATGAATGACCGAGCACTTCGCAATATTGTAATTGGAATGGGCGGAAAGATAAACGGAATTCCGCGTCAGGACAGTTTTATGATTACTGTTGCATCGGAAATTATGGCTATTTTGTGTCTTGCCAATGATATTGAGGACCTTAAAAACAAGCTTGGTGAGATAATAGTTGCTTATACATATGACGGAAAGCCTGTTAAAGCATCTGAACTTAATGCACAGGGTGCAATGGCGGCACTTCTTAAAGATGCAATTAAGCCTAATATTGTTCAGACACTTGAACATACACCTTGCTTTGTTCATGGCGGTCCCTTTGCTAATATTGCTCATGGATGTAACAGTGTTCAAGCTACAAAACTTGCTGTTAAACTGGGTGATTATGCAATCACTGAGGCTGGTTTTGGTGCAGACTTAGGCGCTGAGAAGTTTATGGATATTAAGTGCCGTATGTCTGGCCTTCGCCCTGATGCTGTTGTAATCGTTGCTACTGTTAAAGCCTTAAAATATAATGGTGGAGTTGCCAAAGATGACTTAAAGGATGAAAATCTTGACGCTTTGTCAAAGGGTATTGTTAACCTTTCTAAGCATATTGAAAATATGCAGAGCTTTGGCACACCAGTAGTTGTTGCAATTAACAGATTTGCAACAGACACAGATGCAGAACTTCAATTTGTTATAGATAAATGTAATGAATACGGCGTCAAGTGTGCATTATGTGAGGTCTTTGCAAAGGGTGGCGAAGGTGGTCTGACATTGGCTCAGTATGTTTTAGAGGCAATGGAAGAGAAAAAGGCAGAGTATATACCTGTTTATGATGTTAATGATACTATTGAAAACAAAGTAAATGCCATTGTTACAAAGATATACGGCGGTAAGGGCGTTACATTCTCTGCAAAAGCTAAAAAAGCTATTAAGAGCTTAGAAGAATATGGCCTTGACAAAAAGCCCGTATGTATTGCAAAAACACAGTATTCCTTATCAGATAACCCTAAACTATTAGGTCGTCCCGAGGGCTTTACTGTTGAAATTAAAACAATAAGAATATCAAACGGCGCAGGCTTTATTGTGGCAGAAGCAGGAGATATTATGACAATGCCAGGACTTCCAAAAGTGCCCTCAGCCGAAAAAATTGATATTGATAAAAACAGTGTTATTTCGGGGTTGTTCTAATGCAGATATTTGAGTCCTATTCCTATGAGGATACAATAGGAATTGCAGTGGAAATTGCAAATACTTTTACAGGTGGAGAGTTTGTTGCCATGTATGGCGATTTAGGTGCGGGAAAGACCGCGTTTGTCCAGGGAATTGCCAAAGCATTGGGCATTACTAACCACGTTACCAGTCCGACATTTACCATTGTAAATGAATATGAAGGCAGATTACCCTTGTATCATTTTGATGTGTATCGGATCTCTGACCCTGATGAAATGTATGAGATCGGCTACGAAGAGTATGTGGACAGTAACGGTGTATGCATAATAGAATGGGCAGAGCTTATAGAAGATTTGTTTCCGCAGGAATATATTAAAATTACTATCTTAAAAGACGAAAATAAAGGTTTTGATTACAGAAAAATCATTGTAGAAAAGAGGGGATGATGTAATGATAGTATTAGCAGTTGACACATCATCTTTCCCTGCCTCTGTTGCAATCAGCAATGGGGAAGTAATACTTGGTGAATATGTTATTCGTAATCAACGAAAACACTCTCAGAACATAATGGTGATGATTGAGAGACTAATGACAGACTTGTCCATTGATATTTCTATGATTGATGTGTTTGCAGTAACAACAGGCCCAGGTTCATTTACAGGCCTCAGAATTGGTATTTCATCTATAAGAGCATTAGCTCAGGTTATGAATAAACCTGTTGCTGCTATTAATACGTTAAAGACCCTTGCATATAATCTGTCAAATGCAAATGAGGTAATTGTTCCAATGCTTGATGCACGTAGGGACGAAGTTTTTACGGCGGCATATCAGTTTAAGGACAATGAAGTTATTGAGGTAACAGAACCTTGTGTTATGACAATAGATGAGATTATAGAGAGATACAAGGGACAGAAAATTGTTCTTCTTGGTGATGGTGCAATTATTCATCGTAATGAATTAATTGGACATAACTTTGGTTTTGCACCCGTTCAACTTATGGAGACGAGAGCGGGAGCACTTTGCGTTGCAGCCATGGATACAATATCTGAGAATAAATTGAGTCATTATAACGATGTAGTACCTTTGTATTTGAGAAAATCTCAGGCGGAAAGAGAATATGAAAGGAAGATGGAATTATGATAGCTATTGGATGCGACCACGGCGGTTTTGAATTAAAAGA
Organism: Candidatus Ornithomonoglobus sp.; assembly: GCA_045539555.1. Classification (GTDB taxonomy): domain Bacteria; phylum Bacillota; class Clostridia; order UBA1381; family UBA1381; genus Ornithomonoglobus. Next base: position 10,637 of record JAZQFP010000096.1, read on the forward strand.
ACATATCTTAAAGCACCTTAAAGAAACAGGAGTAGAATATATAGATTATGGCACATATTCAGAGGATAGTGTTGATTACCCTGATTGTGCTAAGCCTGTGTGCAAAGCTGTTCAGGATGGAACTGCAAAAGCAGGTATTCTTATTTGCGGCACAGGTATTGGCATAAGTATTGCCGCAAACAAGCACAAAGGCATTCGTGCTGCTTTGTGTTCAGATGTTTATAGCGCTAAAATGACAAAAATGCACAATGATTCTAATATTATATGCTTAGGTGGCAGAGTAACAGGAAGAGAACTTGCTTTCATGATTATTGACACATGGCTAAGCACAGAATTTGAAGGTGGAAGACATAGTGCAAGAATAAATAAAATACACGAAATTGAAGAGATACAATAAGCATATTTTTTGACCGTATAAAATTACAGGTTCTATTTTTATAATATAAATCATATACATTATTTAATGGGGACATATTTTATGACGTGATATAACCCCTTATGTAACATCAATCAAAACAAATTCATAATATATCACATACTGTGTAATAGAGGTGATATTGTGAACAGATTGATGGTTGAAGGTGGAACACCCCTTATGGGTGATATAAAAATACAGGGCGCAAAAAATGCTGTTTTACCAATACTTGCCGCCACCATTTTGGCGGATGATGAGTGTTTGTTGGAAAATTGTCCTCATTTAAGAGATGTAGAAAAAACAGAGGTTATACTCAAACGGCTTGGATGTAAAGTAAAATGGGAAGACGATTCATTGTGTGTTGACCCACGAAATATCGATAATTATGTTATTGATGAGAGCCTTATGCGAGAAATGCGATCGTCTATTATTTTATTAGGGGCTATAATTTCCAGATGTCATAAAGCGGAGATGGGGCTTCCAGGAGGGTGTCCGATCGGGCTTAGACCAATAGATTTACATATTAAAGCATTAAAGAAAATGGGCGTATTAATTAATGAAGAACACGGTTATTTGAAATGTGAGTGCAATAAACTTACAGGTACGGATATTCACTTAGACTTTCCAAGTGTTGGTGCGACGGAAAATATAATGCTTGCAGCTGTAAAAGCGCAAGGAATAACTCGTATCACAAATGCAGCAAGAGAGCCTGAAATATGCGATTTGGCAATGTTTTTGAACTCCATGGGTGCAAAGATAAAAGGTGCAGGAACGAGTTTAATTACAATAGAGGGTGTAGATAAGCTAAATAGTTGTAAATATAAGATTATGCCTGATAGAATTGTGGCGCAAACTTATTTAATTGCGGCTATGATAACGAAGGGCAAAATAACACTTAGAGATGTTAATTCATCTCATATGACATCCGTTCTTGCCATTATGTCAGAAATGGGTGCAAAAATTAATTGCTATGATAATATAATTGAGTTAGAAAGCAAGGATAAGATTAAAAATATACATATTATTAAGACAATGCCTTATCCTGGATTTCCAACGGATATACAGTCGCCTTTTATGGCATTGACAACAATCGCAGACGGAACAAGTATATTCGTAGAAAACATATTTGAAAACAGATACAGGCATGTAAATGAACTTGTAAGAATGGGTGCTGATATAAAAGTAGAGGGAAGAAGTTCAGTTGTTAGAGGAGTCAAGAAACTCTACGGTGCGAATGTTGAGGCTTATGAACTTCGCGGAGGAGCTGCCTTAGTTATTGCTGCATTAGCTGCGGAGGGCATATCAATTATTTCAGGTACTGAATTTATAGACAGAGGCTATGATAGCATAGAATCAAATCTTGCTAATTGCGGAGCAAATATAAAACGCATATATACATAATAGGTGAATTAAATGGAAAACAAGCGTAAAAATGGTGAAAACACCATACAGAAACAAAAATTAAAAACGGCAGATGGTGCTAACCGTGCATCAGAGAAGAAATATGTTGATGCACGGGGTGCCTTTCCAAAGAATAACAGTACATCCTTTGGAACAAGACGCGTTAACAGGGTAACACCATCAAAAAAGTATCGAGACAGAGAAATTGCCCGTGAAGCTCAAAGGTTAAGACAGGGAATGAGTGAAGCTGAAAAAAGACGGGAGATAGAGAAGAGCCGTAAGCAAGAAAGACTAAAACGCCAACGATTACAGGCACTTGTTTGGTTTGCGTTTGCTGTTGTTTTTGCGGTTGTATTCCTATTTATGACTCCCATATTTAATATTAAAGAAGTTCGTTTGACTGGTAATAATACAGTTCATAAAGAAGTTATTAACGAAAAGATAGGTTATGTTGTAGGTGCTAATTTGTTTGGTACAAGTTCATCAAAGATAGAAAGAAAAATGTGTGAAATACCCCAGATAAGTGGAGTTGAAGTCAGAAAACACGTTTTCCCTGCATATCTTGAATTGTTTATAACAGAAAGTGCTCCTGCGGCATATTTACTTGCTGGTTCATCAACCATTGTAATTGATTCTGATTTAAGAGTAATTGATGACTCCGATGTATTTAATAAGGACAAGCTGCCCAGTATCAGTGGTGTAAGTGTTGACAGCTATGAACTGAATTCAACTCTTCAAATGAAATCAGAGGAGAAGAGAGAGGTTTTGGGAACTTTACTTAAATCTCTTGAAACAATGGGACACATAAGTAAAGTAACATATATCAGCGTGGATGATTTAACTTCCATTAAGTTTAATTATGATAACAGACTGGAAGTTCATTGTGGTTCACAGCTTGAATTAGACAGAAAAATAAGAATGTTTAGCGAGGTAATTAAAACCTCAGCAATTAAAGATAATTCTATGGGAGTTATTGATGTCAGTATCCCTGGAAAGACATCTTATGAATCTTAAACAGTTAAAAAGTAGAATTATATAGAAAAATATAATAATTTTGTATAATTTTACTATTGAATAATTAAATAAAAGGTTGTACAATAGAATGTGTATGTTCATACCTTGTTTGAACATTATTTTGTTTTGTAAACTACGAAGGAGGATAATAAAATGAGTGCTATGCCTATTGGAATAGAGGAAAACACCGTAGTTGAAGGCGCGAGAATTAAAGTTGTAGGTGTCGGCGGTGGCGGTAATAACGCTGTTGACAGAATGATTGAAGCAGGTGTTAATAAGGCAGAATTTATCTGCGTTAATACAGATGCACAGCAGTTAACAAATGTTAAGGCTAAAACAGTTTTGCAGATAGGTGCAAAGCTAACAGGTGGTCTTGGTGCAGGTGCAAAACCCGAGGTTGGCCGTCAGGCAGCTGAGGAGACTAAGGACGAAATAAAAAATATTGTTAAGGATGCAGATATGGTATTTGTTACTGCCGGTATGGGTGGCGGTACAGGTACAGGTGCAGCTCCCATTATTGCTGAGGCAGCTAAGTCTGCGGGTATCCTTACAGTTGCAGTTGTAACAAAGCCTTTTGCATTTGAAGGTCCCCAGAGAATGAGAAATGCAGAAGAGGGTATTGCAAACCTTGCAGAAAAGGTTGACTCAATTGTTACAATTCCTAACGATTTGCTACTTAAAATTGCAGATAAGAAGGTTACAATTAATGATTCATTCAAACTTGCTGACGATGTTCTTCGTCAGGGCGTTCAGGGTATCATTGAGATTATCGTACAGAAAGGTCTTCTTAACTGTGACTTTGCCGATGTTCGTACAATTATGAAGGACAGTGGCGTTGCACATATGGGTATTGGTGTTGGTAAGGGCGAAAATGCCGCTCAGGATGCCGTTCGTGCGGCTATTGAATCACCGCTACTTGAAACTAGCATTGCAGGTGCTGAGAATGTTCTGCTTAACATCACAGGTGGTACAGAGTTCTCACTTGTAGATATGGGCGAGGTTTCATCAATCATTAAGGATATGGTATCAGATGAAGCAAACATTATTGTAGGTACAGCTGTTGATGAGACTATGAAGGATGAAATCAGAGTTACTCTTATTGCAACAGGACTTGATGGCTCAATTAAGAGAAATGCAGATGCAGGTGTAAAGGCTAAGGCTCCTTCATTTGCAACAGAGAAGCGTCAGCCCACATATTCATCAACATTGCCTGAGTATGATGATGATTCAATTTTCCAGCGTCGTTTAAGACCTGGAATGGCAGAGATTGATGTTCCTGGTTTCTTCAAAAGATAAGAATAAGTAAATAATACTGCGGATATAATTATCCGCAGTATCTTTTTGTACCCATAGCTCAGTTGGATAGAGCACAAGACTCCGACTCTTGAGGCCGCAGGTTCGACTCCTGTTGGGTACACCAAAAAAAGAGAACGCATATTGCGTTCTCTTTTTTTATTATTCTGCAAGTTTTGCAAGTTTCTCGTACTTCTCTTCTGCTGCCTTTGCTGCTGCCTTAAATAGCTCTTCTGCTCTTTCAGGGTTAGCAAGTGCAAGTGAGTTGTATCGAACTTCGCCCATCAGGAAGTCCTCATATTTTAATGTGGGCTTCTTTGAATCTAGCTGGAACGGGTTTTTGCCTTCTTGAACAAGTCTGGGGTCATATCTGAAACAGTGCCAGTAACCTGACTCAACTGCTTTCTTTTCCTCAGTCTGTGAAATTGTCATTCCACCCTTAATACCATGGTTGATACAGGGAGCGTATGCAACAATTAGTGAGGGACCGTCATAGCTTTCTGCCTCAACAATTGCATTCAGACACTGCTGCATATTCCAACCCATTGAAACCTGAGCAACATAGATATAGCCGTAGCTCATAGCAATTGCCGCAAGATCCTTTTTCTTAACTTCTTTACCTGCTGCGGCAAATTTTGCAATCGCTCCAGTAGGTGTAGCCTTTGATGACTGACCACCAGTATTTGAATATACTTCTGTATCAAATACAAGAATGTTAATGTTTTCGCCTGATGCAAGAGCATGGTCAAGACCGCCAAAGCCTATATCATAAGCCCAACCGTCGCCGCCAAATAGCCAACATGCTTTCTTAGCAAGGAATTCCTTATCTGCTAGAACATCTTTTGCTTCCTGTGAGTTTATGTTTGCAATTGCCTTTAATAGCTCATCCGCAGGAACTTTATTAGCCATACAGTCATTCTTTGTTTCCATAAACTTTTCATAAGCAGGCTTAACATCGGGGTTCTCGTCAGCAATCTTTGCTAATTTTTCAATATTGTGCTCTCTTAGTGTGTTCTGGGCAATATACATACCTAAACCAAACTCAGCATTATCCTCAAATAATGAGTTTGCCCATGCGGGACCAACACCATCTTCATTTACAGTGTAGGGGTTTGAGGGACATGATGCACCCCAGATCGATGAACAACCCGTTGCGTTTGCAAGGAACATTCTATCACCGTACAACTGTGTAACAAGTTTTGCGTAGGGTGTTTCACCACAACCTGCACAAGCGCCTGAGAATTCAAGATAAGGTTTCTTAAACTGTGAACCTTTAACTTTTGTTGCAGGGAATTTATCAAGAGCTGCCTGATTTTCTGCAAACTTATGAGCATAATTAAAGTTGTTTTGCTCATGTAACTGATTGTCAAGGAAGTCCATAACCAATGTATCAGCCTTATTATTACCAGGACATACATTAGAACAGCTACCGCAACCTGTACAGTCAAGAACAGAAATTGCCATTGTGTAATATAAGCCGTCAAGCATCTTTGCGGGAGCATATTTAATACCCTCAGGAGCATTATTAAGCTCTTCTTCTGTAAGAACAACGGGTCGAATTACTGAATGGGGACATACGAATGAACATTGTCCGCACTGAATACATGTTTCGTTATTCCATACTGGAACCTTAACCGCAATACCACGTTTCTCAAACGCTGAAGAACCCATAGGAACTTCACCCGCCTGATATTTTGAGAAAGTAGAAACAGGAAGTTTTGCACCCTCGTATCCATTAATAGGAACAAGAATGTTATTAATATAATCAATTAACTCTCCATCACCATCATGGTGGGGCAGGATAGCTTCGTATTCGCAGTTCTTCCAGCTTTCAGGAACATCCACTTTAACAAACTTCTCAGCACCAGCATCAATAGCCTCAAAGTTCATCTTAACAACAGCTTCGCCCTTTTTAGCATAAGTTTTTTCAGCTGCATCTTTCATATAACGGATAGCATCAGCTGATGGAATAATATCTGCTAACTTAAAGAATGCTGACTGCAAGATTGTGTTAATTCTGTTTCCAAGGCCGATTTCAAGACCAATCTTAACACCGTCAATAGTATAGAACTGAATGTTGTTATCGGCGATATACTTCTTAACCTGACCAGGAAGGTGCTTGTCTAATTCTTCGCCTGTCCATGAACAGTTCAGAAGGAATACGCCGCCCGGTTTAACATCTGAAACTATATCATATTTATGCATATATGAAGCATTATGACATGCAACAAAGTCTGCTTTATTGATAAGATAAGTTGATGTGATAGGTGCATTACCAAAACGAAGATGTGAACATGTAAGACCACCTGATTTCTTTGAATCATAATCAAAGTAAGCCTGAACATTCATATCTGTATGGTCGCCAATAATTTTGACTGAGTTTTTATTTGCACCTACTGTACCGTCTGCGCCAAGGCCCCAGAACTTACAGCTCTTGATACCTGCGGGAGTTGTATCGGGGTTCTCGTCGATAGGTAATGATAGATTTGTAACATCATCATTAATACCAACTGTAAAGTGCTTTTTATCTTTGTTCTTGTAGACTGCAATAATGCAACCAGGTGTTGTATCCTTACCCGCAAGACCATAACGACCCGCAAGAATATTTACATTCTTAAACTCATCACTCTCATTAAGAGCTGCACAAACATCAAGATACAGAGGCTCTGCAAGTGAACCTGCCTCCTTTGTTCTGTCAAGAACTGATATAGTCTTAACTGTCTTTGGAAGAGCTTCAAGAAGATGCTTTGAACTGAAAGGTCTGTATAGTCTTACGCAAATAAAGCCAACCTTTTCACCTTTTGCAACAAGATAATCTACTGTTTCCTTGATTGTATCACAAGCACTGCCCATAGCAACAATTACATGCTCTGCATCGGGTGCACCGTAATAGTTGAACAATTTATAGTTTGTGCCAATCTTGGCATTGACTTTATCCATATATTCCTGTGCGATTTCAGGAACATTATTATAAACAGTATTTGACGCTTCACGAGCCTGGAACCAGACATCACTGTTCTGTGCAGTACCGCGCTGTGCTGGATGATCAGGATGAAGTGATCCTTTACGCCATGCATTAAGGGCATCCCAGTCAACCATCTCTGCAAGGTCATTATAATCCCAACAAGCTACTTTCTGGTACTCATGTGAAGTTCTGAAACCGTCAAAGAAATGCAGGAAGGGAATACGGCTCTTGATTGTTGTCAAGTGTGCAACCGCACCTAGGTCCATAGCCTCCTGAGGATTTGTTGATGCAAGCATAGCAAAGCCTGTCTGACGGCACGCCATAACATCGCTATGGTCTCCAAAGATTGATAGGGAATGAGATGCTATACAACGAGCTGCTACGTTGATAACGCAGGGTAACTGTTCACCAGCAATCTTATACATATTGGGTATCATTAATAGAAGACCCTGTGATGCTGTGTAAGTTGTTGTGAGAGCACCTGCTGTTAATGAGCCGTGAACTGCACCTGCGGCACCTGCCTCTGATTGCATTTCAACAACCTTTACTGTGTTGCCGAAAATGTTTTTCATTCCAGCTGCAGACCATTCGTCTGTTACTTCGGCCATGGCTGATGACGGCGTAATAGGATATATTGCAGCAACATCAGTAAATGCATAGGATGCATAAGCCGCAGCATTATTACCGTCCATGGTTTTCATTTTTCTCGCCATTTTTTATACCTCCTGATATATAATTTACAGTCTTTATCTTAAAACTGCATATATTCAAAACAAAGTATAACATTATATACTTATTGATATAATATCATTTTTTATAAGAAAAATCAAGGTTTTTTAGCTTTTAATTTAATACAAGTCTGTATAATTAATGTTTTTTTGTATGAGTCTATCAATATTATTACACATTTCATAATAATGCAATCTATATGATGATAACTTAATTGCAATCGTTGTTGTAATCGGCTTGTCATTTGATAGTTTATAAGATACATAGTGATTAAGCCCTTTTGTAATAATTAAAAGGATATAACCGTAGAAAATCAGCTTTAAGCAATAATAAAAATTAGTAAACAAAATAAACACCTTCCATAAAAAATTCTTTTATATTCTTTGCAAAGAGATATTTTGATACTCATGTAAAAATGTGTTACTGTACCATAAACTGTATTGACAATATCAGGGCATTTTGATATAATTTTAATATAATAAGAAAGGGGTGTGAACATATATGAAGATTGTAAAAAAAGACGGAACAAAAGAACGGTTTAATGTTTATAAAGTTGTAGCAGCTGTTACAAAATCTGCACAAAGAGTTCTTGTTGAGTTCACACAAGAGGATATTGATTTTATTTGTAATTTCGTTGAAACAACTGCGAAATCTATGGGAAAAAGCGAGATTACAATTCCTGAAATGCATAACATTGTAGAAGGTGCATTGGAGAGAATTAACCCCTCGGTTGCTAAAAGTTACAGAGATTATCGTAATTACAAGCAAGATTTTGTTGAGATGCTTGATGAGGTTTATAAGAAAAGTCAGTCTATTATGTACCTGGGCGACAAAGAAAATTCAAACACAGACAGTGCGCTTGTATCAACAAAAAGAAGTCTTGTATTTAATCAGCTAAATAAGGAGCTTTATAAAAAGTTCTTCTTAACAACACCAGAACTTCAAGCAATTCGCGACGGATATATTTATATCCATGATATGTCTGCAAGACGAGATACGATGAATTGTTGTCTTTTTGATATTGCAAATGTATTAAAAGGTGGCTTTGAAATGGGAAATCTTTGGTATAATGAGCCACAGTCATTAGAGGCAGCATTTGATGTAATGGGCGACATCATTGTAAGTGCAGCATCCCAGCAGTATGGTGGTTTTACTATTGCATCTGTTGAGAATATATTAGAGCCTTATGCAGAGAAATCATACGAGAAATATTGTAGAAAATATAAGGGATACGGAGTAGAGGAAGATAAGTGTAAAGAATGGGCTAAGAGAGATGTTGCACGAGACTTTGAACAGGGATTTCAGGGTTGGGAATACAAGTTTAATTCTGTTTCGTCAAGTCGAGGAGACTATCCTTTTATTACCGTTACAGCAGGTACAGGCACAGGTAGATTTGCTAAAATGTGCAGTAAAACTATGTTTAAGGTAAGAATGGGTGGTCAGGGCAGAAAGGGACATAAGAGGCCTGTTCTGTTCCCGAAACTTGTGTTTTTATATGATAAAAATCTTCATGGTGAGGGTTGCGAACTTGAAGATGTATTTGATGCGGGTATTGAATGCAGCATGAAAGCTATGTACCCTGACTGGTTAAGCCTGACTGGTGAGGGATATGTTCCAAGCATGTATAAAAAATATGGTAAAATTATTTCACCTATGGGATGCAGAGCATTTTTATCACCCTGGTATGAAAAGGGGGGTATGGCACCTAAGGATGAATTAGACACACCTATATTTGTTGGTAGATTTAATATTGGAGCAATTTCCTTACACTTGCCTATGATTCTTGCAAAAGCAAGGGAGGAAGGAGAAGACTTTTATAAAGTCCTTGATTATTATCTTGAACTTATACGCGGACTTCATAAGAGAACTTATGAATATTTAGGTGATCTTCGTGCATCAACTAATCCTTTGGCGTACTGTGAAGGTGGTTTTTATGGTGGTAATTTACAACCAAACGATAAAATCAAACCATTGCTTAAATCAGCAACTGCTTCTTTTGGCATAACAGCATTTAATGAATTACAACAATTATATAATGGAAAATCATTGTATGAAGATGGAGAGTTTGCTCTCAAAGTTTTGCAATATATAAACGACAAGATTAATGAATTCAAGCAGGAGGACAAGCATCTTTATGCTATCTATGGCACCCCGGCTGAGTCTTTGTGCGGATTGCAGGTTAAACAGTTCAGGAAAAAGTTTGGAGTAATTAAAAATGTATCTGACAGAGAATATGTTTCAAACAGTTTTCATTGTCATGTAACTGAGAATATCACTCCAATTGAAAAACAGGATAGTGAAAACAGATTCTGGAACCTATGCAATGGCGGTAAAATTCAATATGTTAAGTATCCTATTTCTTATAATAAGGAAGCAGTAAAAACCCTTGTACGCAGAGCCATGGAAATGGGCTTCTACGAGGGCGTAAACCTTTCATTGGCATACTGTGATGATTGCGGTCATGAAGAGCTTGAAATGGATATTTGCCCACAATGTGGTTCATCTAACCTTACAAAGATTGACAGAATGAATGGCTACTTATCATATTCAAGGGTGAAAGGGGATACCCGATTGAATTCTGCTAAAATGGCAGAGATTGCAGAGAGGGTAAGTATGTAATGAGATACCATAATATAACAAAAGATGATATGTTAAATGGCGATGGTTTAAGGGTTGTTTTATGGACAGCGGGATGTCCTCATAGATGCCCTGGATGTCATAACCCTGTAACATGGGACGAAAAGGGCGGACTTGAATTTGACTCTGCTGCGAAAAATGAATTGTTTTCTGTTTTAGAAAAACCATATATTTCAGGTTTGACCTTATCAGGCGGAGATCCACTGTTGCCATCAAACAGAACTGAACTGACAGAATTGATTAAAGAAGTAAAAACAAGGTTTCCTGATAAAACAATCTGGCTCTACACGGGTTATTTATGGAAAGAAGTAAAGGATCTTGAATTAATAAAATATATTGATGTATTAGTAGATGGCAGATTTCTTCAAAACTTAAAAAACACACAACTTAAATGGCGTGGAAGTACAAATCAAAGAGTGATTGATGTGAAAGAAACCCTAAAAAATGGCAATGTTGTGTTATATTGCGATTAAATGAAGTTGATTTTATAAGATATTAATTATGTATGATGAATTTTAATTCTGGCTGGATATAAGTTATTATTTGAGGTATGGGTACCTTACGGTGTGATATGGCCCTTTTGGGCAAGAAATGGTATTTATTATGATAATAAGTGATGTGCAGAAGGGAAGACCTTCAGATAAAAGAATACCCAAGGAAGAGAGAACTTATGATTTTATTGATTCTTTAGGGATAGAGTATACAAGAGTTGATCATGAGCCTGCTGATACAATGGAAAAGTGTGCCAAGGCAAAGAGTGTGCTGGGCGTGGGGATATGTAAAAATCTGTTTTTGTGTCCAAGAAACAAGTCGCAGTACTATATTCTTGTAATGCCAGGCGACAAGCCTTTTAGAACAAAGGAGCTGTCATCCCAGATCGGCTCTTCCAGACTTTCGTTTGCGGGAGTAGAGGATATGGAAACACTCCTTGATATAACTCCAGGTTCCGTAAGTGTTCTCGGACTTATAAACGACAAGGAAAACCGCGTTAAGCTTCTTGTGGACAAAGATTTACTCAAAGAAGAATGGTTTGGTTGCCATCCGTGTATTAACACATCAAGCCTTAAATTTCGTACATCCGACGTATTTGAAAAAATTGTTCCTGCAACAGGACACGATATAACGATAGTTGACCTTTCAGGAAGCGAATAACATACAACGAAAACAAAAAGATGACAGTTACAAACATCTGTCATCTTTTTTATCATTATATGTCGAAAAATTTAATCAAGTTTAAGAACTGACATAAATGCTTCCTGGGGAACTTCAACTGTACCCACCTGACGCATTCTCTTTTTACCTTCTTTTTGTTTTTCAAGAAGTTTCTTTTTACGGGTAATATCGCCGCCGTAACACTTAGCAAGAACGTCTTTTCTTAAAGCTCTTATTGTTTCTCTTGCAATAATTTTTGAGCCGATAGCGGCCTGAATGGGAACTTCAAATAGCTGACGGGGAATAACCTCTTTAAGCTTTTCGCACATTCTCCTTCCTCTTGCATATGCGCTATCCTTAAACACAATAAATGATAATGCATCAACCGCTTCACCATTAAGCAGGATATCAAGTTTAACTAATGAAGAGCGTTCGTAACCGCATAATTCGTAGTCAAAAGAAGCATAACCGCGTGTTCGGGATTTTAATGCATCAAAGAAATCATAAATAATCTCGTTCAGGGGCAATTCATAAAAGATTTCTGCGCGTGTATCGTCAAGATATTCCATATGTTTATAAATTCCGCGTCTTTCCTGACAAAGCTCCATTACATTTCCTACATAATCTTTTGGAACCATAATTGATGCCTTTGCCATGGGTTCTTCCATGTGCTCAATCTCGGCAGGGTTGGGGAGGTTCGTAGGGTTATCACACCAAACCATCTCGCCATTTGTTTTATAAACCTTATATATAACACTGGGTGCAGTTGTTATAAGGTCAAGATTATATTCTCTTTCTAATCTTTCCTGAATTATTTCAAGGTGTAATAAACCCAAGAAACCACATCTGAAACCAAAACCAAGTGCAACTGATGTTTCGGGCTCAAACATAAGAGAAGCATCATTTAACTGTAATTTCATTAAGGCTTCTTTTAAGTCTTCATAATGGGCACCATCAGCGGGGTAAATACCACAATATACCATTGGGTTTACCTTTTTATAACCAGGTAAAGGCTCTGAGGCGGGTTTTGCAACGGTGGTAACCGTATCACCAACCTGTGTATCCTGAATATTTTTAATACTTGCTGCGATGTATCCTACATCACCTGCGGCAAGACTGTCAGTTTTAACAAGACCAGCAGGGCTCATCTGACCAACTTCTACAACATCAAACTCCGCACCTGTTGCCATCATTTTTATTCTTGTGCCAGGTTTTAGTGTTCCTTCTTTTACTCTAACGTATACAATAACGCCACGGTAACTGTCATAGTATGAATCAAAAATCAAAGCTCTTAAAGGTGCGTCAGCATCACCTGTTGGAGAGGGAACCTTTTCAACTATTGCTTCAAGTACGTCTTCAACATTAAGACCTGTTTTAGCGCTTACGCGAGGTGCATCATCAGCAGGGATACCGATAATATCCTCAATCTCCCGTTCTGCGTTATCAGGATCAGCAGAGGGTAGGTCAATCTTGTTAATTACAGGGACTACCTCTAAATCGTGATCTATCGCTAAATATGTGTTTGCCAAAGTCTGTGCCTCAATACCTTGTGATGCATCCACTATTAATATTGCGCCCTCACAAGCTGCAAGGGAACGGGAAACTTCGTAGTTAAAGTCAACGTGTCCAGGGGTGTCTATAAGATTAAGTATGTACTCTTCACCATTGGCACGCTTATATATTAATGTTACTGCATGTGCTTTAATGGTAATACCGCGTTCGCGTTCAAGATCCATATCATCAAGAATCTGTTCTTCCATATCACGTTTTTCCACAACGCCCGTTAACTCTAAAAGTCTATCGGCAAGAGTAGATTTTCCATGATCTATATGCGCAATAATGCAAAAATTACGAATTTTTTCTTGTCTTTTATCGGACATAAACTTTCTCCTGTAATATTAGTATGGGTTAATTATAGCATAAAACAAGGCTTTTTACAATACTACATTTTAATTTTTTATTCCGTCGTGTATTAAGTGTAACATTTGTAATATAATATATACACAAATGTAATTGAAAAACTTGTTGACAAACTGTATTTTGTGTGTTAATATACATATACAGTGATTGAAAACACAATATATAGTATCTCGGGAAAGGATGGAAGGTTATGAAAGTTATAAAGCGTAATGGCGCCGAAGTTGATTTTGACGTTCAGAAAATCATTGCTGCTATAACTAAGGCTAACAACTCAGGACAACATAAAGAGCTTACTGATGGTCAAATTCAGGAAGCGGCTGATTACATAAATTATAAGTGCGAGAAAATGAACAGAGCCGTATCCGTGGAAGAAATTCAGGACATGGTAGAGAACCAGATTATGGCAAACGGTGCTTTTGAGATTGCCAGAAACTATGTAAAGTACAGATATAATCGTTCTCTTGTAAGAAAGTCAAATACAACTGATGACAGAATTCTTTCACTTATCGAGTGTAACAATGAGGAAGTTAAGCAGGAAAACTCAAATAAAAACCCAACTGTCAACAGCGTTCAGCGTGATTATATGGCAGGTGAGGTAAGTAAGGATATTACAAGAAGAATTCTTTTGCCTCAGGACATTGTAGAAGCTCATGAAGAAGGTTTAATTCATTTCCATGACGCAGATTATTTTGCACAGCATATGCATAACTGTGATTTGGTTAACCTTGAAGATATGTTGCAAAACGGTACTGTTATCAGTGAGACCTTAATTGAGAAACCTCACAGTTTTTCAACTGCTTGTAACATCTCAACACAGATTATTGCACAGGTAGCATCATGTCAGTATGGCGGACAGAGTATAAGCCTTACTCATTTAGCTCCTTTTGTAGACATTAGCCGTAAAAAGATTAGAAAGCAGGTAACAGAGGAGTTACACAGCATAGATACTAATATTTCTGATGAAAAGATAGATGAGATTACTGAAAAGAGACTTCGTGAAGAGGTTAAAAACGGAGTACAGATGATTCAGTATCAGGTTGTTACTCTAATGACAACTAACGGACAGGCTCCTTTTGTTACAGTATTTATGTATCTTAATGAAGCTAAAAATGAGCAGGAAAAGAAAGACCTTGCGCTTATTATAGAGGAAACTCTTAAACAGAGATACAAAGGTGTTAAGAATGAAAAGGGTGTATGGATTACACCTGCATTCCCGAAGCTTATTTATGTTCTTGAAGAAGATAATATTCATGAGGATAGTGAGTACTACTACCTGACAAAACTTGCAGCTAAGTGTACTGCTAAGAGAATGGTTCCTGATTATATTTCAGAGAAAATAATGCTCGAAAACAAGGTTGATAAGAACGGTAACGGAAACTGCTATACTTGTATGGGTTGCAGAAGCTTCCTGACACCTTATGTTGATGAGGATGGAAAGCCCAAGTATTACGGTCGTTTCAACCAGGGCGTTGTTACTGTAAACCTTGTAGATATTGGTTTGTCTGCAGAAAAGGATATGAATAAGTTCTGGCAGATATTTGATGAACGTATGGATATATGCCACCGTGCATTGCGTTGTCGCCATGAAAGATTAAAAGGTACATTATCCGATGCTGCTCCAATTTTGTGGCAGTATGGTGCGCTTCTAAGATTAAAGAAGGGTGAAACTATTGATAAGTACCTATATGGCGGCTATTCAACAATTTCTCTTGGTTATGCAGGACTTTGGGAGTGTGTATATAGCCTTATAGGTAAAAAACTAACTGAGCCAGAGGGTGAAAAGTTAGGCCTTGAAATCATGAAAAAGCTTAACGAATACACAGCTAAATGGAAAGCTAATGAGCACATTGATTATTCATTATACGGAACACCTCTTGAAAGTACAACATATAAGTTCTCAAAGTGCTTACAGAAGCGCTTTGGCGTAATTAAGGGTGTTACTGATAAGAACTATATCACAAACAGCTACCATGTTCATGTTTCAGAGGATATAGATGCGTTTGATAAGTTAAAACTTGAAGCTAAGTTCCAGGCTTTATCACCTGGTGGTGCAATTTCTTATGTTGAAGTTCCCAATATGCAGGATAACCTTGAAGCAGTTCTTGCAGTAATGAAGTTTATTTATGAAAACATCATGTATGCAGAGCTAAACACTAAATCTGATTTCTGTCATGTTTGTGGATACGACGGTGAAATACAGATCGTTGAAGAGGGTGGAAAACTTTACTGGCAGTGTCCTGACTGCGGAAACCGCGATACAGATAAGCTGAACGTAGCTCGTCGTACATGCGGTTACATTGGTACACAGTTCTGGAATCAGGGAAGAACACAGGAAATCAAGGATAGAGTTCTGCATCTGTAATTTGGAGGGCCCATGAATTACGCTGAAATTAAATATTTTGACATTGCAAACGGCCCTGGTGTCAGAGTTAGTCTGTTTGTATCAGGTTGTACCCACAGATGTAAAAATTGTTTTAATAAAGTAGCATGGGATTTTAATTATGGTAATCAGTTTACTGAGGAAATTAAAAACAAAATTTTTGATGAATGTAAAGCTGATTATATAAAAGGAATATCATTACTTGGCGGAGAGCCTTTTGAACCTGAAAATCAAAGCGATTTACTTGATTTTCTTAAAGAGTTTAAGATAAAATTCCCTCAAAAAGATGTTTGGTGTTTTTCAGGATACACATACGAACAATTAACGGGTAAAGATGAGAGCCGTTGTTTTACACCAATTACTAAGGATATGCTATCGTATATAGACGTATTGGTGGATGGTAAATTTGTTCAGGAACTATATAGTATCAGGCTTCAATTTCGTGGAAGCTCAAATCAAAGACTTATAGATCTTAATAAAACCCGTGCCACAGGAGAAATTACATTGTGGACAGATGAAAACAAAAAATAATTTTTCAGTCGGACTTTTGTCCGACTGTTTTTTGCATAAAAATCAAGTCGGGGGAAAACATATCTATAAGAGGAGTGATTTTAATGAATTGCAGACTGGGAGAGCAAACTGTCTTAATAAATAACCCTGTTTATATAATATCTCATGCATCTGTTGTTGGTAAAAAAGAAGGGGAGGGACCTTTAAGGGACTCCTTTGATATGATTGTTACTGACGATAAAATGGGGCAAAAATCATGGGATCTTGCAGAGGGGATATTTCAAAAAACTGCACTTGAAATCGCAACAAAAAAAGCAAATTTACAATATAGTAATATAAATTATGTTTTATCAGGAGACCTTCAAAATCAATGTGTTGCTACACATTACGGTCTAAGAGATGCAAATATTCCGTTTTTAGGCTTATACGGAGCATGTTCAACTATGGTTGAAAGTCTATCTGTTGGTGCAATGCTAATATCAGGAGGCTTTGCTGATAATACAGCGTGTCTTACATCAAGTCATTTTTGCAGCGCAGAAAAGCAATACAGAACACCTCTTGAATATGGAGGACAAAGAACTCCTACGGCTCAATGGACTGCTACCGCATCAGGTGCCGCGATTCTAAGTTCAAAGGGTGAGGGTCCTAAAATAACCCATATTACAACGGGTAAAATTACTGACAAAGGTGTTACTGATATTTCAAATATGGGTGCAGCGATGGCACCTGCCGCATTAGATACATTGGTTGCACATTTTAAGGATACAAATTTTACCCCTGATGATTATGATTTGATTGTTACGGGAGACCTCGGTGTTATTGGCTCTGATATACTTTGCGATTTAATTAAAGAACAGGGCTTTGATATTTCGCATAAGCATGTAGATTGTGGAATGATTTTATATGATATTGAAAACCAGGATGTTCATGCAGGTGCAAGTGGTTGTGGTTGCTGTGCATCAGTATTGTGCGGACATTTACTAAAAGAAATGAAAAAGGGAAAGTATAAGAACATATTGGTTGCAGCAACGGGTGCTTTAATGAACCCGCAAACAATTTTGCAGGGGGAGAGCATCCCAACAATTTCACATGCGATTTCAATAAGTATTTGAGGTGAATATATGGACTATATTAAAGCATTTATTGTAGGTGGATCTATATGCATTATAGGACAGATTTTATTGGATAAAACTAAGTTAACACCTGCAAGAATACTTGTTGCATTTGTCTGCACAGGTGCTTTTTTAGAATTATTTGGCTTATATAAGCCTATAATAGAATTTGCACAAGCGGGTGGCAGTGTGCCATTAACAGGGTTTGGGTCAATTCTTGCAGATGGGGTAAAAAAGGTTATTGATAAAGA
>JAZQFP010000097.1:0-30866 GCA_045539555.1 Candidatus Ornithomonoglobus sp.
TCAGGCGAGAGAGTAATTACAGGTCTTAAAAGAGTTTCAAAGCCTGGTCTTAGATACTACGCAAGTGCTGAGGAGATGCCCAGAGTATTGAAGGGTCTTGGAACAGCAATCGTTTCAACTTCAAAGGGTATTATGACTGACAAAGAGGCTCGTAAAGAGCACATCGGCGGCGAAGTACTTTGCTTCGTTTGGTAATTAAAACAAATAGTTAAAAACAATAACTGAAAACCTGCCCACAAGGCAGAGGAAATTTAAGTTAAGGAGGATTATCCTATGTCAAGAATAGGTAAAATGCCTATCACAATTCCCGCGGGAGTTAAGGTAGATGTTACTGCTGATAATACAATCACAGTAAAAGGTGCAAAGGAAACTTTGACAAGAACACTTCATCCTGATATGAAGGTTGTAATCGATGGTGATACAATCACAATCGAGCGTCCTTCAGACAACAAGATGCACCGTTCACTACATGGTCTTACAAGAACACTTGTAAACAATATGGTAATCGGTGTTACAGATGGATTTACAAAGACTCTTGAAATCAACGGTGTTGGTTACAGAGCAGCAATGCAGGGCAAGACACTTAACCTAACATTAGGTTATTCACACCCTGTAAACTTCGAGGCAGAGGCTGGTATCACAATTGAGGTTCCCTCACCTAACCAGATTTTGGTTAAGGGTGCTGACAAGGAGCGCGTAGGCGCAGTTGCAGCAAAGATCAGAAGCTTCAGAGCTCCTGAACCTTATAAGGGCAAGGGTATCAAGTACGCTGATGAGTACATCAGACGTAAAGAAGGTAAGACCGGCGCTAAGAAGAAATAATTGAAAGGAGTGTTCTTATAATGATAAAGATGAAAGATAAAAATAAGGCTAGAATTAAGCGTCATTACAGAGTAAGAAAGAACATCTCCGGTACTGCGGAGAGACCTCGTCTTAACGTATTCAGAAGCTTAAATCACATTTATGCTCAGATTATCGATGACGTAGCAGGCGTTACAATCGTTTCAGCGTCAAGCGTTGAAAAGGGCTTTGAGGGTAACGGTTCCAATGTTGAGGGTGCTAAGCTTGTTGGTAAGGCAGTTGCTGAGAAGGCACTTGCTGCTGGTATCAAGTCAGTAGTTTTCGACAGAGGCGGATACGTATATCATGGTAGAGTTGCAGCTCTTGCAGAAGGTGCAAGAGAAGGCGGCTTGGAATTCTAATAGAAGGAGGAGCAGACAAGTGATTGAAAGAATTGACGCTACTAATTTAGAGCTTGAAGAGAACGTTGTTGCAATTAACCGTGTATCAAAGACAGTTAAGGGCGGACGTACTATGAGATTCAGTGCCTTGGTTGTAGTAGGCGACGGTAACGGTATCGTAGGCAGCGGTTCAGGTAAGGCTGCAGAAGTTCCCGAGGCTATAAGAAAAGGTATTGAGGCTGCTAAGAAGAACCTTATTAGAGTTCCCTTGGTTGGCACAACAATTCCCCATGAGACAATCGGTGTAGACGGTGCAGGTAAGGTATTGCTTAAACCTGCTAAGGAAGGTACCGGTGTTATCGCAGGCGGTGCTGCCCGTGCAGTATTGGAGCTTGCTGGTATAAAGGATATCAGAACAAAGTGTTTGCGTTCAAACAACAAGCGTAACGTTGTTAATGCAACAATTGCAGGTCTTGCGGAATTGAAGAGCGTTGAAGAAGTTGCAAAGCTTCGTGGCAAGACCGTAGACCAGATCAGAGGTTAATCAACACACCGATTAACAGAAAGGAATGGTTAAGTAATGGCTAAATTAAAGATTACTTTGGTTAAGAGCACAATTGGAAGAAAACAGGATCAGATTAAGACTGTTGAAGCTCTTGGCCTTAAGAAAATCCGCTCGGTTGTTGAACATGAGGACAACCCGCAGGTTAGAGGAATGATTAACAAGGTTTCACACCTTGTAACAGTAGAAGAAATTTGAACAGGAGGTGCAGCGAATGAGACTTGAAGAATTGAAACCCGCAGCAGGTTCAACTCATAGAAAGAAAATCGTTGGCCGTGGTATTGGTTCAGGCGTAGGTAAGACTTCAGGCAAGGGTCATAAGGGCCAGAATGCCAGATCAGGCGGCGGCGTAAGACCCGGTTTTGAGGGTGGCCAGATGCCTCTTTACAGACGTTTGCCCAAGCGTGGATTTACAAACATCTTCGCAAAGAAGTATGTAACGGTAAATGTAGAAGTTCTTGACAAGTTCAATGACGGCGATGAGGTAACAGCAGAGACACTACTTCAAAAGGGTGTAATCAGCAAGACACTTGACGGCGTTAAGGTACTTGGCAGAGGCGAAGTTACAAAGAAGGTTACTGTTAAGGTAGCAAAGATCAGCGAGTCAGCCAAAGAGAAGATCGAAAAGGCAGGCGGAAAGGCTGAGGTGATCTGAGATGCTCGAAACAATCAGAAACGCATTTACAATTCCTGATTTAAGACGCAGAATCTGGTTCACAATTATTATGCTTGCAGTATTCAGATTTGGTGCAGCAATTCCTGTTCCTTTCCTGAGTGCTGAGGCAATGCAGGCATTCTTGGGTGCTGGTAGCAGCATGGACTTGTTTAACTTGTTTAACACATTTACAGGTGGTGCGTTCCAGAACGCAACAGTTCTTGCTCTTGGTGTATCACCCTACATCAATGCTTCAATTATTATCCAGTTGCTAACCGTTGCAATCCCCGCATTAGAGAGATTGTCAAAGGAAGGCGTAGAGGGTAGAAAGAAAATCAACAAGATTACAAGATATGTAGGTATTATCCTTGCATTCATACAGGGTGCTGGTTTGTATGTTACACTACTAAATATGGGCGCTTCATTTGGTATTACACCTATTGCGAACCCCAGCGTGTTAACATTCTTTGTGATTGTTATGACATTCACAGCAGGTACAGCATTTATCGTATGGGTAGGTGAGCTTATTACTGAAAAGGGTCTTGGCAACGGTATCTCAATGATTATCTTTGCAGGTATCGTAGCAAGTATCCCCGGAGCTATCCAGTCAGTAGTAAATACTTACGTGTTCCAGGGCGGCTCATTCAGCGCAATGGGTACAGTATGGGCATTGGCACTACTTGTAGTTGCTATTGCAGCAATCGTACTTGTTGTATTCTTTACAGATGCAGAGAGAAGAATTCCCGTGCAGTATGCTAAGCGTGTTGTTGGCAGAAAGATGTACGGCGGACAGAACACAAATATCCCCATAAAGGTTGCAGCAAGTGGCGTTATGCCTATCATCTTTGCTTCATCAATTATGGCGTTCCCTGCAACAATCGTAAGATTATTGTCAGGCGATGGCACAATTCCTACAACAGGCATTGGTGGTACAATCCTAAACTGTCTATCAACAACAGGTCCTCTATGGACAACAGTAGTATATGGAGTATTATATTTCCTATTGATTATATTCTTCACATACTTCTATTCAACAATTCAGTTTAACCCCATCGAGATGTCAAACAACATCAAGAAGAGTGGTGGTTATATACCTGGTATCCGTCCTGGTAAGTCAACAAGTGATTACCTTGCACGTGTTACATCAAGATTGAACCTTGTAGGCTCATTCTTCTTGGGTATAATTGCAGTATTGCCCATAGTTGTTGGAGCTGTAACAGGCAACCAGGGTATCCAGATTGGTGGTACATCAGTACTAATCATGGTTGGTGTTGCATTAGAATCAGTAAAGCAGATGGAATCACAGATGATGATGCGTCATTATAAGGGATTCCTTGAATAATCGGCAGTCAGGAAATCTGATTTCGGAGGGTGCAGAGCATTCTCCGAGAGCCGAAGCGGTTTAAGATATGCACATAGTGCAGAAAGGCAAAATTATTATGAGATTAATTCTTATGGGCCCTCCCGGAGCCGGTAAAGGTACACAGGGCGAAATTTTGGAGAAAAAGCTTGGCATCAGCACTATTTCAACAGGTTTGATGCTAAGAACCGCTATAAAAGAGCAGACCGAAGTGGGAAAGATGGCCGAGCAGTATATTAATGACGGCAAACTTGTTCCCGACGAGGTTATTGTTGCAATAGTTAAGGAGCGTCTTGCTCAGGCTGACTGTGAAAAGGGCTTTATCCTTGACGGATTCCCCAGAACAACAGCACAGGCAGAGGCACTTGACGCGGCAGGTGTTACTATTGATAAGGTATTATTGCTTGAAGTTGACGACTCAAAGATAGTTGAGAGATTATCATCACGTCGTGAATGTTCTAAGTGCGGTACACCTTACAATGTAATCTCAAAGAAACCTGCCAAGGAAGGCATATGTGATAATTGCGGCGGTTCACTAATTTTAAGAGACGATGATAACCCCAAGACTATCCAGAACAGACTTAACATTTACCATGAGCAGACAGAGCCCATTAAGGAGTTCTATCAGAAGAAGGGTATTTTGGCAGTTGCACAGGGTGAGGAGCTTTTAGAGAACACATCAAAGAATGTAGCTAAGGCTCTTGGACTTGGAGAGTGATTTAATGATATCCATTAAATCTGCAAAACAAATCGACAAAATGCGTGAATCGTGTAAGCTTACAAAGGAGTTATTCCTGATACTTGAAGATAAAATCAAGCCAGGAATAA
The DNA here is from genome assembly GCA_045539555.1 of Candidatus Ornithomonoglobus sp. Lineage (GTDB taxonomy): Bacteria > Bacillota > Clostridia > UBA1381 > UBA1381 > Ornithomonoglobus. The sequence continues at coordinate 4,587 of JAZQFP010000097.1, forward strand.
CAACTAAGGAGCTTGACACAATTGCATATAATTTTTACAAAAAACATGGTGCTACACCGAACTTTCTGAATTACAACGGATATCCCGCGACAATCTGTGCATCAGTAAATGATGAAGTTGTCCACGGAATTCCGTCAAAGAGAGAGCTTAAAGATGGTGATATAATAAGCATAGATATGGGCTGTATCTTAGATGGCTGGCATTCAGACGCGGCAAGAACATTTGGGGTCGGTAAGATTTCAGATGAAGCCCAGAAGCTTATTGATACAACAAAGGAAAGCTTTTTTAAGGGAATAGAGGTAATTAAGCACGGTGTTAAGTTGGGTGATGTATCCAACACTATTCAGACATTCTTAGAGGAACGAGGCTATGGCGTAGTTCGTGATTTAGTAGGTCACGGAATCGGCAGAGCACTCCACGAGGAGCCTGAGGTTCCTAACTTTGGAAAAGCAGGCAGAGGTGTGAGGCTTGCCTCCGGTATGACATTGGCAATAGAGCCTATGGTTGCTGCCGGAGACTACCACGTCAATGTGCTTGACGATGACTGGACCGTAGTAACAAGAGACCATTCTCTTGCAGCTCACTATGAGAACACAGTAGTTGTTACCCGTGAGGGCTGTGAGATATTGACTTTGTAATCGAGGTGCCCTATGGAATATAAAGTAGGACAAATTGTGTATTCAAAGGCAGGTCGCGACTGCGGAAAAGAATTTGTAGTAGTTGCCATCGAGGGTGAGTATTTATACTTAGCAGACGGTGCGACACGCAAGCTTGGGAGTCCTAAGAAGAAGAAACTCAAGCACATACAGGGAAGTTATAACGTATCTGAAGAAATTGCAGAAAAAATTCTTAATAACACTATTGAGAATTATATGTTAAGACAATTTCTTGCTCATAAAGGAGTTTAATAAATGGCTAAGGATGATGTTTTAGAAGTTGAAGGCACAGTAATTGAAACTTTGCCCAATGCCAACTTCAAAGTAGAGCTTGAAAATGGCCATCAGGTATTGGCACACATTTCAGGCAAATTGAGAATGAACTACATCAAAATTTTGCCCGGTGATAAGGTAACAATGGAAATGAGTCCGTACGACCTTACTCGCGGCAGAATTACATGGCGTTCCAAGTAATTAAGAGGAGGTAGTAAAATGAAAGTACGTCCGTCAGTAAAACCTATTTGCGAAAAGTGCAAGGTTATTAAAAGAAAAGGCAAGATTATGGTAATCTGTGAGAACCCCAAGCATAAGCAGAAGCAGGGTTAATCACAAGAACCTTAATTTTAAGGGGGAAACCCCGAACACAAAACAACACTATAATTTTTTGATGATATCTTAATGGAGGTGTAGAAAAGTATGGCAAGAATAGCAGGTGTTGATTTACCTAGAGACAAGAGAGTTGAAATCGGTCTTACTTATATCTACGGAATAGGCCTAAAAAGCAGCCAGAAGATTTTGGCTCAGACAGGCATTAATCCTGATACAAGAGTAAAGGATCTTACAGATGCCGAGGTTAACTCACTTCGTGAAACAATTGATAGTGAATACACGGTTGAGGGTGACTTGAGAAGACAGGTTGCTTTGGACATTAAGCGTTTGATGGAAATCGGATGTTACCGTGGTATCAGACACAGAAAGGGCCTTCCTGTAAGAGGACAGAACACAAAGAATAACGCAAGAACCCGTAAAGGTCCTAAGAAGACCATTGCAGGTAAAAAGAAATAATTAAGGAGGGACTCGTAAATGGCTAAAGTAGCAAAGAAAACTACACGTACACGTCGTCGTGATAGAAAGAACGTTGAAAAGGGTGCAGCTCATATTCGCTCAACCTTTAATAATACAATAGTTACAATCACAGATACTGCCGGAAATGCAATTTCATGGGCAAGTGCTGGTGGTCTTGGCTTCAGAGGTTCAAGAAAGAGCACTCCCTTTGCTGCACAGACAGCAGCAGAGACAGCAGCAAAGACTGCTATTGAGCACGGTATGAAGACTGTAGAAGTATACGTAAAGGGACCCGGTGCAGGTCGAGAGGCAGCAATTCGTGCCCTTGAAGCAACAGGTCTTAGCGTAACAATGATTAAAGATGTAACTCCCATTCCTCATAACGGTTGTAGACCGCCTAAGAGAAGAAGAGTTTAATCAGTGAATTGTATAGGAGGTTAAAAGCATGGCAAGAAATATGCAGCCTATTGTAAAAAGATGTAAGACTCTAGGCATTGAGCCGTCAGTAATGGGTTACGATAAGAGCACAAACAGAAATCCGAAGCAGTCAAGAAAGAAGCAGTCGGAGTACGGTATTCAGCTAAATGAGAAGCAGAAGGTTAAGTTTATCTACGGTGTACTTGAAAAGCAGTTCAGAAAGTACTACGTAATGGCTTCAAAGCAGGCTGGTATCACAGGTCAGAATCTTCTTCAGATTCTTGAATCAAGACTAGACAATGTCGTATTCAGATTAGGTCTTGCAAACACAAGAAAGGAAGCTCGTCAGATCGTTAATCACGGTCATATTCTTGTAAACGGCGCAAAGGTTGACATTCCGTCATACCTTGTAAAGGCCGGTGATGTAGTTGCTGTAAGAGAGAAGAGCAAGTCATCAGCAAGAATGAAGGAAATCGTAGAGGCTAACGAGAAGAGAATTATTCCTAAGTGGCTTAGCATGGACAAGAATAAGCTAGAGGGCAAAGTGCTTCAGCTTTCAGACAGAGACGATATCGACTACGATGTTGCGGAACACCTTATTGTCGAGCTTTATTCAAAATAATAACGCTATTGGGCAAATTAGTGAGATTATCTCATCAATTTGCAAAGGGTTATTTATACAAAGCAAATGCTATGTATAACGCGTTACCCTCGGTAAGTGGAATGAATATATGTTAGAGTGGCTTATTAGAGCTAAATAAGGAGGAGGGTTCCGATATGATAGAAATGGAAAAGCCAAATATTGAGTGTACTGAATTGAGTGAAGACGGAAAGTACGGCAAGTTTGTTGTAGGACCGTTAGAACGTGGTTACGGTACAACCATCGGTAACTCATTAAGAAGAATTTTGCTATCATCTCTACCGGGTGCAGCATGTACATCAATCAAGATTGAGGGTGTGCAGCACGAGTTTTCAACAATTCCCGGTGTTATGGAAGACGTAACAGAGATTATACTAAATCTTAAGAAAATGGCTATCAAACTTCATAGCGATGGAGTTAAGACAGTTTATATTGATGCAAAAGGTGCACAGGAGATTACAGCGGGCGATATTAAGTGCGACAGTGATGTTGAGATTATCAACCCTGACTTGCATATCGCAACACTAAATTCTGATGCAAAGCTATATGCAGAGATTACAATGTCAAAGGGCAGAGGTTATGTTCCCGCAGAGCGTAATAAGGCGGAGCTTCAGCCTATAATCGGTGTTATTCCGATGGATTCAATCTATACACCTGTAACAAAGGTGAACTATACAGTTGAAAATGTCCGCGTTGGTCAGTACACAGACCGCGAGGAATTGGCTGTGGAGGTATGGACAAACGGTACAATCAAGCCCGACGATGCAGTATCACTTGCAGCGAAGATTATGAACGAGCTACTACTGTTGTTCGTTGATTTGTCAGAGGATGCAAAGAATACAGAGATTATCGTTGAGAAGGAAGAGAACAAGAAAGAAAAGGTTCTTGAAATGACTATTGAAGAATTGGATCTTTCAGTTCGTTCTTACAACTGCTTGAAGCGTGCAGGAATTAACACAGTTGAGGATCTTACTAACAAGTCCGAAGAGGATATGATGAAGGTAAGAAACCTTGGCAGAAAGTCGCTTGAAGAAGTAATTAACAAGTTGAATGGATTAGGTCTTTACCTTAAGAAAGAAGAAGATTAAGGAGGTACGGTTATGCCGGGACAGAGAAAATTAGGAATGCCCACAGATCAGAGAAGAGCTTTACTTCGCAACCAGGTTACAAGCTTCCTTGAAAACGGTAAGATGACAACAACACTTACACGTGCAAAGGAAACAAGAAGCATGGCAGAGAAGATGATCACTCTTGGTAAGAAGGGTACTCTTGCAGCACGTCGTCAGGCTTTGGCATATATCACAAAGGAGGACGTTGTAACAAAGTTGTTCAACGAAATCGCTCCCAAGTATGCTGACAGAAACGGCGGATACACAAGAATTTACAAGCTAGGAGAGCGTCGTGGCGACGCAGCTCAGATGGCAGTTCTTGAGTTAGTTGACTAATTAAGAAATAAAAAAATCGCAATCATTATGATTGCGATTTTTTTATTTCTAAAAATTCCCGTTGGTGCTTGAATTATCCCTTTTGATGTGGTATAATTATTACATACAAATATTATAGGAGGACAAAACCAATGGATTATAAGACAATGTTTAACCTTGAAGGCAAGGTTGCTCTTGTAACAGGCGCTTCATACGGTATCGGTTACGGTATCGCATCAGCTTTTGCTGCGGCAGGTGCAACAATCACTTTCTGCGACATTAAGCAGGAGTTTGTTGATAAGGGTCTTGCAGCTTACAAGGCAGACGGTATTGACGCTAAGGGTTACGTTTGTGATGTAACAGACGAGGCTCAGGTTCAGGCAATGGTTAAGAAGATAGAGGAAGAGGTAGGAGTTATTGATATCCTTGTAAACAATGCAGGTATCATTAAGAGAATTCCTATGCACGAGATGTCAGCTGACGAGTTCCGTCAGGTTATCGATGTTGTCCTTAACGCTCCCTTTATTTGTGCAAAGGCAGTTATCCCCAGCATGATTAAAAAGGGCCATGGTAAGATTATCAATATCTGTTCAATGATGTCAGAGCTAGGCCGTGAGACAGTTTCAGCTTATGCTGCGGCTAAGGGCGGTTTGAAGATGCTTACAAAGAATATCTGTTCAGAGTACGGACAGTACAACATTCAGTGTAACGGTATCGGACCTGGTTACATAGCAACACCTCAGACAGCGCCTCTTCGTGAGAAACAGGCTGATGGTTCACCTCATCCCTTCGACACATTCATTTGTGCAAAGACACCCGCAGGTCGTTGGCTTGATCCCGACGAGATTGGCGGTCCCGCTGTATTCCTTGCATCAGAGGCTTCAAATGCAGTAAACGGTCATATCCTTTACGTAGATGGAGGAATACTTGCATACATCGGCAGACAGCCGTAAAAATACAGTCGTATTTGGTGTAGAACACTCAAAGAAGAAATTCGCTTTGCGAGTTTCTTCTTTTTTGCTACGAACGAAATTCATCCTCGGAGTACACAAGTACGCCGTCGGACAAATTCCATCCGTTTTATATCCAAATCTGAAACCTTGACAATTAGTATGATTTATGATAGTATAGTGGTGTTCTCAACATCCACTTGTGTGGCCGTGGAGTCGATTTTGTCGGCATACTCTGTTGGGAACTTTTTTGTTACCTTTATACTTATAAAAATTCTTCCATTATTCATTTTTTATTCAATATAGCCCTTTACAAATTTATGTCGGTATGATACAATGTCTATTATGGTGTATTATGAAATATTATGAATAAATATACATATTTGTGAATAAAAATACACAAATTGGAGGATATAGAAATGATTAAGGTAGCGGTTTTAGGTGCAACCGGTTATGCAGGTATTGAGCTTGTAAGAATTTTATCAGCTCATCCCGATGTGGAGTTATGTGTTCTTGGCTCTCATAGTTTTGACGGAAAACCCATTGAAGAGGTTTATGGAAACTTTGCCCATGTACTTGATATGACATGCACAGAGCTTGATTTAGACGAGGTTGCAAAGTGCGATGTAGCTTTTACGGCGTTGCCTCACGGCGCATCAAAGGATGTTATTCCATCACTTATCGAAAAGGGAATAAAGGTAATTGACCTTAGCGGCGATTTCCGTTATGATGATATAAAGGTATACGAAGAGTGGTACGGTCAGGAGCATTCATCACCAGAGTTATTAGAAGAGGCGGTTTATGGTCTTTGTGAGTTATATAGGGACAAGGTTAAACCAGCAAGACTTATCGGCAACCCAGGTTGTTACACAACATGCTCAATTCTTGGTGCATACCCCGTTTTAGCAAGTGGTTTAGGAAGTCCTGAAAACATCATTATTGACGCTAAATCAGGCGTTACGGGAGCGGGTCGCGGACTTGGACTTGCATATCATTTCTGTGAATGCACGGAGAATACAAAGGCATATAAGATTGCTACACATCGACACACATCCGAGATTGAACAAGAGCTTTCAAAGGCGGCAGGGGAGAATGTAATGATTTCTTTCACTCCTCACCTTATCCCGCAAAAGCGAGGCATTCTTGCAACAATCTATGTAAATCTTACAAAGCCCTGCACAACAGAAGAGCTTGTAGAAGTATACAAGGAATTCTATAAAAACGAGTATTTTGTTCGTGTCAAAGATGCAGGAAAGTTACCTGAGACAAAGCATGTTGCAGGTTCAAACTTTGTAGACATTGGAATTGTTGTAGACGAGAGATTAAACCGTGCAGTTATTGTTTCTGCCATAGATAACATTTACAAGGGAGCAGCGGGCCAGGCAGTACAGAATATGAATTTAATGTTCGGCCTTGACGAGAAAACGGGCATTTCAAATGCAGGTTTCTATCTGTAATCAAAGGAGAGAAAATAATGGAAGCACTAATTAAAAAGGCTCAGATTCTTATAGATGCTTTGCCATATATGCAGAAGTTCTACGGAAAAACCGTAGTAATCAAGTATGGCGGTAACGCAATGATAAATGAAGAGTTGAAAAACCAGGTAATCGAGGATATTATCCTATTAAAGTTTATTGGACTTAACCCCATTGTTGTTCACGGCGGCGGTCCTGATATTTCAACGGCTTTAAGTGAGAAAGGCATACAGAGTAAGTTTATAAATGGTTTGCGTGTAACTGATGAAGATACCGTAAAAGTTGCACAGCAGGTGCTTATTGGTAAGACTAATAAGGAAATTGTTGCTCTTATTAACAAACACGGCGGAAACGCTATCGGTATAAGCGGTATTGATGCATCATTTATTGAATGTGAAAAGCAGACCACAGAGGTTGACGGCAAAGAGGTTGACCTGGGTTATGTTGGTAACATTACAAAGGTGCGGAGTGATGTCCTTGACCACCTTTATAAAGACCAGTGGATACCTGTTATTGCGCCTATCGGTACAGACAGCGAGGGTAACAGCTACAATGTAAATGCAGATACTGTTGCATCAGCAGTAGCGGCGGCAGTTGAAGCGGAAAAGCTTATTCTTTTAACAGACGTTGAGGGAATTAAGGATAAAGACGGCAATATTGTTTACGAAGCTGACCTTGACGAGATTGCAAGAATGATAGAAGACGGCACAATAAGCGGCGGAATGATTCCCAAAGTTCAGGGGTGTGTAGAGGCGATTAAAGAGGGCGTTACTGGCGTACATATTATTGATGGCCGTGTGCCTCATTGCCTGCTTCTTGAAATATTTACAAAAACAGGTATAGGTTCACTTATTAAGAGCCACAAGTATTGATTGAAAGGAAAGAAACATTATGAGAATGTCAAAACTACTTATGCCCACACTTCGTGAAGTACCCGCAGAGGCTGAGATTGCAAGTCATAGATTAATGCTTCGCGCAGGTCTTATCCGTAAACTTGCAGCAGGAATATATTCATACTTACCCCTTGGTTTAAGAACATTACAGAAGGTACAGGACATTGTCCGTGAGGAAATGGACCGTGCAGGAGCACAGGAGCTTTTAATGTCAGCACTACTTCCCGCAGAGGCTTATCAGGCGTCAGGCAGATGGGAAGTGTTCGGTCCCAGCATGTTTAAGTTAAAGGACAGAGGTGAGCGTGATTTCTGCCTTGGACCTACACACGAGGAGTTGTTTACACAGTGTGTAATTGATAATGTTAAGTCATACAAGGAATATCCTATGACATTGTATCAGATTCAGACTAAATATCGCGATGAGGGAAGACCCCGTTTTGGTGTTATAAGAAGCCGTGAATTCGTTATGAAGGACGCATATAGCTTCGACCTTGACGAGAAAGGCCTTGACGAGTCATACCAGAAAATGTATGATGCATATAACAGAATTTTCACAAGACTTGGCCTTGATTTCACAGTAGTTGACGCTGATAGTGGTGCTATGGGTGGCAGTGGCTCACAGGAGTTTATGGTAAAATCACCTGTTGGTGAGGATGGCATTGCATACTGTGATGCCTGTGGATACGCTGCAAACTACGAGAAGTGCGAGTGTATTCCTCAGGAAGTTCCCCAGATTGATGGCGACAAGGCACTTAATAAGATTCATACACCCAATGCTCATACTATTGATGAGCTTGTTGGCTCACTGGGTCTTGAAGCCCACAATTTTGCAAAGACAATTATTTATAAGGCAGACGACAAATATATTGCAGCTATGGTACGCGGAGACCGTGATGTAAACGAGGTTAAGTTAAAGAACCTTGTAGGTTGCACAGACGATTTGGAACTTGCAGAACCCGCCATTGTTCGTGATATTACAAAGGCAGAGGTTGGCTTTGCGGGTCCTATAAATCTTGGTATTCCCGTTTATGCAGACAAGGAAGTTGCAATGATGAAGAACTTCATTGTTGGTGCAAACGAGACAGATATGCACTATGAAAATGTAAACATCGGCCGTGATTTTGAGCCTGATGTTGTGGCAGATATCCGTGTGGTTGTAACAGGTGATAAGTGCCCTAAGTGCGGTGCTTCAATTAAGTCTGAGCAGGGCATTGAAGTTGGTCATATCTTCAAGCTTGGCACAAAGTATTCTGATGCATTAGGCTTAAAGTATCTTGACGAAGAGGGCAAACAACAGACTGTTATTATGGGTTGCTACGGTATCGGTGTTACACGTTGTGTGGCAGCGGCGGTTGAGCAGCTGCACGATGATAATGGTATTATCTGGCCCGTATCAATTGCACCTTATCAGGCAATAGTTATCCCTGCAAATTTCAAGGATGAAGAGCAGGTTCAGGCCGCTGAAAAGATGTATAACGAGCTTTTGGATGCAGGAATTGAAACATTGCTTGATGACAGAAAAGAGCGTCCTGGCGTTAAGTTTAAGGATGCAGACCTTATTGGTATTCCCGTACGAATTGTAATTGGAAAGCGCTTGGGAGAGGGCTTTGTTGAATATAAAGAACGTACAATGGAAAGCTCTGTTGATATTGCAGTAGATGAGGCAGTATCAAAGGTATCAGAGTTTATAAAAGCTAATTTATAATATTGAAAGTCGAAGGGTGTCCGTTAGTGGCACCCTTTGTCAGTATATAACATTTGACTAAACACTTAAAATATAGTATAATATATGGGTGCCCCGATTTGTTGGGCGGGGAAGTATATCAAATTTCAACCCGAAAAGAGATGAGAAGAGATGAAAAAAATTATATCGGCACTGATTGCAATTACCATTTTTGGTATGAATGCAATGGCGATAACCATACCTGACCATAATGGTACTGATTTAAGTCAGTTCAAGATAGGGACAAGCAAGGTCAACAGTAAGGTTAGGAGTTATAGCGAGATATTCAAAAGTGCCGGAGATCAGTACGGCGTAGACCCCAATATTATTGCAGCGGTTTGTATGCAGGAGTCGGGGGGTGTCAATTATATGTATTATGATGACGGAACACCCAGACCCGCATGGGGAATTATGCAGATTGAGTATACAAACGAAAAGACATTTGCCAAGTTTGGCGAGGACAGAGACGGAACACCGTGGACCTTAGAGGACAGAGCAAAACCTGAAAAGGCAATACCTTATGCGGCATGGTTGCTGTCAGAGGCTTTATATAAGTATGATTATGACTATGCAAAGATGTTGCAGTCCTATAATTTTGGACAGACTGTTCTTGACAGGATACTTGCCGCCAAAGGCAATGAATGGCTTGATGAGAGAGAAAATGCCGTTGATTATGTTAGCAACTGGCCTTATCAAAGCTATGGCGACAAATTATACATTGAGCACGTGTTAAGATATTACAGAAATGATATTGATTATGTAGGTGCAAAAGTAACCTTAAACGGCGAACTTGTAAAGTTCAATAACCAGTATCCTATTATTGATAATGGAACAACATTGGTGCCTATTCGTGCTATTGGTGAAATGTTAAAAGCCAAGGTTGAATGGGATCAGGCAAAGGGAATTGCAACGGTAAAAAAGGGTGATAAGACCATAAAGCTATATACAGGCACAACCACGGCGTACATAAATGATGAGGAGTACGAGTTAGAGGTTAGTGCAGAGGTTGTCAATAACCGTACCCTTGTACCTTTAAGATTTGTGGCAGAGTCATTGGATATGGAAGTAATCTGGCATGGTGAAACTCGGATGGTAGAGCTTGTGTCAAAGGATGTTATAAAATCTGAATAAAAAAAGCAACAGAAAATTCCTGTTGCTTTTTTTATTTGTTTGGGGTATAATAGGTACATAAACACAGGGGAGCCGATACTGGTCGTGCTGAGAGGAAGTAATCTAACTTCGACCCTTTACCTGATACGGATAATGCCGTCGTAGGAAGTTATAGTATGCTTTTTTGCGGATAATCTGTACAGGTTATCCGTTTTGTTTTAGGAGGTAATATTATGACAAAAACACGGACATCTTTGTTTGAAAATGGTTTGATATGGTTTGGCGCGGCGGTATCCATTGCAGAAATCATAACGGGAACATATTTTGCACCGTTGGGATTTTCAAAAGGTTTATTGACAATAATAATCGGACATATTATTGGTTGTACCATGCTGTTTTTAGCGGGAGTGATCGGTGGTAGAATGCGAAAAAGTGCCATGGAAACCGTAAAAATGAGTTTTGGACAAAAGGGAAGCTATATTTTTGCAATTCTTAATGTTGTTCAGCTTATTGGCTGGACAGGTATAATGATTTATGACGGTGCTATTGCTGTAAATGGAATATGGAATATACATAAGTCAGTCTGGTCGATAGTTATAGGCACACTTATAGTGGTATGGATACTAGTGGGCGTGAGAAATATGGGTAAGCTTAATACTGTTGCAATGACAGGGCTTTTTATTTTGACAATGGTAATGAGCTTTGTTATATTTAATGGCGATGCAACAGAGATATCAGGAGATGCGATGTCCTTTGGTGCGGCGGTTGAGCTATCTGTTGCAATGCCACTATCATGGTTGCCCTTGATTAGTGATTACACAAGAGAGGCAGAAAAACCTATAAAAGCAACTGCTGTAAGCACTATTGTGTATGGCGTTATAAGTTGTTGGATGTATGTAATTGGCATGGGTGCAACAATATTTACAGGGGAATATAACATAGCACAAATAATGGTAAAGGCAGGACTTGGGGTTGCAGGTCTTGTAATTGTCATTCTTTCTACGGTTACAACAACGTTTCTTGATGCTTATTCTGCGGGAGTTTCGGGAAAAACTTTGTCAGGAAAGGTTAACAGCAAATGGTTAGCAGTTGGTGTTACTGTAATCGGCACTATTGGAGCAATTGTTTTTCCTATGGAAAACATTACAGATTTCTTGTATTTTATAGGATCGGTTTTTGCACCAATGATTGCGATTCAAATTACAGATTATTTTATACTTAAACGGGATAAAAGCGAAAAGAAATTTGATGTGAGAAACCTTATTATATGGCTTATAGGTTTCGTGCTATACAGGTATTTAATGGGAGTGGACATTGTGGTAGGTAATACATTACCTGATATGGTCGCCGTAGTAATTATTTGTTTTGCAGTAGACAAGGTAACGGAATATAAAAAGAATAAATAAAAGACAGGATAGCATATTGCTTTGCAATCTGCCCCTGCTCGGCTAAAGCCTCACGACCCTCGCTAAAAACAGTCCACTGGACTGTTTTCTATACGCTCGTGCCTCCCTGAGGTTCAAATCCTTTTAGAATAACCCACAAAAAACAAAAAACCCCACTAAGTGAGGTTTTTGTTTTTTTGGTCGGGATGACAGGATTTGAACCTGCGGCCCCTACGTCCCGAACGTAGTGCTCTACCAAACTGAGCCACATCCCGATATTGGCGGAGGAGGTGGGATTCGAACCCACGAGCCCTTTCGGACTACCGCATTTCGAGTGCGGCCCGTTATGACCACTTCGATACTCCTCCATACGAATTGTCCGAATAAACCGCTTTTACGAACAATAGTCATTTTACCATACTATGCTATTTTTGTCAAGGTTTTTTAACCCCCGTTAATTTTTCAAAATTGTACCAGTAAAATATTTGGATAAATTTCTTTTGAGAGTAAATACTATGAGTATAAATTTAGTTTAGAAGGAGTTTATGCAATATGAAAGCTACTGGAATCGTTCGTAGAATAGATGATTTAGGCAGAGTTGTCATTCCTAAGGAAATTCGCCGTACTATGCGAATTCGTGAGGGGGATCCGTTGGAAATATTTACCGAAAAGGATGGGGAGGTTATCTTCAAAAAGTACTCTCCCATTGGTGAGTTGGGCGACTTTGCTACAAATTACGCTGAGACATTGGCAAAGACAACAGGGCATGGTGCTTGTATCACGGACCGTGATAATGTAATTGCAGTTTCAGGTCTTCCTAAAAAAGAACTTATGGAAAAACGGGTTTCTCATGAGCTTGATAATCTTATGAATGAAAAACTTACGGTAACTTATGAGTCAGGAAGGGTGGTTTCCATTGCTGACGGCAATGATAAATACAATGCAGGGGTTGTTGTGCCCATCATTTCTGAGGGTGATACAATCGGCTCAGTTGTGTTTGTAATAAAAGACGGGGAAAAGGTTACAGAGGTTGAGGATAAACTGGCAGAAACCGCAGCAGATTTCCTTGGAAAGCATATGGAAGGTTGAATAAAAAACACAGGCACATATATTTGCCTGTGTTTTTTGTAAAATCAAACAAAGTTTTTAATTATATTATAAAAAAATTGTCAAAAAATATTCTCTAAAACAATTGCAAATATTAATAAATGATGTTATAATTTTATTATAAAAGAAATATTTTCAAAAGCCGTATGAAAAAAGGAGAAACACAATGACCAACTTATTTCAGGATATAACAACAGATGCTACACCAACCGTGGGCAGACTAAGTATCATCAGCATGAAGGGCTGTGAGCACTTCGCTGAAAAAGTTGACTGGTATCTACGTAATATGCATAAGGATGTTGAGGATGTAGAGACTTATGTTACCCATGTTACATGTCCCAGATTTGGAACAGGCGAGGGTAAGGGTGTAATTGACGAAACTGTAAGAGGTCATGATGTTTATATTATATGTGATTGCTTTAATCATAGCGTTACATATAAAATGTATGGATACGAAAACCATATGAGCCCTGACGATCATTATCAGGACTTAAAGAGAATTATAGCAGCTATGGGTGGTAAAGCAAGAAGAGTTACCGTTATTATGCCCATGCTTTATGAGGGCAGACAGCATAGAAGAAGCGGTCGTGAATCACTTGACTGTGCTATTATGCTTCAAGAACTTTCAAAGATGGGTGTTAAGAATGTTATTACATTTGACGCTCATGACCCGAGAATTGTAAACTCAATTCCTCTATCAGGCTTTGACGATGTGCAGCCCACATATCAGATGATAAAGGCATTGGTAAATGCAGTTCCCGACATTAAGTTCAATAAATTTGATACAGTTGTAATTTCACCTGACGAGGGTGGAATGTCAAGATGTATGTATTATAGTTCAGTTCTGGAACTTGACCTTGGTATGTTCTACAAGCGTCGCGATTATTCACGTCTTGAAAACGGCAAGAACCCCATTGTTGCACACGAGTATCTTGGCCGTGATGTTGACGGTAAGGATGTAATCATTGTTGACGATATGATTTCATCAGGTGAGTCAATGATAGATGTTGCGAATAAGCTTAAAAAACAGGGCGCAAAGAGAATTTTCGTATTCTCATCATTTGGTTTGTTCGTAAATGGTCTTGAAGTATTTGACAAGGCATACGAGGATGGAGTTATTGACAAGATTTTCACAACAAATCTTATTTATCAGGATCCTGGTCTTGCAGAACGTGAGTGGCATCAGGCAGTTGATATGTCAAAGTATGTAGCCTTGTTAGTAGATACACTAAACCATGACGATACAATCTCAAAGTTGCTTGATCCTGCAACAAAGATAAGAAACTTAATTGAGAAAAAAGGCGCTAAATAATTTACAGTTTTTTAATAAATGGATATTGATTTTTTCCGCAGTTAGTGGTATGATATAAGAGTCTTATACAGAGGCGGAATATAATTTTGCTGCTGTTTGGAATATAACAGCAGCTTTTATTTATTAACATATTTCGGGAGGAAGAAAAAATGGCTAAAAATAAGTTGACATTGGTAATGGTACTTGCAGTAATAGTTGTATTTGTTTTGGGAGTTTTTGCAGTTTCAGGTCCTATTGGTGATATAGTAGAAAACGGTAAAGTACAGAGATTACAGAACAAGATTATGACAGGAGAAGCTACCATTAATGATCTTGCAGATTATTCAGGTATGTCAGCAGAAGAGTTTCTTGCAAATTATAATGCAGAGGGTATTACAGGCGACAGCACTATGGTAGAGTTCCAGGAAGCATTATCACTTGAAGAGTTTTGTGAATTTGCAGGTGTTGAATACACAGAAGAGAGCTTTGCTACATACAAGGCAGAGAATGAGCTTGGTGACGATGTAACAGCTGATACAAAAGACATGGAAATAAAGAATGGATATGCAAATTATTTGTATGAAGCAGCTCAGGCGGCAGAGGAAATGCTAAATACTGGGGCAGCTGCTGAATAATAAAAATAAAGGAGATTACGAAAATGGATGAGAAGAAGTTAGAAAATCTTGACGAAGTAGTAGAGACAGCAGAAGAAACTGTTGAGGAGGTTGTTGAAGCAACAGAGGAGACAGTTGAGGCGGTTGAAGAGACAGTTGATGAAGTTGTTGAGACAGTGGAAGATGCTGTTGCAGAGGAGAATGCTCAGGTAGTAGAGGAAGTGGCAGAGACAGAGGTTGCAGAAGAAGTAGTTGAAGAGGCTATTGAATTTGTTGAAGAAACTGCTGAGGAAGTTAAATCAGGCTTATCAGGTGGTAAGCTTGGTGCAGTTATCGGCGGTGCGGTTGTTGTAGTAATAGCGATTGTTATTGCAGCAATGGCTACAATTCCTGCTCTTAACCCTTATAATATGATGTATGCAGATACAACAGGTGCATCAATTAAAGAAATCGCAGAGGAAAACGGTTATACTCTTGGCGAGTATAAGGATATTATGGGACTTCCTGCATGGATGCCCGCAACAACAAACGAGAACGCTGCAAACAATTCTGTAAAGTTAAAGACAATCATTGAGAGCAGTGGTCTTACTTTGGAAGATTATAAAGAATACTACGGTTGGGGCGATGATGTAACAGAAAACTCAACAGTAGGTGAGGCGCTTGGAAAAGCAAAGCTTTCAGTAATTCTTGGCGGAGGAGAAGAGGCATTAAAAACATTCAAGGAGTACTATGGCTTTGGTGATGAGGTTACAGGCGATACATTGTATGGCGAAGTAAGAAAGACTATCGACAAGAAGGCTGAGGCTGAAAGAAAGGCTCAGGAGAAAGCAGAAACTGAGACAGCAGAAGAGCCTGAGACAGAAACCGCTGAATAATATTTTGTGAGGTTATTATGAACGACGAGAAGATTACAATTGAAGATTCCGTCGTTTATGATGACGGAACATTCAAAAAGAGAAAGACCTGGATAAAGATAGGCATTGGTGCGGCATTGGTACTTGTTCTTGGTATTATAGCATCAAATATAATGTCCATTTTAGGTGTTATTAACCCCTATGAAGCAGATTATATTGATGTAACGGGAAGAACGGCAGAAGACTTGGCAAAAGAAAAGGGAATGGAGTATGATGAGTTTCTTAAATCATACGGACTACCCGAGGATATGCCAAAGAACACTTTTGAACGTGCAGTTTTCTATAATATTCCCGTAGGTAAGATTGTAGAAAAGAATGGTACTCTTGGCACATTTGAGGAATTAAAGGCCGAGATGGGCTGGGGTGATGAAGTTACCACAGATACCCCCTTGGGAGAGGCTCTTGACAACACAACATTATCCAAGTATGTGGGAGATGAACAGTTACAGAGATTTAAGAGTCTGTATGAGTTGTCAGATGAGGTTACGGGTGATACTTTGTATGGCGAAGTAAGAAACATAGTAGACTCAAAAGAAAAAGAATTCCGTGAAGCCGGAGAAAACCAGGGCAGATAAAAGAAAAGACAAGCGAGGAAAATTCCTCGCTTTTTTTATTTACAAAGGTTGTTTTTTATGATATACTACTATTAGATTAATATAAGTTGGAGGACAGTTAAAATGATTTCACAGGAGAAAAGAGAATTTATTGAGTTTATGATAGAGTCAAACGTTTTGAGATTTGGTGATTTTGTTACCAAGAGTGGCAGAAACACACCTTATTTTATAAACACAGGAAACTACCGTACAGGTAAGCAGATTGCAATTCTTGGAAAGTTTTATGCTCAGCTTGTTAAGGACACAATTGGTGAAGAATTTGATTGTATGTTTGGCCCTGCATACAAGGGTATTCCTTTGGCAGCAGGATGTGCAGCAGCGCTTTATAACGAGTTTGGAACAGACAAGCCGTATTTCTTCAATCGTAAGGAGGAAAAGGACCACGGCGAAGGCGGTTCAATCGTAGGGTACAAGCCTCAGGACGGAGACCGTGTAATTATTATTGAGGATGTAATTACTGCGGGAACTGCTATTCGTGAGACAATGCCCGTCCTTAAAGGTGCGGCAGATGTTGAGGTTAAGGATATGTTTATCTCTGTTAACCGTTGTGAAGTAGGAAATACGCCAGGAAAGACTGCAATTATGGAGGTAGGCGAGGACTACGGAATTAATGTTCACGCTATCGTTACAGTTGCAGATATTTATGAGTATTTGAAGGAATCGGGCGAGTATGATTCAATGATTCCCAAGATGGAAGAATATATGGAGAAGTATTGTATTCTTTAATTAAAGAAAGGATTTGATTTTCATGAAGCTTAGAAAGTTATTTATAGGCTTTGCAGTTTTAGGAATTATGGGAGCCATGTCATTTAATGCAATGGCAGAAAATGATGTAGTAACAGTTACGGTTGATAATGAGGCGGTAGTTTTTGAGGACCAGCAGCCAGTTATTATTGAGGGTCATACATTAGTGCCCGTTCGTGCAGTATTTGAAAAGGCGGGTGCAACAGTAACTTGGGACCAACCCACACAGACTGCTACGATCTCAAATGATGAGTATGTTGTTACCATAAAGTATGGCGACAAGGTAATGTATAGAAACGGAGAAGCAATAGAGCTCGAACAACCCGCTGATGTCATTAACAACAGAACAATGATTCCCGTTCGTGCTATTGCGGAGGCAATGAATTATTCTGTTACATGGGATGGTCATCACAGCCTTATTCTTGTATCAACAACAGGGAAACCCTACCGTGCTTTTGCATTCTTAAAGACAGGTTTCAGAACATTGGAGGATCAGGCGGAGTTTTATTCAGACGGAATGGCGCTGTTTGATGTTGACCTTGATGGTGATGGCATTACAGAGCAGGTTGAGTTCTCACGCTCAGAAGATTTATTTGCAGATCCTACGCCCGCACTTGTTATAGATGGAATTGATTATACAGCGGGTCTTGGCTCAATAACAAGCGTTCATTCACTCGCAGTAGTGGACGTGGATGAAAACGATGAAACAAAGGAATTGGTAATCAGCGAGAATGGAGATACTCTAACTGCAAGATTTTACAGATATCAAAATGGCATACTGACAGTTCTTGAAAAAGACGGTGTTGTGGCAACAGTACCTTATGCATCAAAGCTTATGTTAAGCGGCACAGGATACATTATATCGGACCTTGCAGGAGTATGCTTTACAGATATAATGGTAACAGGCAGTGTTTACCGTATGTCAAATGATAATGTAGCCCTTTACAGAATGAGCTCAATTGACTCAATTTTTGGCAGAAATCTTTACAAGGTATATGACGACTCCATGTTGTATCATATTATTTACACAAAGAGCTACCAGGAGGGAACATATAAAGATATGACCGATGTAGGCGTTATTAACTCTGCTGATATTACTGAGTTTAAGCTAATTGACGGATATCGTGATTATGACGATCCCAAGTATGTTGAGTTATACATTGAATTACCTAATGGAGAAAAGGCAGTTATAACACCATATAAGTCATAATATGGGAGGTGGTTAAGATGTTAAAGCGAATAATGTGTATGCTTATGGTTTTTATGACAATAAGCGTACAGGCAAAAGCGTATGATGTGGTAAAACTACCTTATTCCATGACTTTTGCAGATGCTTTGGGAGCATTTAACAGCGATGCTATATCTTCGGCCACCATAAGCGATATTGATAGAAACATATATACAAACCTATCCCGTGAAGAAATTGAAGAATTCTACCACACGGCGTGTGAAATGACTGTGTGGCGTAAGATTAACCCAACCCCGTTTCGTGGGCCGTGTGTTAATTTTAATATGAAAAACGGCGATGTTATAAGCTATTATTACAATGCAGGTATACAGATAGGCCTTTACGGAGAACAGAACTATATTTGCTATATGCCACCGATAGATGACCAGCAGAAATTATTATATTTGTTGGAGAGCTTATATGATGAGGACAGGGAAGTTTATGGTGGAACTAATCTCAATGTTGTTACCAATAAAGATTTCCTGAAATTGCCCAGGGCAGAATGGTCGAAGGTAACAGTTGCAGAAGCTGCAACAAAATCACTTGTCCCTTATGATTTTACTGACAAATATACTAAGAATATTACCCGTGAAGAAATGGCAATTCTTATATGTAATTTCATTACAGTTGCAGGGAATTATGCAAGTATGGATGAATATATGAACGCAACAGGTACGGTGTATTTGTATGGAAGCTTCCGTGATTGTATAAATCGTGATGAGGGTATTGACTGTCTGTATGCACTTGGAATAATAAACGGTGTTGACGGTGAGAACTTTAATCCTGACGGACTTGTAACGCGTCAGGAGGCGGCGGCATTTATGGCGCGTACTGCGAAGCTGTTTATGTATGTGGGCACAACGTCAAAAGTAAAAACTTCTGACTGGGGACAAGTAGGCTCATGGGCCGTTAATGATATCAGGTGGTGCATTGATAAAGGTTTATTGCAACTGGATGATTACAATAAAATTTATCCCACAGATAATATGACCGTGGAACAGGCAATAACGGTGTTGAGCAGAATGTATGACATAACTAAGAATTCACAGAATTAAATAAAAATACCGCATTGTGATGCGGTATTTTTTGGAGGTTGACAAATTGAAAATAGGCAATCGACAGTTTTCAAACAATATTTTTCTGGCACCTATGGCGGGGATAACGGATAAACCTTTCCGTGAGGTGTGTCGCGAGTTTGGTGCAGGAATGGTTTATAGTGAGATGATAAGCGCCAAAGGTCTTTATTATAAGGATAAGAAAACAGCGTCTTTAATGGATATGTCAGGAGAGTCTCCTTGTGCTATACAGATTTTTGGCAGTGAGCCGGAAATAATGGCAGAGGTTATTCCTAAGGTGATGGAATTTAAGCCTGATGTAATTGATATAAATATGGGGTGCCCTGCGCCTAAGATAGTAAATAACGGGGATGGCTCGGCACTCATGAAGACTCCTGAGCTTATGGGTAAAATAATGAGGGCGGTTAAGGACGCGTCTCCCGTGCCCGTAACGGCAAAAATGCGAAAGGGATGGGAGGAGGACAACTCCCTTGTTTGTGCAAAGATACTTGAAGAAAATGGTGCAGATGCGTTAACTGTTCACGGCAGAACCCGTAAAGAGTTTTATAGCGGGAAAGCTGATTGGGATATTATTAAAACAATAAAGAGCGAACTTAAAATTCCTGTTATAGGTAACGGTGATATCTGGACGGCACAGGATGCTAAGAATATGTTTGACTATACAGGTTGTGACGGAGTTATGGTTGCCCGTGGAGCACAGGGTAACCCGTGGATATTTACAGAGATTAAAGAATTATTGGAAAAGGGTCAGGTTACTACGGTTATAACCCCAAGGGAGAGGCTTGAAATTTGTTTGAAACATATAACTCGCCTTGTGGAAGATAAGGGTGAGAGCAGGGGTATAAAAGAAGCAAGAAAACATATTGCCTGGTATATAAAAGGTCTTAAAGGGTCATCACAGATTAAAACAGAAGTATTTAAGATTAGTGATTTTGCCACAATGACCAAGGTATTGACAAATTATATTGATAAAATCTAATAAATCTCAAAAAAATTTGTAAAAGTATTGAAAAGTTAAAATTTTTTTGATACAATATATAAAATACTCACCTTTTATGGAAAGGTTATCGGGAAAGGAGCAAAAGACAATGGACAAGTTCGGTAAAGAAGGTCTTACATTTGATGATGTGCTATTAGTTCCTCAGGAGTCAGATATTACTCCTAATATGGTAGAGCTTGGCACACAGTTGACAAAGAAAATAAAGCTTAACATACCTTTTATGAGTGCGGCAATGGATACCGTTACAGAAGCGCAGATGGCGATTGCTATTGCGCGTGAGGGTGGAATTGGTATTATTCACAAGAATATGACGATTGAAGAACAGGCGGCAGAGGTTGATAAGGTTAAGCGCTCAGAGAACGGAGTTATTGTTAATCCTTTCAGTTTGTCAAAGGATCACACATTAAAAGATGCTGATGATTTGATGGGAACATATAAAATCTCAGGTGTACCCATTGTTGATGAGGACAATGTCCTTATTGGTATTATTACAAACCGTGATCTTAGATTCGAAACAGATTTCTCAAAGAAGATTTCAGAGTCAATGACATCAGAGAATCTTATAACTGCACCCGAGGGGACAGGACTTAAAGAGGCACAGGAAATTCTTTCACATCATAAGGTTGAGAAGCTTCCTATTGTCGATAAAGATAACAAGTTAAAGGGACTTATTACAATTAAGGATATAGAAAAAGCAGTACAGTATCCCAATTCAGCCCGTGATAGTCAGGGAAGACTTCTTGCTGGTGCTGCTATTGGTGTTACAGACGATTGCCTTGATAGAGTTGCAGCGTTAGTTGCAGCAGGTGTTGACGTGGTTGCATTAGACTCTGCTCACGGACATTCAAAGAATATTATCAACAAGGTAAAAGAGGTTAAGGCTAAGTATCCTGACTTACAGCTGATTGCAGGTAACATTGCAACAGCAGAGGCTGCAAAGGCACTTATTGCAGCAGGAGCAGATTGCTTAAAGGTTGGTATTGGCCCTGGCTCAATCTGTACAACACGAGTTGTTGCAGGTATCGGCGTTCCTCAGATTACTGCAATATATGATGTATGTAACGAAGCTAAGAAGCATGGAATTCCCGTTATTGCAGACGGCGGTGTTAAGTATAGTGGCGACTGTGTTAAGGCTATTGCAGCAGGTGCAGATGTTATTATGATGGGTAGCTTGTTTGCAGGTTGCGATGAGAGCCCTGGTGAGTTTGAAATATTCCAGGGTAGACGCTTTAAGGTTTATCGTGGTATGGGCTCATTGGCAGCAATGGAAAAGGGTTCAAAGGACAGATATTTCCAGACAGGTTCAAAGAAGCTTGTTCCCGAGGGCGTTGAGGGTCGTGTACCCTACAAGGGACCTTTGTCAGATACTGTATTCCAGCTTATCGGCGGTCTGAGAAGCGGAATGGGTTATTGCGGTACAGCTACAATTCCCGAACTTAAAAAGAATGGCAAGTTCATCAGAATTACAGGTGCAGGTCTTAAAGAATCACATCCCCATGACATCTACATTACAAAAGAAGCACCCAATTACAGCTATTCACAGAACTAAAAACATACAAACCGTCCCTTATATGGGGCGGTTTTTTGTTGGTAAAAAGCTCTAAATTTTAACAACTATTAAACTACTTCTTAACAATTTTGTAAAATTTTCAGTTAAAAACCTTGACATAATACCATTATTATGGTAGAATGGATAGCGTAAACTGTAATGTTTAGTTTATTTTAGATTATCAAAAGCAAGAAAAAGAAAGTATCACGCAGTAAGAAATGAAATCTCAATAGGTTAATATTGAGAGAGTTCTGTCCAGAGGACAGAAGAAAAGGAGAGACTAATTCTTTATGAAAATCGTACAGAAAATGATTCTCAGTGCAATTTCATTAACTGCTGTACTTGGAACATCAGCTTTTGCTGCAGATTTAAGCAACTGGGCAGTTCCAGGGTATCAGTCAGCCAGTGAAGCAGGCTTGGTTTCATATTCGGTTGTATCGAATAATCTAAAGGATTCCATCACTCGTGAGGAATTCTGCGAACTTGCAATGAATTTGTACAAAAAGCTCACCAATGAGAGCTTGCCTGAGCGTATATCTTCACCTTTTGAAGATACTGACAGTGTAGCAGTAGCACAGGCGTATAATTATGGTATTGTCAATGGTACAAGTGATACCACTTTTACCCCTGACAGATTAGTTACAAGAGAAGAAATGGCAAAGATGCTTGTTAGCACATTGACCGCAAGTGAGATAGTGTTTAACATAGCAGACGGAGCTGATATGGCGTATGTCTCCGCTTTTGAGGACGGAAACCAGACCAGCTCATGGGCAATGTCATCAGTTAATACTGCACTTAATTATGAACTTCTGACAGGTATGAGCGACACTGTGCTAAATCCCCTTGGCGCCACATCAAGAGAACAGGCCATAGTAAGTGTTAATCGTTCATATGAGAAGTTTAAGTCAAAGACATATTCTAATATTTCAGTTCCTACAATACTTCTACCAAAAAGCGGAGCTGTAATTACAGATAAGGAATTTGATGTTAAGTGGGATTGCGATTATGATTATAACGTAAGAAAGTATCATGTTATAATTAAGGATGAGAACGCAACCCCGGTAGTATTGAAGGATGTTATGTCCAACAAGATTGCAATAACAAATAAAACTTTATCAAACGGCAATTACACAATTATTATCGGTGCCGTGTTATATGACGGCTCGGAAGTTTACAGTTTACCGATTGATTTTACTTACAATTACACAAAGAAAGTCAATACACCCGTAACAACCCCAAGACCATCTGTGGAGTCTATTGACCCTGATGAGATACCCTCATCAGTAGACAAGGTTAAGCCTGACGAGAAGGAATATCTGTCAGATAATCCCGATGTTCAGGATATACTTGATTATGCAGAGAAGTTTTTAGGCACACCTTATGTGTGGGGTGGAACAACGCCTGATGGCTTTGACTGTTCAGGTTTTGTTCAGTACGTGTTTGGTAAAAACGGTTATAACATAACCAGAACTACATATACACAGTGGGATAATGACGGAACACCCGTGGACCGTGAGGACCTGCTTCCAGGAGACCTTGTTTACTTTGGCTCAGGAGATGATCCATCTCATGTGGGAATATATGTAGGCGACGGAAAGATGATTCATTCACCCAGAACGGGAGATGTAATCAGATATTCGACCATAGAGAGCGGTTATTATGATGACTGCTATCTTGGTGCAAGACGAATAGTAAAGTGATACATTATAAACTAAATAAAACAGAACTCTATTAAGAGTTCTGTTTTTTCGTGCAAAACAAAAGACCGCAACCGTCTTGCATCGGCTGTGGCCTTTTTATCTTTTAGGAAATTACTACTTTTAAGTTGTAATTTCCTAAATTACAAAAAAGTCTTCCTATGGAGTGAGCTATGCGAACGATAGTCACGATAGTGACTTTTTTATATGTTGCTCAGTAATTCTTCCCACCCCGTAATATAGCGGTCAGAATACTGTATGAGCCTTGATTTTTCGTGGGCGTTGGTAGGGTCAGCAATGGCGATTGCAGAGAAACCTGCGCCCTTGGCACTTATGATGCCTGTTATAATATCCTCAAACACAGTGCAGTCTTCTGGGCTTAGTCCCATACGTTTTGCACATAGTAAATATATATCAGGGTTTGATTTTGAACATCCTACCTCTGAGGAATAGGAAAACACAGAGAAACAATGGTATATTCCAAGTCTTTCAAGTGCAGGTTTTACAAGCTCGGGAAAGCCCGATGTTGCAACTGCCAGTTTCACACCTTTTTCATAAAGACTTTTTACATATTCACATACATAGGGCTTTGCGGGAAGTGTATTAGCATAGGCTTCTCTGGCCCGTCTTTGAAATTCTGCAAACATATCCTCAACACTCATATCTGGTAAAAGCTCGTTATGGATAGCAATTAAGCTTTCTTCAAAGGACATCTCCTGATATTTCAGATTTTCTTCATCTGTTATATCAATACCGTGCTCTTTGAAAAATTCATCTGTAATGTCTACCCAAACGGTCATAGAATCAAGTATTGTTCCGTCTATGTCAAATATTGCACCAAGCATTAAATCATCTCCAATCGGTACAGGTTATATTTTAGCATATTTTACCGACTTTTGCAAGAAAATTTATTTGTGCATTATGATTAAAGTGTTGACTATGAAAAAACCATTTTACACCTAAATAACAAAAAAGAAAAAAATTTCAATTTACTACTTTTCAAATAGGGAAAAATGTGGTATAATATAATTGTTTGAGTAGGATTTTCAATTCTATAAATGATTTATGAAAATTAGAGTGTGTAAAATCACTGCTCTATTGATAAAATTTATGTGCAGGAGGAAAAAACCATGACACAAAACAAGACAGTTCTTGCGTGGATAAAGGAAATGGCAGATATGTGCCAGCCTGACCAGCAGGTATGGATTGACGGTAGCGATGAGCAGATTGAAGCTCTTAGAGCAGAGGCAGTCGCTACGGGCGAAATGATGAAACTAAATGACGAAAAGCTTCCCGGTTGTTACTACCACAGAACAGCTGTGAATGACGTTGCTCGTGTAGAGGACAGAACATTTATCTGTACTCCCACAGAAGAGGAAGCTGGTCCTATTAACAACTGGATGGAGCCCTCAAAGATGTACGCTAAGCTAAACGCTTTGTATGAGGGTTCAATGAAGGGCCGTACAATGTACATTATCCCTTATTCAATGGGTCCCATTGGCTCACCTTTCTCAAAGATTGGTATTGAGCTAACAGACTCAATCTACGTTGTACTAAATATGATTATTATGACAAGAGTTGGTAAGGCAGTTATTGACCAGTTGGGCAATGACCCCGATGCTGAGTTCGTTAAGTGTCTACATGCGAGAAAGGATATTGATCCCGAAGAGAGATATATCGTTCAGTTCCCGCAGGATAACACAATTATGTCAGTTAACTCAGGTTACGGCGGTAACGTTCTTCTTGGTAAGAAGTGCTTTGCTCTAAGAATTGCTTCATACCTTGGTAAGAATCAGGGATGGATGGCAGAGCATATGCTTATTCTTGGTCTTGAAAATCCTCAGGGTGAGGTTAAGTACATTTGTGCTGCATTCCCCTCAGCTTGTGGTAAGACAAACCTTGCAATGCTTATTCCTCCGGAGTATCTTAAGGAGAAGGGTTACAAGGTATGGACAGTTGGTGATGATATTGCATGGCTAAATATCGGACCTGACGGCAGACTATATGCAATTAACCCCGAGGCTGGTTTCTTCGGTGTTGCACCAGGAACATCAGTTAAGACAAACTACAATGCTCTTGAATCAACAAAGAAGAATACAATCTTTACAAACGTTGGTATCAACAATGATGACCTAACAGTTTGGTGGGAAGGTCTTGATAAGAATCCTCCCGTTAATGCAACAGAGTGGAAGGGCGCTAAGGTTAATGGTCCTGAGTTTATTGCAGCAGGTGAGAAACTTGCTCATCCTAACTCAAGATTTACAGCTCCCGCTGTTAACTGTCCTTGCATTTCAAGTGAGTTTGAGAATCCCCAGGGTGTACCCGTATCAGCTATCGTATTCGGTGGCCGTCGTGCTAAGTGTGCTCCTCTTGTATATCAGTCAAGAGATTGGCAGCATGGTACATTCGTAGGTGCTATTATGGCATCAGAGACAACAGCAGCAGCTGCGGGTGCAGTAGGTGTTGTGCGTCGTGATCCCATGGCTATGAAGCCTTTCGTAGGTTACAATATGGCAACATATTGGGGCCACTGGTTAGAGATGGGTAAGAAGCTTGGCGAGAAGGCACCCAAGATTTTCCACGTTAACTGGTTCAGAAAGGACGACGAGGGCAACTTCCTATGGCCAGGCTTTGGCGACAATATGCGTGTTCTTCTATGGATACTTGACCGTTGCGACGGTAAGGTTGGCGCTAAGGAATGTGCAATC